>JBAZYO010000002.1:0-300000 GCA_041659285.1 Vicinamibacterales bacterium | reverse complement strand
GGCCATCACGGGGGTCTCTTCATCGAGCCTCCGCGACCAATTGGAGCGCGGCGATGGGCGGATCGAATTCATGGAGTTGCCGCATCAGTACTTGCGTCTTACCTCCCTGATCGGTGTCGCATGAAATCGCTGATTGGGGGAACGCCTGGGGGACAAGTGAATGGCCCGTCAGGTTGTCCCCCTCCATGCGGCAGACCCGCACACGTTCTCTCCGCAGATCGCCTGCGCGCGGGCGCGGGTGAAGAGCGCTAACTTCAATCGCACGCAGGAGTTCGTATCGACGGACTGGCATCTAGGGGCGGCGCATTGTGCCGCCCCTGTTCGCGCTTGCTGCCGGGATAGGAGAGCAAGCCGGAACGTGAACGACCCCCGCGCCACGCGCCGAGGGTGGCCCCAGCGTCTGATGGCGGGGTCGTTCACGTTCCGGCTTGCGTGTCCGCTGACTTGGACGGCAAGCGCGGGAAGCAGTGGGCTGACGAATGGGCGCGAAACGGGCTGCCGAGCATCACGCGATCGATTCTCGAACTGTGCTCGGCGCCGTCAATGCTCTTCGCTCCGCTTCGACCCTGCGTCCCGCAGGGCCTTCGGGCATTGACGGCGCTCTGCGCGCAGTTCGATGTGGGCTCTTACGTGATGCTCGACATTGCACTGTCCGCGATCGGATTGTTCAGTTTGCCGCGGGTCAACAGGTGGGAATATTGTGAGGTTATCTTTGCGGTGTTGCCAGATACCGACTCCAGAACGCGTTCAACGCATATGGAGCAGACATCCGATCGTCGCCCGATACCGCACGATCGCTGATCAGCTTCAGGCAATTAGTTAGACCGTTAGGTGGTCCGAGGTTTCAGTGACCACCGACCGCACGGCATATCGCTCGTGCGGTTCGTCGCAGGCTCCCAAGCCGCGCCCGCGCCACTAGTCGAGTGACCGCTGTAAGCCGGTCTACCTCGCGCGGTAATTCCTCACCAACATCTGGTCTCTGATCGGGCGCGCACGCGCGCCGGAGGAATGTCCATGACGGCTTGGATGCGTGGCCAACAACCTGTGCTGCTCACGGTCGATGAAGCGGCCGACTTGCTACGGACAACCAGGCGCGCGATCTACGCCATGATCGAGCGCCGCCAATTGCCCGGCATCGTCCGCATCGGGCGCCGTGTGCTATTCCGCGCGGCTGATTTGCTAGACTGGCTCAATCAGAAGTCGGCGCCATCGCAAAGGAGTGAACAGCGATGAGCGTCACAGTCAGACCCTACGTGAACGGCGGATGGGAAGTCGACATACGCGTCGAGCTTCCGGACGGCACCATCATTCGCGAGCGGAAGAAAGCCTCAGCAACGGGCAAGGGCGCGGCCCAACGCTGGGCCGAAGCGCGCGAACGGGTGTTGCTGGTCAATGGCAAACCCAAGCGGGCCACGAAAGAGGAGGTGCTCGAGACACCAGCACTCAAGGAATTCGCGCCACGATTCGTGGACGGCTACGCAAAAGCCAATCGGTTGAAACCAAGCGGGATTGCGGGAAAGAAGTCGATCTTCAAGTCCCATCTGGTTCCGCAACTCGGCGACAAACGATTGGACACGATTTCGACCGAAGACGTGCAGCGGTTGAAGTCCGCTCTTGCGGATCGCTCGGCGAAGACCGTCAACAACATCCTGACGACCTTGAGCGTGATGCTGAAGACGGCCGTCGAGTGGGGCTCGATCGAACGCGTTCCGTGCGTGATCAAGTTGCTGCCGACACCGAAGAGCCAGGCGAGCTTCCATGACTTCGAGGAGTACGAACGACTCGTCGAAGCAACTCGCAGCAGTTTGCAGGATTACCTGGTCGTGCTGTTGGGCGGCGAGGCGGGCTTGCGATGCGGCGAAATCATGGCACTGGAGTGGACAGATGTTGACCTGAACAAACGGCAACTCTGTGTCGCGCGATCGGACTGGAAGGGGCACGTCACGGTACCGAAAGGTGGGCGGCTCAGGTATGTGCCTCTGACCAAGCGGTTAACAGAAGCCTTGAAGGAAGCGCGTCATCTACGCGGTCCTCGGGTGCTCTGCGAAACCAAAGGTCAGCCACTGACGCAGAAAGTGGTTCAGGTGATGATGCGCCGCGCGGCAAGGAAGGCGAACGTGAAGCCGGGTGTCCATATCCTGCGCCACACGTTCTGTTCGCATCTGGCGATGCGTGGGGCGCCGGCGAGGGCGATCCAGGAACTCGCGGGACATTCGGACTTGGCCACTACGCAGCGCTACATGCACCTGAGTCCGGCCGCGCTCGATGCGGCCATTCGGCTCTTGGAGACCGGCGGCGAATTCCGTGGAGGAATAGTGGAGGCGGCGGGAAAAACGAGCTGATTTGCTCGTTTTCCTAAGGAAAAATGGTGGAGGCGGCGGGAGTTGAACCCGCGTCCGAGAACACGTCGTCGCAGATCACTACGTGCGTGTCTCCATTCTCGTGTCGCGACCGGTTAGAAACGGAGCCAAAAGCCCCGGCCGCCATCCCCGATGTTTCTCACTGCCACGCCTCAAGGCGGAACGTGGCGGCCAGCCTACTAAATGACGATCAATCCCGAGCCGTAGGCGCTCTCAAGTTGATCGCTCACCGGTTATTAAGCGGCGAGAGCGTAGTCTGCGTTCGCAGTTACGTTGTTTTTCCACGGGATTTACGAGGTGCATGGGCCTCGGCACGCGTTCCGCGATCCCGCACCCCCGTCGAAGCCAGATCGCCCCCCAGGAGAGAAAGACCGCTAACTACCTCTCCAGTGTAGGCCCTTCCGGGTGGGATTGAAAGCTCGACGGCTCCCCGCGACTTGACAGCTACACACAAAAATACGAATCTTACACACAGGCTCCCATGCGTACCAATATCGACATCGACGACGAGTTGATGCGGCAGGCAATGCGAAGCAGCGAGGCCACGACCAAGCGGGGCGTGGTCGAGGAAGCGTTGCGCCTGTTGATCCAGACTCGCAGCCAGGGCCGCGTCCGCCGTTTGCGAGGCAAGGTGGCGTGGGAAGGGGATCTGAACGCCTCGCGGCTGCAGCGCATCGGCAAGTAGCCGGCGATGGTCATCGTCGATACCACCGTCTGGATCGACTATTTCAACGGCACCGACAATGCTGAGACGAACTGGCTCGAACTGCGCCTCGACCAGGATCGGCTGGGCCTGACCACCATCATCCTTTCGGAAATCCTGCAGGGCATCCGCGACGAGAAGACCGCGGTGCTCGTCGAAGCAGACCTCCTGCAGTTCGCGATCTTCGAGGCGTCGAGCCGGACGCTGGCGGTGCAAGCCGCCAGGAACTACCGCACGCTGCGCCGGCGCGGCAAGACCGTACGGAAGACCATCGACGTCCTGATTGCGACGTTCTGCATCGAGGAGCAGCACTCGCTGCTGCATCGGGATCGCGACTTCGACGCGTTCGAGGAGCTACTGGGGCTCTCGGTCGTTCACGCCTGAATCGCGTCGAAGGTGCCAGAGCACCCAGGCCGCCGACGCGGCGGCGGGAACCAGCAAATACGACGATGACGGCAGCCAGGCAGTGGAGGTGCCCACCTTGGCGGTGAACAGGCCGTTGGTGACAGCGGCGACCAGGCCCACGCTAACGGGAACGCGCGACAGTGCGACCGTCGCCAGGGGGACGATCACGAAGAAGGCATTGGCCAGGGCGCGCTCGGGGTTCTGGACGTAGTTGAGCGCCAGGAACGGCAGCAATGCTCCGGTGGCAAGGTGCCGCAAGTCTCGCGGCGCGGTCCGATACCCGGCGGCGGCATACAGCCACGCGAACCCGAACGGCACGAACAGGAAGAAGAGCTTCCGCAGCAGGCTGGGGTTGTTCGCCCACCAGAGCGCCAGCCACGACCCTTCTGAAAACCTGGCCGCCGCGTTCTTCGTGATACCCCAACCGAAGTAGGTGTCCATGATCCAATGGAAGGCGAGCAGTGTCAGCATCACGAGAGCGGCCTGCGCCACCCACAGACGCCAGCCGGCGCGCCGCCGATTCACCAGCGCCGCCAGGGCCGTGGCGGCGCTGACCAAGGCGACCGTCTCCTTGGCAAACACGCCGACGAGTCCCAACGCCAGTGCGGCGAAGGCCCGGTTGGCCATCCAGCACCAGGCAAGGGCCGCGGCGATCACAAAGACCATGGGGTCGGCGGTGTACGGGTCGTAGGCCGTGAACGTGAACCCGAATGAGGTTTGCACCAGCACGGTGGCGATGGCGGCCGCCGGGAGACCGTTGGCCAGTCCGGCCGTGGTCACCGCCACGATCGAGCCGGCGATCGTGTTCGCCGCCAGTTGATACCCGCGCCAGCGCCGTTCTGAATCAACGGGGATGTGCTCGAGGAGCACCGGAACCAGCACCCGGTAACAGTACACAGACCATCCGCAATTCGGTTCGAGGCCGTGCTGTCCCGCGTATTCGTACTCCTGTCGATCGGACCGCTCCGGCGCCGCCGGCGCCGCCGCGTGTATGCCCAACGCGAGCACCGCGTTCAGCGCGGCCACCGAGCCCCAGAGTCTTGTACCCCTCATGTGGCGGGCAGCATACCCGATTCAATAGCCCTGGACGCGGCCGAGAAAGATGGTGTGGCGCGGGCCGCCCTTCTTCAGCCGGGCGCGGACGCGCTCGACCTCCACCTTGAAGCCGGCATACCTCAGGCGCTGCTCGAACCGCCGATCCTCCCACGCCGACCACACCGCCAGCACGCCGCCGGGCTTGAGCGCCGCCTTGATCGTCGCAATGCCGCGATCGTTGTAGAGGCCGGCGTTGGCCGATTCAGTGAACGCCTCGGGACCGTTGTCGATGTCGAGGAGCACCGCGTCGAAGCGTCCGGGACTCGACCGCAATGTTGCGATCACGTCCTTCGTCTCGACCTGGACGCGTTTGTCGGCAAGCGGCTTGTTCGCGAGCGCGCCCAACGGGCCGGCGTGCCATTCGACGATCGCGGGAATCAGTTCCGACACGACCACGGTCGCATCCGCCGGCAGCAGATCGAGCGTCGCGCGCAGCGTGTAGCCGAGACCCAGCCCGCCGATGAGCACGCAGGCGCCGCTCAAGGAGGGCAGCCGCTTGCACGCCATCCCGGCCATGGCCTCTTCCGAGCCGTGCATCCGGCTCGACATCAGGATCTTGCCCCCCGCCATGATCACCAGCTCGGTGTCGCGGCGCGTGAGCGCGAGCAGCGTGCCGTCAGGCGTCCGGGCTTCCGCCAGCAACTCCCAAGGCTTCAGTTGGTCACCACGCTGAAAGTGTACTTCTGAACTCCCGGGCGCCCGATTCGCGGTTTCTTGAGGTGGCTCAATGCTTTCCGGGCTTCCGTCCACCTTGACTTCACCCCGCCGGCGTCCGCATAATGCCCACTGTACGGACGTTTCGAGCGAATCCCAGCCGCTGCCTGCGTCCCCCTGCAGACCCGCTCCGGGTCGGGTGACAGAATGTCGTTTGAAGATCGTGTGCGGTCCTCCGTTGATCAGGCACTCGATACGCTCGTCAAGCAGGTGATCGATGACGCCGCGGAAGAGCGCGAGGCGGCCACGCGGGCCGCGCGCGAATCCGCCTTTGCCGAAGCCGAGCAAGCGGCCCAGGCACGCGTGGCCGACGCCGAAGCGCGCGTGCGCGCCACCATGGAGCAAACCATCGAGGCCGCCCGCGCCGAAGACCGCGAGGTGGCCGCGCGCGAGATTCGCCGCGAGGTCGAGGCCGAGGTCGATCAGAAGTTGGCGGCGGCCCTCGCCGACGCGGAAACCCGGATGAAGGTGGCCCTCGCCGATACCGAGGCGCGCGCCGCGGAGTCGCTGAAAGACGCCGTCGCCAGCGCCCGCGCCAAGGAACGTGACGTGGAAATGGCCGGCGTCACCCGCCTGCTCGAAAGCATCCGCGGACTCGATGGCGCATCGTCGCTCAGCGAGGTGCTCGACGCGCTGGCCCTCGCGGCGGCGCGCGAAGCCGCGCGCGCCGCGGTGGTGGTGTTGCGCGCCGATCGCATCCTCGGCTGGAAGATGGCCGGCTTCGGCCCGCGCGACGCGCAGCCCAAGTCCATCGATCTCGCGCTCACCGAGTCCGGCGTGATCGGCATGGCGGTGGGCGCGGCCCGGGTCGTGACCACGAGAGACGGGCAGAGCGCGGCGGCAGGGCCCGGCTTCGAGAAGCTGCCGGCGGACCGCATGGGGCTGGCCGTCCCGGTGATCGTCGGCGGCCGCGTCGTCGCCGTGGTGTATGCCGACGGCGTGACCATGGATGGCCACGAACGCCCCGTCCCGAGCGGATGGCCCGAAGTGATTGAAGTGCTCGCCCGGCACGCGGGCCGTTGCCTCGAAGCCCTGACGACGCAGCGGGCGGCCGCCGGGCCGCCGCGCATCCACACCCATGGGGCGACGCCGGGCTCGTCCGCCCACCCCGCCAGCCCGGCTGCCCCGGCCAACCCGCCCAGCGCGATGAGCCAAATCGCCGACGGCGTAGCCGACGCCGCGAGGCGCACCGCCCGGTTGCTGGTGTCGGAGATTCGTCTCTTCCATGAGCCCGCCATGCACGAGGGCCGGCGCGAAGGCAACCTGCTGGCCCGGCTCGCGCCGCAAATCGAGAAGGCCCGGCAGGCCTACAACGAACAGGTGCCGGTCGGCGTGCGCGGGCAAACGGACTTTTTTCAGCAGGAGCTGATCCGCACGCTGGCGGGCGGCGACGCGACGTTGCTCGGTAACATGGGGTGAAGTTGACGAAGTTCCCGGTGACGGCTCGCACCAAGGTTCCCACGGTCGTGCTGTGCCTGGCGGTGGCGGCTGGCGCTGCACTCGCGGCGCAGCAGCCGACGGCCGCGCTGCGCGCGGCGGCGGGGATCCCGGCGCGCCTCGTGCCCACCGCCCATCCTCCGGTGCCTCACGAACTCTCCACTATGTGGTTCGCGCCCGCGTCTCAGGCGCCGCTCAGCCCGGTGCTGGCGAATTTCGTCAAGGGCGTCCGGCTGCTCGAAGACAGCGACAACGCCGCCGCCGCGTTGCCGCTGGTCAGTTCCGACGCGCTGGCCAAGACTCCGCTCGCCGACTACGCGCGTTACTACACGGGGCTCGCCTTGACGAAGCTCGAGCGCTTCGAGGCGGCGGATCGCGTGTTGGCCACGCTGGTCTCGAGCCAGATCGACGGCCACCTTCCGGAAGACGCGGCGTTTCGCCAGGCCGAAGTCCGAGAGGCGCAGAAAGACTTCAAGGGCGCCGTCGCCATCTACGACACGCTGGTCAGCCGCAAGCTGGCCCGGCCGCAGCTGGCGTGGCTCAAGCTTGGCCTCGCGGCCGACGACGCCGGCCAGCCGGCGCGATCGGTCGAGGCCCTGCAGCGCGTCTACTACGACTACCCGACCAGCGCCGAGGCCGACGAGGCGGCCGCCGAACTCGACAAGCTGGACGTCGAGGTCGTGGCGGACCTGGTCCCGAAGGAACTGGCTCGCGCCGAAGCGCTCTTCAAGGTGCGGCGGTGGACGCACGCGCGCGCGTCATACGACGGCATCAAGCCCTTTGTCACCGGCGCCGAACGCGACCGCCTCGACCTGCGGCTGGCGGCCTGCGACATCGGTCTCGGGCGCTACCGCGAGGGGCACGACCGCCTGAAGCCGCTGCTCGACGGACCGCTCGGCGAAGAGGCCGGCTTCCATAGCCTGGCCGCCGTCCGCGGCCTCAAACTCGCCGACGAGCACGTCACGCGGTCGCGTGCGTTCGTCGCCAGGTACCCATCCAGCCCGTTTGCCGATGAGGCCCTCAACAACCTCGCCTCGGCGTTGATCATCGACGATCAGGATGAGCAGGCGGATGCGGTGTTCCGGGAGGTGGTGGAGAAGTACCCGGCCGGCCGCTTCGCCGAGCGCGCGGCGTGGAAGGCCGGCTGGTGGGCGTACCGGCAGGGCCGCTTCCAGGAAGCGATCGAGTTCTTCGATCGTGGCGCCGCCCAGTTTCCGCGGTCCGACTACCGTCCATCGTGGCTTTACTGGAGCGGGCGCGCCGCCCTGCAAGCCGGTGATGCCGAGACCGGCGTGTCGCGCCTCAAACTGACCGCCACGGATTATCACAACTCGTACTACGGCCGCCTGGCCGTGAAAGCCCTCGCCGGCCAGCGTGGTGGCGCGATTGCGCCGTCGCTGCAACGCCAGGCGCCCGCGGCGCCGAACGCGCCCACCGTGCCGCGGATTGCGATGTTGCTCGCCACCGGCCTGAACCGCGAGGCGATGAACGAACTGCAGTACGCGCAGCGGGTGTGGGGCGACTCGCCGCAGTTGCAGGCCACCATGGCCCTGGCGCATCGCCGCCTGGGCAACGTGCGCGCCGGCATCAACGCCATGAAGCGCGCATATCCGCAGTACCTGGCGGCCGGCGGCGAGACGCTGCCCAACGAGATCCTGCAGGTGATCTTCCCGTTGGACTATTGGCCACTGCTGCAGAAGTACTCGGCGCAGCGCGGTCTCGACCCGTACCTGGTCGCGGCCCTGGTCGCCCAGGAATCCAACTTCGACCCGGGCGTGGTGTCGCACGCCAACGCGTATGGCCTGATGCAGGTGATGCCGGCCACCGGCCGCAGCCTGGCGCGGAAGCTGGGAGTGCGGCCGTTTTCGACCAAGCGGCTGACCGAGGCCGAGGTCAACGTGCGGCTGGGCACGCATTTCTTTGCCGACTCCATCCGCAAGTTCGGCGGCGTGCACTTCGCGCTGGCCGCCTACAACGCGGGCAACAGCCGCGTGGCGGAGTGGCAGCGCGAGCGGCCCGGCATGTCGCAAGACGAATTCATCGACGACATCCCGTTCCCCGAGACGCAGAACTACGTGAAGCGCATCCTTGGCACGGCCGAGGACTACCGCTACCTGTACGGCTCCGACCGCCAGCGCTGATTCCGGATCTTCAGAGCCGCAGATTACACAGATTACGCAGATGCCACGGTCGGCGGGCGCGGCGAAGCCGCGCCTGTCGAGCAGAACGCTCGCGGCGACGAGCGAGCCCGGGCGAACATGTGGCTCGTTCGTCCCGCGAGCGTTCTGCTCGACCCGGGCCGCTCCGCGGCCCCGCCGACCCGGCGCGCGTCAGTCGAGGCCGGCGTCATCTGTGTCATCTGCGTCATCTGTGGCCCTGGTGATGTCGTCGTCATCCGCGTCGCGATATGATCCCTCCAATGTCCAGGATTCGCAGTGCGAAGCGCGTCAACGCGTTTGCCGACTCGGTGTTCGGTGAGATGACGCGGCTGGCCAATCTCCACAAGGCCGTCAACCTGTCTCAGGGCTTCCCGGATTTCAATGCGCCATCCGCAGTGAAAGAGGCGGCCTGCGCGGCGATTCGGGACGACCAGAATCAGTATGCCCCCCCGTATGGCACGCGCGAGCTTCGCGAGGCCATTGCCGGCGACGTCGCCAGCCGCCAGGGCATCCCGGTGAATGCCGACGAGCAGGTCACGGTGTGCTGCGGCTCCACGGAAGCGATGATGGCCGTGATGATGGGCTGCATCGATCCGGGTGACGAAGTGATCGTGTTCGAGCCGTTCTACGAGAACTATGGCCCCGACGCCATCATGGCCGGGGCGCAGCCGAAGTTCGTCCGCCTGCGGCAGCCGGACTGGAGCTTCGACCCCGACGAGCTCGCCCGCGCCTTTTCCAATCGCACGCGCGCCATCGTCATCAACTCGCCCAACAACCCGACGGGCAAGGTGTTCTCGCGCGCCGAGTTGCAGGTGATCGCCGATCTCTGCCAGCGGTGGGACGTGCTGGCCATCTCCGACGAGATCTACGAACGCATCGTCTTCGACGGGCAGCCGCATGTGTCGATCGCGTCGCTCCCAGGGATGGCGGATCGTACCGTCATTACCAGCGGGTTGTCGAAGACCTACAGCGTGACCGGCTGGCGCGTCGGCTGGGCCATCGCGCCGGCCGCGCTCACCGGCGGCATCCGCAAGATCCACGACTTTCTCACCGTGGCCGCCCCGACGCCGTTCCAGGATGCCGGCGTGGTCGCATTGTCGATGCCGCCGGCGTCGTACGTGGCGCTCGCCGCCGACTACCAGGCCAAGCGCGACCTGATGCTCGACATCCTGGCGCGGCACGGCTTCACCAGCTACCGGCCAGGCGGTGCCTACTACGTGATCGCGGACGTCGAGAAATACGGATTCGACACCGACACCGAGTTCGCGCAATACCTGGTGAAAGAGATTGGTGTCGCCACCATCCCCGGCAGCAGCTTCTACATCGATCCGGCGTCGGCGCCGAAGACGGTCCGGTTCTGCTTCTCGAAGCGGACCGAGACGCTGCTCGAGGCCGATCGCCGCCTGGCCAGGCTGCCGGTCAGCGCACCTTATAAAGCCTGATTCCGTCGTCCTCGACGATCAGCTCGAGTGCGGGGGCCAGCGCCACCGCCTGCAAGGCGTTGCCGCCATGGCGATCCGCGAACTCGGCCGCGTGCACGGTGACGTGCGTCACGCCCAGTGCCTTCAGTTGCGATAACGCCTCGATGCTCGGGAAGCCCGCGAGCGTTCTCGCCCGTTCGCGGAACGCGGCCGACTCAAAGCCGCTGTAGCCGTTGACGAGCGGGGTGAACGATCGCGTGTTGTTCAGCAGGTACTTCCCGTTCCGGCTGAACGTGTTTTCCGAGTAGAACGGGAACTCGGCCAACACCACGCCCGGCTCGGCCGCGAGCCGATCGTAGATGGGCGCGACGCGCGTGAATGGCGTGAAGCCGACCGGTGCGCGGATCGCCTCGGCAGAGGCCACGACGCCAATCGCGACCGACACCGCGGCCCAGGAGCGGACCCGCGCGGTTCCGCCACCGACCCGCGCGAGCCACGCGCGCTCGATGTGGGCCACGCCGAAGCCGGCGAGCACCGAGATGGCTCCCAAACCCAGCCAGCCCCAGCGGGCGGCATTGCGAATGCCGGCCAGCAGCGGGAGGTACTGGTGGAGCGTGGCGTATCCAGGGAGGCCAGGGCCGAACGAAAACGCGATCCCGAGTATGCCGATGGCGAGCGACATGCGAGCGCGGACGTCGCGAAACGCCGTGCCCGATCCCAACGCGACGCCGGCGAGCACGACCGCCGTGATGCCGGGGAAGAGCGCCGTGCGTGACTCGAAGAACTGGTGGCTCCACCACGCGTAGTGCAGCCGCCCGCCCGTCACCAGGTAGTCGCGCCACCCGGCCGAGTACGCCGCCACTTCGCCGATCGAGCGGGTGAGTCCCTGGTCGCGGCTCAACTGGTAGTACGGCCACAAGAAGGGCGCCAGGACGACGGCAATTACCACGGCCGCGAGCGCCAGCTCGATGCGCACGTGTCGCCGGCCCGAACCCCACCAGTCCGATGGACGCCCGGCGGCGGCGGCGGCCACGGCGAACGTGCAGAAGACCAGCAGGTAGTTGGAGCACAGGGCCTGGAGGATGAACGCCGCGGCCAGCAGCGCGGTGTCCCGGCGTTTGCCGCCGGCCAGGACCCGATCGAGCGCATACAGGATGAGCGGGAAGAACTCGACGTGCTGCGCCTGCACGTGCGGGAATCGCGTCAGCACGTGGGCGTTGAACGCATAGAGCAGGCCCGCGATCACGCCCGCGGCCATGCTGCCGGTCCAGCGATTGATGACCAGGCACATCACCCATCCCGAGAGCGCCAGCCCGAGGATGATCAGCAGGTTGGAGACGACCAACGGCGGGGCACCCAGCCACAGCAGGGGAGCGCCGATCAGGGATGGCACCAGCAGGTGCTCCGAATAAGCCAGCGTGTGCGCGTCAGGGTAGAAGATGGGCGCTTCGAACAACCGCAGCGGCGCCCGCGGCAGGATGTGCGCCACCCAGGAGATGGCCCACGTATTCAGCGAGGCGTCGTCGTTGTCGAATCGGGACAGGTGGGCGAGATCGGTCGCCAGTGGCCACGAGTGGGCGACCGCGAGTACGGCAAACAGGATTAGCGCGGCCAGCCGACGATTTCGTAGAGCCAGACTTCCCCGTCCTTTTCGAGTGGTCGCAGGTAGTCCTTGTAGTCCACTTCCACGCGGGAAATCAATTTTTCTCGAGTCCGGGGATCCATCAAGTCGAGATGGAACACCGCGTAGCGCGCGCCGATCTGTTCGAGAATCGCGAACGACTCCCGGCTGGGAAAGGTGCTGAGCGGCAGCACGGTGTCGCGGAAGTCTTGCGGGATGTGGTCGCTGTAGCCGTTGATCAGGGGCTGCCAGTTGGCCGCCGACATCAGCATGTATTCCGCGTGCCTGGGGAATGCCGGGCGCTCGTACCAGTAGGGGAACGCGATGACCGGTCCCCGGGGCAGCCGCGCGAGGGTCTCATAGGCGTGCGGCAGCGGCTGGGCGTCGCGCATACGCAGCGGCGCCTGCGTGAGGTCGGCCACCGCCAGCAGGAGGAAGGCGCCGCAAATCAGGTTGGCGTGCCGGCCGCGCATCCACTTGGACAGCACAATCGACGCCAGCACGACGAGGCACAGCGTCACGACGATGCCGGTGCGAGCCGGGGCGCGGAGGAACGAGAAGACCGGGATGGTGTTGTGGAGCAGCGTGTAGAGCCCGGCCCTGGGACCTAGCGTGGTCCAGAAGGCGACGGCGCCGATGACCACGTAGAGCCACACGAGATCGCGGCTGAAGCGGCCAACCGGCTCCCCGTGCCAGAAGGCCGGCACTTCAGTGCCGGCCGTGGGCGCGGTTGCCGCCGCCGCGGGCGCCTGGCGCAGGCCGATCCACGCCCCGGCAAGGCCCAGCGTCAGCGCCAGGATGCCCGGGAAGAGCACCTCGCTGAAGTTCTCCATGTAGGGCGGCTGCAGGTACGGCACCAGCCAGCGATGCGCCCACGCCGAGGACGCGAACCACGCGCCGAAGTTCGCCGAGTAGCGCAGCGTCTCTTCGAGCGGACGGGCGAAGCCGGTTTCTTTCTGGAGTTCGAGATACGGCAGGAACAGCGGCAGCGTCAGGCCGATGCAGACGGCCGCCGCCAGCGCGATGACGGTCCAGTAGCGCGGCTCCCGCCAGCGCCCGCGCGTCACCGCCAGCAGGATCGAGCCGAGGCCGACCATGCCGCCGGCGAAGATCCCGTAGTAGGCGCAGGCCAGGCCGGTCATCCACAGCACCACGCCGAGTTCGACGGCGCGCCACGGCGTGGTCCGATCGATCAGCCGATGGAACGACAGCATGCACCACGGCAGGAAGCCGACCATCAACAACTGGATGTGCGCCTGCCGCGCGAACACGAACGGGCAGTACGCGAACAGCACGCCGGCGACGGCCGCCGCGCGCCGATCGCCGGTGAGATATCTCACCAGGTAGTACCCGCCCATTGTCGACAGCGCGAAGGCGAAGATGAAGAGGACGTTGTGCGTCGTGTACGGGTTCCTGGTCAGCGCCCACACCGGCGCCGCGATGGCGCCCTCGACGAGGTTGCCTTCCGAAAACGCGAGCGCGTTGTCGTGGGGATAGAAGATATTGGCGCGGTAGACGCTCAGCGGGTCGGTGGTGAGCGCGTGCGCCACCCAGCTGACCACCCAGATGCTCCACCGCCCGTCGTTGGTGTCGAGCCGCCCGGCGTGATCGAGCTTGAGGGCGTATGGATAGGTCAGGAGGCACGCCAGCACGAGGGCCGCGAGCCAGGCCGCGGTGGCCTCAGACGCTCCGCGAAGGCGCATGAGTTCGCTATGGTAGCATGGCGTTCACCGCCTTTTTCCCCGTGGATCGCTTACTCGAACTCACCTATCGCGCGGAGCAGTCGCACTTCTGGTTCCGCGGCTTCCGCCAATACATGAAGCCGGCGATCGAGCGCGCTACAGCCGGCGTGCCCTCGCCGCGCATCCTCGACTGCGGGTGCGGCACCGGATCCAACCTGGAGATGTTGCGCCCGTACGGCCGGGCCTTCGGGTTCGACCTGACCAACATCGGCCCGGCCTTCGCGCGCGAGCACGGCCACCACGTGGCGCAGGCCAGCATCGCGCAAATCCCGTTCGCCGGCGCGGCGTTCGATCTGGTGACGTCCTTCGACGTGTTCCAGTGCCTGCCGGATCCGGTTGAGCGGGACGCGATTGCCGAGATGTCCCGGGTCCTCAAGCCGGGCGGCTGGCTGCTGCTGCACGTGGCGGCGCTGGAGATTCTGCACGGCCGCCATTCGGTCCTGTCGGAAGAAGTCCGCCGCTACACGCCGTCGCGCCTGCGCATGATTGTCGAGCGGGGCGGCTTCCGGATCGAGCGGCTGACGTTCGACCACGCCAGCCTGCTCCCGATCATGTTGCCGGTCCGGATGTGGCATCGCCTGTCGGCGGGCGACGGGGCGGTGCCGGCAGGCGAGGGCGAGATCACGGTGCCCGCCGCGCCGGTCAACGCCGCGCTGACCGCCCTGGTGTCGCTCGAGGCCATCGCGCTGCGTGCCGTCAACATGCCCATCGGCAGCTCGCTGATGTGCCTGGCGCAGAAGCCGCGCTGATTATGTCGGCCTACGCCGCCCGCGTCCCGCCGGCGGCACTGGCCGCGCTGGCCGGAGCCTCCGTCTGGGTCTCGCTCGGACACTCCGCCGTCCTCGACGCGGGCACCATGGCCAGGGTTGTGTCGCTGCCGCCGCTGTCGTGGCTGGCCGCCCTGGTGGTGATCGGCATCGGCCTTGCCGCCATCACGCGCCTGCCGGTCTCGCGCGCGTGGCCGCTCGCGCTCTCGCTCCTCGTCTGGTTGCCGTACCTGCCGGGCCGTGTGCCGGCCGCGTTCCTGATGTGGCAAGGCCCGCTCGAAGGGCTGGTCTGGATCGCGATCGCCGCGGGGCTGCTGTTCGCGGGCCCGCGGCCGCCCTTGCGGATCACGCGCGCCTGCGCCGACCCGCGGCGCGCCCCCTGGATTGCCGCGGCCGTGGCCGCAAGCGCCTATGCGTCCGGCGCGTGGAGCCTCGCCGACCTGCTGCCGGGCGGCGATGAGCCGCACTACCTGGTGATTGCGCAAAGCGTGCTGCTCGACGGCGACCTGCGCATCGAGAACAACCACGAGCGAGGCGACTATCGCGCCTACACCGACCAGACGCTCAAGCCGGACTTCATCCAGCGCGGCAAAGACGGAGAGATTTACCCGATGCACGCCCCGGGCATCTCGGCACTGGTGTTGCCGGCGTTTGCGGTCGCCGGCTATCCGGGGGCGGTGGCCGCCGTCATGGCGATGACCGCCGCCGCGTCCGCGGTCGCGTGGCAGGTCGCGTGGCTGCTCACCGCCAGCGCGTCGGGCGCGTGGGTGGGGTGGGCAGCCGTCTTCCTGACCACGCCGTACTTCTTCCACGGCTTCACCATTTATCCGGACGGTGCCGGCGGGCTGTTCACCATCGCCGGCGTCTGGCTGCTGGTGAGGCTCGAGACGAAACAGGTCGTGACCATGCGGCACCTGGTGATTGGCGGCGCCGCCTTGTCGGTGTTGCCGTGGCTTCACGCGCGGTTCGCGCTCATCGCCGCGGCGCTCGGCGCGGCGATCGCGCTCCGCTTGCTGCCGGGGGGCAATGGCGTAAGGCGCGCGGGCGCGTTCCTCGTGTTGCCGGCCCTGGTCGCGGCCTCGTGGTTCCTCTATTTCTGGATCATCTGGGGCACGCCCAATCCCTCCGCGCCGCAGGGCCGGGACCTGATGATGACGGCCGGCCAGATCTGGATTGGTGCCGCGGGCCTGCTCTTCGATCAGCAGTTCGGCCTGGCCGCGCATGCGCCCGTGTACGCGATGGCATTCGCCGGATTCGTCCTGCTGGCCCGCGACCATCGTCGGCTTGCCGTCGAGCTGCTCCTCGCCATCGTTCCTTATGTGATTGCGACGTCCTCGTTCGCGGCGTGGTGGGGGGGCGTCAGCGCGCCGGCGCGCTACCTGGCGGCGTTGATGCCGGTGGCGGCCCTGCCCGTGGCGCTGTGGTGGCGGGAGCGGTCATCGGATGCGTGGCGGGCGTTCGCGTTGCTGATCCTCGGGCTCAGCGTCGTGATGGTGATCCCGAAACTCATCGTGGACGGCGGCCTGCTGGCCTACAACGACCGCGCCGGCTACGACCTGTTCCTGGACTGGGCCTCGCGCGCGGTGGACCTGCCGCTGGCCTTCCCGAGCGTGCACCGCCAGGGGTTGTTGGCCGCCTGGGTGGCGGCCGCGGTGTGGATGGCCGCCGGAGCGGGCATGGCGGCCGTTGCGTGGCTGCTCACGCGCCGCCAGGCGGGCCGGGGCGTCACCTGGACGGCCAGTGCGGCCGTCGCCGCGGCGGCACTCATGATCGCGTCCACGGTGGTGTGGGCCGGACACGGCGCGCCGGGAGCGCGGCCGGGCCCATCGCAGTGGACGTTTCTTCGCTCGTGGAGTCCGTCGGCCGCCCAGGTGGCGTTCCAGCTTCAGCCGGGCCGGCGCCTGAGCCCTGAAGACCTGGCTCGCCGGCTCGAGGTGACCAACCTCGCGCGCACCTCGCCGGACAGTGCGGACGTCACCGTGCTCCGGGCGTCGATGCTGCCGGCCGGCGACTACGACCTCGTCGCGCTTGGCGAGGGCCGTCTCCACGGTGAAGTCGTCGTCCGGGTCGGCCGTACCGATCAAGCCGTCGAGCGCTGGCGACTGGACGGCCGGCAGGCGGGCTTCACCGGGTTGACGCTGAAGCTCCCGGTGCCGGTTCACTCCGTGACGATTCGCGCCGATGACGAAGCCAGGGCCACGGCCGGCGAGTTGCGCCTGCGCGTGCGGTCGCTGGCGGTGCCGCCGATCGCGCCCGGCCACGCCCTGCGCGCGATTCGCTACGGCCAGACCAGCGCGTTCTTCATGGACGACTCGAGTTACATGGAGGCCGGCGGATTCTGGACCCGCGGCGAGGAAGCGACCACCCTGGTCCTCGACACCGACGCGTCAAACGCATACGCCGAGATGGTGCTGCTGGTGCGCTCGGGAGCGGTGCCGACGACGATCGACGTCACCACCGGGACGTGGCACCGGCGTGTCGGCTTCGCCGCCAATCAACTGCAGGCCGTCTCGCTGCCGGCGCACGATGGCACGGCGAGGCTCGTCACCATTCGCACCGGCCCGTGGTTCCGCCCCAGCGATCTCGACCCACAGAGCCGCGACACGCGCCGCCTCGGGGTGTTCGTCACGGTTCCGTAATGGTCCGGCTAAAGCCGGACGCCACATCGAATGTAGCCTCCGCCTTTAGGCGGAGCTAGTAGCGAATGACGCTCCCGAAGTACAGCCCCGTGAACTTCAGCGTACCGCTATCCAGATCCACGGCGTAGGAGATGTTCACCCGCCGGAAGCCGGCTTGCGCGCCGATGAACCGGTTGAAGTTGTAGGTCGCGTTCAGGTCGAAGTCGGTGTAGCTGCCATCGCCCTCGAGCTGCTCGGCCAGGCTGTCTGGCACGCGGAAAAACGACATCTCGCCGGTGAGCGCCAGGTTCGCGACGGGGTAGGCCCGGGCGATGAAGCCGAACGTGGGAATAGGCGCGGCCGCCCTCGTGAACTCCTCGCCGATCGGGCTGGTCAGCTCGACCTTCACGTTCGTGTACTTCAGGTCGACCATCGCGCCGACGAACCCCTTCGTGAAGTAGAGGAAGTCGTACTCGTAGCCGAACCGGTAGGTGTCGAAGTTCGCCACCGTCTGCACCGGCAGGCCGACGTTGAAGCTCTGCCCGTTGAACACGAACGACCGTTGCACCGTCGCGTCGGCCTCGTAGTGAATGGGCAGGCGCTGGAAGCGGAAGCGGTGCTTCTTGGCGGGGCGCAGCACCAGGTCGAACTTGCCGAGCTTGTGCTTCTCGATGCCGAGGTCTTCAATCAGGTTGACGTCGGAGCCGAGAATCTCGATCGACTCGGAGTTCACGATCAGCGACGGCTCGGCGTTCCACCAGCCATAGGCGGCCTCGATGTGGTACTCCTCGCCGACGACACCGGTGGACGGGCGCCGGTACTGCGCCAGCGCCTCGGACGCCGACCCGGCCAACCCCAACCCGACCAGACACACCATCACGGACACACGACAGACGGCCATTCGCATAAGAATCTCGACCCCGGATTGGTTGACGACGGTTCACGGTGCCCGCGCGTGACGGGCTCGCCCTGGGGGAGGACGAAGTGTCCGCTGGGAGAGCGGACACTTCAAAATAGCAGCCTACGGCGAAAGTGAGAAGTGAAAAGTGAAAGGTGTTAATCCTTCTTCTCACTCTTCACTTCAGACCATTCACTTCGGTAACCGTCCAGGTTCCGTGCGTCCAACCCTCAACACCCGGGAGGAACGGCGTAGCAGAGCTCGAACCAGGCGCGGACGCCGGCCATGAACTTGCGGACGGCGCTCAACGCCATCAGCCCTTGGCCTCGGCCGTTTCGGGCACCGGGCCGCCGCCGAGCACGAGCGCCCACTTCTGGATGGCCGCGCCGAGCACGATTACGGCCAGCACCATCATCACCGACGTGCAGATGGTGAGGATCCAGCCCTCGGTGTTGCGCGCGGCGTTGGCGCCGATGGCCAGCGGGTAGTAGTTGTCGCGGACGTTGAGGAAGCCGCCATACAGCGTGTTGACGCCGAGGAAGGCGAGGGGGAACAGCGTGACCCAGATGTACTTCGCGTTGCCCATGTTGATCAGGATGCTGGTGCCGACGGCCAGCGCCACCATGCCGAGCAACTGGTTGGCGACGCCGAACATCGGCCAGATCGTGCTGATTTGCCCGGTGTAGATGAAGTAGCCCCAGGCCGAGACCAGCATCGCCGTGGCGATGGCTCCGCCCACGAGGTTATTGGGTTGCGCAAACGGTTTGTAGGCCCGCCCCATGAACTCCTGCAGCAGGAACCGGCCGACACGCGTGCCGGAGTCGATCGTGGTCAGGATGAAGAGCGCCTCGAACATGATCGCGAAGTGATACCAGTAGGCGAGCAGCCCCGACATGCCGGGGAGCTTCGAGAAGATCTGCGCCATGCCGACCGCCAGTGACACCGCGCCGCCGGTGCGGCCGGTGACGATTTCGCCGACCGAGGCTTCGATTTCAGCAAGATGCACGGGCTGCAGGTGCTCGCCCTGGAACGTCATCGCCGCGAAGACCGCAGGCGAGGTGTTGATGGCGAAGTAGTCGGCGGGGGCCATCGACGAGGCCGCGATCAGCGCCATGATGCCGACCACGCCTTCGACCAGCATCGCGCCGTAGCCGACCACCCGGATGTCCGACTCCTTGTCGATCATCTTCGACGTGGTGCCCGAGCTAATCAGCGCGTGGAATCCCGAAATGGCGCCGCAGGCAATGGTGATGAAGCAGAACGGGAACATCGGTCCCGGGATGATGGGGCCGCCGCCGTGGATGAACTCGGTCAGTGCGGGCATCTGCAAGACCGGGTTGACGATGATCACGCCGATGGCGAGCAGGGCGATGGTGCCGATCTTGGTGAAGGAGCTGAGGTAGCCGCGCGGCGACAGCAGGATCCACACCGGCAGCATCGACGCCGCGAAGCCGTAGAGGCAGAGCGCGGCCACGATCTCGGTGCGCGACAGGCGGAAGAAGCTGCCGAGCCACGAGTCGGGGTGGTTGAGCGGTTCGCCGCCGGCCACCGCCAGCAGCAGGCCGATCACGCCGATGACCGTGGCCTCGGTGATCTTCCCCTTGCGCCACACGTACATCCACATACCCATGAACACGCCCAGGGGGATGGTCATGGCGATGGTGAAGACGCCCCAGGGGCTGTCGGCCAGCGCGTTCACGAACGTGATGCCGAGGCCGGCGATGGCGATCACCAGGATGAACAGGATGGCAATCGAGGCGATGAACCCGGTAAAGGGACTGATCTCCTGCTTGACGATGTCGGGCAGCGACCGCCCGCCGCGGCGCACCGACGCCCACAGCACGATCGAGTCGTGCACGGCGCCCGCCAGGCACACGCCGGCGACTAGCCAGATGAAGCCAGGCGCGTAGCCGAACTGCGCCGCCAGCATCGGGCCGACCAGCGGTCCCGCGCCTGTAATCGCGGCGAAGTGGTGGCCAAACATGACCCACCGCGTCGTCGGGTAATAGTTGGCGCCGTCGAACTTGGTATGGGCCGGGGTTTTTCGGGCGTCATCCAGCATCCAGATCTTGGTTGCCAGAAACGCACTGTAGTACCTGTAGGCGATGGCAAGGATGCACAACGCGGGGAGCAGGACATACAAAGCATGCATAGGGCGGGATAATATCAGGAGCCCGCCAGCTCAGCGCGTCAGAGATTGTAATTAGAGCGGGCATCCGCCCGAAAAAGTGGCCGGGACCAGGCCGGCAGGCAGGAGCTGATTCTACCGGGGGCCGTCGGCCGAGGGCACCGTGGTGGTGGCCGAGGGGATGGCCGGGACCACCGGCTCGGCCGGCTTCTTGGAGTCGGCCTCGCGCTTCCGGAACAGCGAGTCCACCATGCCCGGAATGCTGTTCTGGGGGTTCCAGCCCAGACGGAGCACCGTCAGCCGAACCGGCCGGCGCCCAAAAACCAGGGCTTCCTTGCAGCTCCAGAGGTAAAGATCGACCGTCCGGCCCCTGACCGCGGGACCGGTATCCATGACCGTCCACACACCGCTATACCGGGGATTCGGGGTTTCGAGCCGGACCACGCTGCCGACGGGCAGCAGGGCGGGGTCGGCCGCCGCCACGCCGGTACGGACGCCGACGCCCGACGCCGTCGTCTCACCCTTACAGTAGGCGGTGGCGGTGAACTGCATCCGCGAACCGGCTTGCGGCAAGACCGCAGTTTCCACCAGCGACGCCTCGCTCGCCGACGAGCGCGAGTCGCGCGCGGTGGTTTGATACAGAAACACGAAGGCCGCCGCGACACCGAACGTCGCAATCGCTTTCCGCCAGTAGGATTCAGCGATTCTCAAAGTGCTCGTACCCCTGAGGCAGCGGTTCTTCGCTTCCGTTCCGGTCCACGACCAGCACGCCCGGGTCCTTGGTAAAGCTCCCGATCTTCGTCATCGGCGGGTCGGCCACGTGGCGTCGCACGTTTCGCAACCGCCCGCCGCCCTTTTTCGGGACGGCGAACAGCAACTCGTAGTCGTCGCCGCCGGCGATGGCGGCGCGAATCGGGTCCACACCGCGCGCGTTCCACCACGCCAGGGCGGCCGGCTCAATCGGCAGGGCGCCGGCATCGAGCCGCACCCCGCATCCGCTTGCCGCCGCCACCTGCCGGACCGCATCCGCCAGGCCGTCGCTCAGGTCCATCGCCGCCCGCGCCGCGCGCCCACGGCCCATCGCCACGCCCAGTCTCACGCGTGGCTCAGGTCGCAGCTGCTTCGCCACGCAGCCGGTTCCCGGCTCCCCGGCGCGGAGCATTTCCAAACCAGCCGCGGCCCCGCCAATCGTGCCGCTCACCCAGATGTCGTCGCCGGCCACCGCGCCGCTGCGCGTCAGCCACCGTCGCGAGGCAACCGTTCCGCCCGCGGTGACGTCCACGGCGAGGGGACCCTCGGTGCGGGTAATGTTGCCGCCCACCACCGAGACCCCGTGCCGGCCCGCGAGGGCCGCCAGTCCGTCCACGAGCGCCTCGACGTCTGCCACCAGCCAGGCGCCCGGCAATATCAGCGAGACCAGGGCCCACTGGGGCGTGGCCGCCATGGCCGCCAGGTCGCTGAGGTTGACGGCGAGCGCCTTGTGGCCAATGTCGGCCGGCGCAAAGGAAGGGCGTGAGAAATGCACCCCCTCGACGACGGCGTCGGTGGTGACCACCAGACGTTCGTTCCGAACCGGCGCCAGCACGGCGGCGTCATCACCCGGTCCGACCAGCACTTGGGCCGATGGGCGGGGGAGACGCGCCAGAATGCGCGCCAAGAGGGCGTGCTCGCCCAGGTCTGCGACTGTCACTTAGGCGAACCGGAGCCGTTCGCTACTGCAGCGGACCCAAGAGCGAGCGAATTGGCCCGGCTGCCGGCCATGACTGCAGTGGGCGCGCCAACTGCGCGCCCTGTAGGAATATGAAATCCCGCTTTGCCGTGTGGGGAGGATTGCTGAACCTGCATAGCAGGTGGAGTCGCTGTAGTTACCACGTTTTAGGCTTCCTCTCCGCGGAGGCATGCACACCACGCGGCTTCGCAACTCGCTTGGTTTAAAACATCGGCTCAGACAAGCCCCCGAACCATCACGAGCAAAGCAGGAGATTCGATCTTAGGCTTCCCGGCGCTCGCGGTCAAGCAAGTTGGCGAAGAAAAGGCGAATACGTTCTGACGAGGAACCGCGCAGGCGGGAGAAAAGGCAAGAACAATCAGGGAAAGGCCGAAACCGGCCTATTCGGCCAGCGCGAGCGCCTGGTCCACCATCTTCTCGAGGGCTTCGGCGCGGGCGGTCAGGCTACCGGAGGTGTTCGTGAGGTTGGCGCGGGTCCGGAAGAACTCGTCCGTGATGTTGAGCGCGGCCAGCACGGCGAGCCCGACCGCGTCGCTCGACGGCGAGCTCTTGGCGGCCAGTTCCATGCGCGACTCGACGAAGGTCGCCAGCTGCTCGACGTAACGCGGGTCGAGCTCGGTCTTAATCGGGTATTTCTGCCCGTAGACCTCAACTTGGACGACCTTCGGTTCGGCCATGCTCAGAGGTTCAGGCCGTCGAGTTGCTGCAGCATCTCGGTGACGCGGCTCTTGATGAGGTCGCGCTCTTCGCGCAGCGTGGTGACTTCGGCGCCGGCGCTTTCGGCCGTGGCGATGCGGGCCTTGAGAGTCTCGATTTCGCCCTTGAGCTTGCCGTTCTCTTCCGCCGCCCGCGCCTGGTCGCCCTTGATCCGGACGATGGTGTTGACGAGCAGCTTGATCTTCTCTTCGAGGCGGTCGATCGATTCCAGCCCCGGTGTCGTCGTCTTGGTCGCCATCCGTTACCTCTGAATTGCCTGTAAGTCGCGCGTCAGCGCGTCGATGATGTGCTGCATGCCCGCCTGCACTTCTTCGTCGGTGAGCGTGCGCTCCGGCGACTGGAAGGTGAGGCGGAACGACAAGCTGACCTTGCCGTCGGGAATGCCCTTGCCCTGGTAGCGATCGAACTCACACACCTGGATCAGCGTGTTGGGCGCAGCCGAACGAATGGTGCCACGAACCGCCCCGGCAGACAAGGCATCGTCCACGAGAATCGAGACGTCGCGGACCACCGACGGATAGCGCGGCAGCGGCGTCGCGCGCAAGGTGTCGGCGGACGCGGCCGCGGTCAGCAGGTCGAGATTGATCTCGGCGACGTAGACGTCGTCGCCGGCCGGCAGGCCGCGCTTGTCGGCCAGGCCCGGGTCGAGCAGGCCAAGCAGGCCGATGGCCGTGCCGTTCACGGCCAAGGTCGCGGCGCGTCCCGTGACCAGCCAGGGCACGTCGGCCTCGGCGAAGGTGAGCGACACCAGGCCGACGGCGGCGAGCTGTTCGGCGACGCCCTTCATGTCGAAGAAGTCCACGTCGCGCCGGCCGCCGCTCCAGTGATCGCTCGTCGCCAGGCCGGTCCACGCGAACCCGGCGCCGCGCGTTTCACCAAGCGGGGAGAAGCGCGTGCCGATCTCGAAGAGCTGCACGTCGCGGCGGCCGTGCCGGCGGTTGTGGCTCACCGCGTCGATCAGGCCGGGCAGCAGGCTGGGCCGCATCACGGCGAATTTCTCCGACAGGGGATTGGCCAGCGCGACGGCCGCCTGTTCGCCGTGGAACGGCTGCGCCGCCGCGGCTTCGATGAACGCGAAGGTGATGGCTTCGGAGAAGCCCATGCCGAGCAGGGCGGTTCGCACGCGGCGATCGCGGGCAATGCGCGGGTCCGACGCGGCGGGCGCCTGCTGCACGCCTGGGAACGTCGAGGGCAGGTGTTCGAAGCCGTGGTGGCGTCCCACCTCTTCGATCAGGTCCACCTGGCGCTTGATGTCGATGCGCCAGCCGGGCACGGTGACACTCCAGCCATCCCCCGAACCACTCTTGTAGGGCCCCCCTTTATGGGGGGCCGTCACGAAACCGAGCGACGCGAGGATTCGCTCGACCTCCGCGTTCGGCACATCCATGCCGAGCAGTCCGCTGATCCGCGCCCGTTCGAGTTCCAGCTGGCGCGGCGGTGGCGGCTGCGGGAACACATCGGCGATCACGCCCGTCGCCTTGCCGGCGCCAATCGTCTCGAGCAGCGCGCAGGCGCGGGCCATCGCGCGCGCCGGCGCCGTGACGTCCATGCCGCGCTCGAAGCGCATCGACGCTTCGGTGCGCAGGCCCAGTTTCTTGCTGGTCGTGCGCACGGAGGCGGGGAGGAACCAGGCGGCCTCGAACACGATCTGCGTGGTCGCGTCGCTGACTTCCGAGTCGGCGCCGCCCATCACGCCGCCGATGGCCTGGGCCCGCTCGGCATCGGCAATGACGAGCACGCCGGAGCTGAGCGCGCGGGTCTTGCCGTCCAGCGTCCTGATCGATTCACCTTGGCGCGCGGTGCGGACCTTGATGGCCCGGCCGCCGAGCTTGTGGAGATCGAACGCGTGCATCGGTTGCCCGAGTTCGAGCAGCACGTAGTTGGTGATGTCGACGATGTTGCTGATCGGGCGGATGCCGCAGGCCGTGAGGCGCGCCTGCATCCAGTCCGGCGACGGCCCCACCTTCACGTCGGCAACCGCGCCGGCGTAACGGCCGCACAGGGCGGGGTCTTCGATCGTGACCGGGATGGTGTCGCCAGGCGAGAGCGCCGGGTCGGCGGGAACCTTCAGCGGCCGGTTGTAGGCCGTCGCGATCTCGCGGGCGATGCCGATCATCGACAGGCAGTCAGGACGATTCGCGGTGACGTCGAAGTCCATGACGACGTCATCGCCCTTCGACTCGCTGCGCTCGCTCAGGGCAGGCCATGTCTCGAGGCCTTCGAGCGCGAGGCCGCGTACCGACATCAGCCTGCCGATTTCTTCGGCCGACTCCGGCACGTCAACGAACTCGCGAATCCAGGAGAGCAGGACCTTCATAGCCCGAACTGCTCCAGGAAGCGCAGGTCGTTCTCGTAGAACAGGCGGATGTCTTCCACGCCCCACTTGAGCAGGGCGACGCGCTCGACGCCCATGCCGAAGGCGAAGCCGGTGATCTCGTTGGGGTCGTAACCCACCGCTTCGAACACCGCCGGGTGCACCATGCCGCTGCCGAGAATTTCAATCCAGCCGGTGCGCTTGCACATGGCGCAGCCGCCGCCCTTGCACTTGATGCACTGGATGTCCACTTCGGCGCTGGGCTCGGTATACGGGAAGAAGCTCGGGCGGAAGCGGACGCCGGTGCCGGCGCCGAACAACGCCTCGGCCATGGCCGCCAGCGTGCCCTTGAGGTCGGCGAGCGTCACGCCCTTGCCGACCACCAGGCCTTCGACCTGGTGGAACATCGGCGTGTGCGTGAGGTCGAGGTTGTCCTTGCGATACACCGGGCCGATGGCGACCAGCCGCACGGGAGGCGCGTGCTGCTCCATGTGGCGGATCTGCATGGCCGACGTGTGCGTGCGCAGCAGCGTCAACGGCTGACCGGCCCCAATCTTCAGGGGCTCGGCCAGGTACAGCGTGTCCTGCATGTCGCGCGCCGGGTGTTCCTCCGGCATGTTGAGCGCTTCGAAGTTGTGGTAGTCGTCTTCGATCTCGGGCCCTTCGAGCACCTGGTAGCCGAGGCGCGTGAAGATGGCGCCGACCTCATCCCGGATCAGGCTGAGGGGATGGCGATGCCCGAGCTGTGGCGCGCGGCCGGGGAGCGTGATGTCCACGGCATGCGCGGGACGGCGGGTGGCGGCGAGCGCGGCTTCGCGCTCCGCGACCGCGGCCTCCACTTCCTTCTTCAGCTCGTTGGCGCCGCGGCCGAAGGTCTTCTTCTGTTCGGGGGTGGCGGTGGCGAGGGCCTCCATGAAGGCCGACACCCAGCTGCCCTTGCGGCCGACCCAGCGGGTGCGCAGGGCCTGCAGCTCGGCATCCGTACGGACATCGGCCAGCTCGGCGCGGAACAGTTCCCGCGCCCGATCTGGACCGATGGAGGTGTCGATTGGGTTCATACGGGGCGATTGCATGGCGCCCCATAAAGGGGCGCCCTACTAGGCCGCCGGGATTGCGGCTTTCGCCTGCTCGACCAGCTTGGTAAACGCCGCCGGTTCGCGCGCGGCGAGTTCGGCGAGGCTCTTGCGATCCAGTTCGATGCCGGCGGCCTTGAGGCCGCGCATGAACACGCTGTAGGAGAGGCCGTTCTCACGCGCGGCGGCGTTGATGCGGATGATCCAGAGGCCGCGATAGTCACGCTTCTTGCGCTTGCGCCCGACGTAGGCGTAGACGCCCGCCTTCTCGGCGGCCTCTTTCATGAACTTGTAGAGCTTGCTCTTGTTCTGGAAGAAGCCCTTGGTGATCTTCGAGAGCTTCTTACGCTTCTGGCGACGTACGGTTCCGCGTTTGACGCGAGGCATGACTGTTCCTGTGTGCGATGTTGGGGGCCGGTGGTAACCGGACTTGCGCCAGTAGCTGAATGCCCTGGCCGGCGCTTGCAGGCCCCCCGTCTTGTAGGGCACCCCTTTACGGGGTGCCGGGACGTGGTGCCGTTGAGTGTCGCAGCGAAAATGCCCCAAACCGCTGCCGCGACGCGCCGATCGTTTATCCGGCTAAAGCCGGATTCTACTTATACGGAAGCATCAGGTTGATCTTCCGGGCGTCGCCCGGCGTGACCACCTTCGAACCACGCGCGTGCCGCTTCGACTTCGTGGTTTTGCTCGTGAGGATGTGGCGCTTGAACGCCGCGCCGCGCACGATCTTGCCGGTGCCCGTCTTCTTGAACCGCTTTGCCGCGCCGCGGTGGGTCTTCAGCTTCTGCTTCTTGGCCATGATCTCTCTATATTCCCTAAACCGTCCGGGCGGAACTGAAGTTCCGCCCGGACGGCGCTACTCGTTGGCGGCCGTCTCGGCCACGTCGGTCTTCTTGGCCGCCGGCTTCGGCTGGCCCTTCTTGCCCGTCAGGATCGTGTGCATCTGGTTGCCCTCCTGCCGGGGCATGGTTTCCGCCATCGCCACCTCTTCCAGGTCCTTGATGAGCCGCATCAGGATCCGGTGGCCAATCTCGGGATGCGCCATCTCGCGGCCGCGGAAGAAGATGGTCGCCTTGACCTTGTCGCCTTCTTCGATAAACCGCTCGATGTGGTGCTTCTTGAACTGGTAATCGTGTTCGTCCACTTTGGGACGGAACTTGATCTCCTTGACCTCGATCACCTTCTGGTGCCGCTTCGCCTCGCGGGCGCGCTTCTGCTCCTGGTACTGATACTTGCCGTAGTCCATGATCCGGCAGACAGGCGGAACCGCGGTCGGCGAAATTTCGACCAGGTCGAGGCCTTTCTGACGGGCAAGAATCAGGGCCTGGGGCGGCGGCATGATGCCCAGCTGCTGCCCCGCGTCGTCAATTACGCGAATTTCACGCACTCGAATCCGCTCGTTGATGCGGAGTCGGTCGTCACGACGGGTCGGGCGAGATCTATCGAAGGCGATAAGGTTCCTCCAGCGACAAAGATTACTAGGATAGCGCTTTAGACCGGACCTCGGCAAGCGCGTCGGTCAGGAATTGTTCCAGGGGCCTGGCGCCCAGGTCGCCTTTGGCCCGGCTCCGGACCGCCACGGCCCGGTCGGCCGCCTCGCGGTCGCCCACTACCAGCATGTAGGGGATCTTCTGGAGCTGGGCCTCACGAATCTTGTAATTCACCTTTTCCTGGCGGTCGTCGCAGCGGGCCTTGAGCCCGGCCGCCTCCAGGGTGGCGGCCACGTCCCTGGCGTAGTCCAGGTGCCGGTCGGCAATCGGCAGCACCACGACCTGCACCGGCGCCAGCCACAGGGGGAAGGCTCCGGCGAAGTGCTCGATCAGGATGGCGATGAACCGTTCGAAGCTGCCGAAAATAGCGCGGTGAATGACCACCGGCCGGTGCTCGGCGTTGTCGGCCCCGGTGTACTTGAGGTCGAACCGCTCGGGCGCCACGTAATCCAGCTGGATGGTGCCGCACTGCCACTTCCGGCCAATCGCGTCGGTGATGTCGAAGTCGATCTTCGGGCCGTAGAAGGCGCCGTCGCCGGCGTTAATCGTGTAAGCCTGCCCGGCCTTCTCGAGCGCTTCCTTGAGCGCGCCCTCGGCGCGATCCCACAACGCGATCTCGCCGATGAACTTCTCGGGCCGCGTTGACAGCTTGGCCGTGTAGCCCAGGCCGAAGTCGCCGTAGATGCCCTTGATCAACCGCAGCAGCGCTTCCACTTCGCTGGCGATCTGCGTCTCCATCACGAAGCAGTGCGCGTCGTCTTGCGAGAACTGGCGCACGCGCGTGAGGCCGCCGAGCACGCCCGACGCTTCGTTGCGATGCAGCGGCGTCTGCTCGTGGAAGCGGATCGGCATCTCCTTGTAGCTGTGCTTCTCGCTCGCGTACAGGAGGTAGTGGCCGGGGCAGTTCATGGCCTTGAGGCCCATTTCCTCGCCGTCGGCCGACTTCACCAGGAACATGTTCTCGCGGTAGTGCGACCAGTGCCCCGACAGTTCCCACAGCGCCTTGTTGTAGACGATGGGCGTCTTGACCTCGTCGTAACCGGCGGGGAAGAGGCGGCCGCGCATGTAGTCGGCGAGCGTGTTGTAGAGCGTCGTGCCCTTGCCGAGCCAGAAGCCGGCGCCCGGCGCCCACGGGTGAAACGTGAACAGGCCGAGTTCCTTGCCCACTTTGCGGTGGTCGCGCTTCTTGGCTTCCTCGAGGCGCGTGATGTGCTCGTCGAGTTCCTTCTGCGAGAAGAAGGCGGTGCCGTAGACGCGCTGCATCGGCTGGTTCTGCGCGTCGCCCTTCCAGTAGGCGTTGCTCGTGGTCGTCAGCTTGAAGGCCTTGAGCTTGCCGGTGGAGGGGACGTGCGGCCCGACGCAGAAGTCGAGGAAGGTGTCCTTGTCCTTGATCGTGTAGACCGACACTTGCGGCTGGCCGGCCGCCTTCTCCTCGATCAGCTGCACCTTGAGCGGCTCGCCGCGCCTGGTGAAGAAGTCGATGGCCTCCTGGCGCGGCCACGACTGGCGCTCGTACACCAGGTCCTGCGACGCCAGCTCCTTCATCTTCGCCTCGATGGCCTCGAGGTCTTCGTGCACGAAGGGGCGCTCGACCACGAAGTCGTAGTAGAAGCCGTCTTCGATGGGCGGCCCGATGCCGCACTGGACCTTCGGGAACAGCGCCGTGACGGCCGCCGCGAGCAGGTGCGCCGTCGAGTGGCGATAGAGCTCGAGGGCTTCAGGGCTCTTGTTGGTCACAATCCGGACGGTGGCGTCGGCGGTCAGCGGACAGGTGAGGTCCACCATCTTGTCGCCGATAAACGCCGCCAGGGCGGCATCGGCCAGGCGTGGCGAGATGGCCTCGGCGACAGCCCTGACGGGCGCGCCGGCCTCGACTTGCTTCGTCGATCCGTCGGGGAGGGTGACTGTGACCTGATTCATGGGGCGAACGTGTGAGCCTTCGTGTGGCTTGCCCAGCCGAAGCTTGGGACCGACATCATACGGCCCGCCTTCGCGCTTTGCGCTACGGCGGGGCAGCCTTCGCCTGCAATCCAAGCGAAGGCTGGTAGGCGCGAATAGATTCGAACTATCGACCTCCTCCGTGTCAGGGAGGCGCTCTAACCAACTGAGCTACGCGCCTATCTCGTGCGAAATTCGGCCCAAAGCCGACAGAAAAGTATAGCAGAGGCCGAGCCAGGAAGGCGGCACTTCTTGAGCGCCGAAGCCTTGGCGAAGGCGGTTAGTGCTGCCGGCTCAGTTGAGGGCTTTTTTCAGCGCCTTACCGGCGGAGAACCGGACGGCCCTGCGCTTGGGGATGCGAATGGCGCCGCCGGTGAGGGGATTGCGTCCCTTGCGGGCCTTGCGAAGCACGGTCTTGAACGTGCCGAAACCGACAAACGTGACCGGTTCGCCCTTCTTCAGGGCCCTGGTGACAGCCGCGAGAAACACGGCGACGATACGGGACGCCTGGGTCTTGGTGGCGCCGGTGTCCTTGACGATCCTGGCGATCAGGTCCTGCTTGTTCATCAGGCCGCGGCCTTGACGGCGAGCGATTCAATCGCCTTGTCGAGCGCGGCGTCGGTCGCCGGCGGCGCCTGGCCGAACTCGACGTCGGCCTGTTCCACCGGTACGTCGGGGATCAGGCCCTTCTCGTGGATGGCGACGCTGGCCGGCGTCATGTAGATCAAATGGGTGAGCACGAGGGCGCTGCCGTCCGGCAGCCGCACCAGCTTCTGCCGCGCGGCGCGGCCGAACGTGCGCTCGCCGACGAGGGTCGCGCGCTTGTTGCCCGACAGGGCGGCCGCAAACACCTCCGCCGCGCCGGACGTGCCGTTGTCGGTCAGGATCGCCGTCGGCAGCGTGACGGCACCGTCGCCGGCGGCGGCCGACACGGCTTCCTTTTCCTTGCCGCGATCCTGGCGATACACGAGCACGCCGGTCGTGACGAACAGCCGCGCCGCGGCGAGGCCGGTGTCGGTGTCGCCAAAGGCGGTGCCGCGCACGTCCACCACGAGGCGCGTGGCGCCGGACTTGGTGAGAGACGCGATCTCGGCCTTCAGTTGATCCGGCGTGGCCTTCGTGAATTCCGCGATGCGGACGTAGCCGACGCCGGTGGCCGCGATGCGCGACTTGATCGGCAGTGCCGGCAGGTCTTCGCGGGCCAGTTCGATGTCGTGCGGCTCGGCGGCGTTGCCGCGCAGCACCGTGAGGCGGACCTTGGTGCCCGGCTTGCCGCGCAGCAGCCGCTGGCCTTCGTACACCGTCGTGTCGCGGGTGGACTGTCCGTCGATGGCGCGAATGTAGTCGCCGGGCATGAGGCCCGCCTTCGCGGCCGGTGAGCCGTCGCGCGAGGCAATCACGCGCAGGTAGTACTGGCGCGTGACCTCGAGGCCGGTTTGCGCCGCGCCGCCGGGGTCGGCCTTGTCGTAGGTCTTGACCTGCGCGGCGTCGAGGAAGGCGCTGTCGGGATCCAGTCCGTCGGCGAGCCCGTGCATCGCACCGTGCATCACCTTGTCGACGTTCACTTCCTCAACGTAGTTGTTGACGATCAGCGTGACGACGTCTTCGAAGATGCGGAGATATTGATAGCTGTCTTCGCGGGCCAGGGCGCTGTTGCCCAGGAAGCCGCCGATGACCGCAAAAGCGATCACGGGCACCGACACCGCCAGCACGAGAACCCGGCCGCGAATCTTCATCGTGATCTCCTGGATGGCTTGACTGTCAGCAACTCGCCGCGTTAACGCCTCGGCCTCGCCAGCCATTGTATGGGATCGACCGGGCGGCCGTCGATGCGCACCTCGAAATAGAGCGCGGCGTCACCGGCCGGCGCCAGCCCGACCCTGCCCACGACCTCCCCGCGTTTGACCGTCGATCCCGTGGCCACGGTGGCTTCCGACAAGTGGCCATACAGCGTGAACGCCGAGGCGCCGTGATCGACGATGACCAGGACGCCGAATCCGGTAAACGGGGCCGCATAGGCCACCGTGCCCCCGTGCACCGCGCGCGCCGGCGATCCCTCGGCCGCTTCCACGTCGATACCGTTTCGGACGAGAGCCGTGCCGAAACGGCCGGCTGGAGTGCGGCCGAACTGGCTCACTACCCGTCCGTTGGCCGGCCACGGCAGGTCGCCGCGGAAGGGACGGATGGGAAGCGCCACCGTTTTCGAGGACGCGTCGGCGGCGGAGAGCGTCCGCTGGATCTGGCGTTGCGCCGCCTGCAATTCGCCCACGTACTGCGCCGCGAGGTCGCGCTGCCGATCGAGGCTGTCGATCAGGCGGTTGCGCGCCGCCACCGCGGTGTCAAGCCCGGCCCGCGCGCGGCGCGCTTCCTTCCGCGCGGCTTCCACGGCCGCGCGTTCCTTGTCGAAGGCGGCCAGCGCGGCGCGTTCCGCCGCGACGGTGCGGCGATGGGTCTCGAGCCGAACCCGATCGAGCTCCGCCACGGCGGCGACGCCGCGGCTCATCCGCCCGAAGGCGCGGATGTCGTCCGAGGCCAGCAGCAGTTGCAGGTAGCCGCCGCGTCCGCGCTTGGCGAGTTCGACCAGGCGCTCGCTGACGCCCGGCGTCTGCGCCACGCGCGCGGCCTCGAGCGCTTTCAGCCGGGCCGCCGCCTGCTCCTGCGCCTGCGTGACGCGCGCGACATCCGCGTCGGCGCGGATGATCTCTTGCTGGCTGATCTCGCGCTCGAGTTCGAGTTTGCGCAGATCGCCGAACACCGTCCGCGCCTGCGCGGCCAGGCGGTCGGCCTCGCCCTGCAGCACGCGGATGCGCTCCGCCGCCCCCGCGGTCAACGCCTTCGCGTCGTCGGTTGGCGTCTGCGCTGCCAACGTGGCGCACGTCAGCGCCATCGCTGGCACCCAAGCCCCAAGCCTCAAGCCCCAAGCCTCAAGCCTCATCTGGTTGCGAATTATACTGGCCGCGTGCGTGTCCTGGGCATCGACTACGGCGCGCGTCGCATCGGACTGGCGCTGAGCGACGCCACCGCCACGCTCGCCTCCCCGTGGCGGCTCCTGCAGCGTCCGCCGTCGGACGCGGCGACGCTGCGCATGATCGTGGCCGAGGTGGCCGCGCTCGCGGCAGACGATGACGGGCTCGAGGCGGTGGTCGTCGGGTGGCCTCGCCGTCTGGACGGCACTCCAAACGAACAGACACCCATTGTGGAAACCTTCGCGCGCTCGCTCGAAGGGCAGGTCAAGGTGCCGGTGGTGCTGCAGGACGAACGCCTGTCGAGCCACGAGGCGGCATCGCGCCTGGCGCTGCGTGAACCAGACTGGCGCAAGCGCAAGGCCAAGCTCGATGCGGCGGCCGCGGCCATCATCCTGCAGGACTATCTCGACGGCCGCCCTCGCGCGGCCTCTGACGAATCAACCGAATGATGCGATGGATGCGACGAATCGCGCTGCTGCTGGCCGCGCTCGCGGTGGCGGCCGGGGCCGGCGCCTGGTGGATGTACGCGCGCGTGCAGGAACCGTTTCGCGGCGCGGCCGAGGCTGAGACCTTTGTCGATATTCCTTCGGGCACGGGCCCCGCGGGTATCGGCGCCCGGCTCGTCAACGCCGGCCTCGTCCGTGACGCGTGGACGTTTCGCGCCGCCGTCCTGTTGAGCGGGCGCGCGCGGGAGCTGAAGGCGGGGGAGTATCGCTTCGACGCCCCGATGACGGCGCTCGACGTGGTGGGCAAGATCGCGCGCGGTGAGGTCTACACCCGCCTGCTGACGTTCCGCGAGGGCCTCACGATGGTCGAGATGGCGGCGGTGTTCGAAGAGCGCGGCTTCGGCGCCGCGGCGGATTTCACCAGGGCCGCGCAAGACGCCTCGCTGATCCGCGATCTCGATCCCGCGGCGAGGGATCTGGAAGGCTATCTCTTTCCCGAAACCTACGCGCTCCCGCGCCGCACGCCGGCGGCCGACGTGGTGGCGCAGATGGTGGCCGGCTTCAAGAAGGCCTTCGACGCCGACCTGCGCGCGGCCGCGGCGGCGGGCGGGCTCACGGTCAGGCAGGCGGTGACGCTGGCGTCGCTGGTGGAAAAGGAGACCGCGAGCCCGGACGAGCGCCCGATCGTGGCGGCCGTGTACCGCAACCGCATGAAGATCCGGATGGGCATGCAGGCGGACCCGACGGTGATCTACGCCCTGCAGAAGGCCGGCAAGTACGACGGCAACCTGTCGAAGGAAGATCTCCGGTTCGACTCGCCCTACAACACCTATCGCTACGCCGGATTGCCGCCAGGCCCCATCGCCTCGGCCGGCCGCGCCTCGCTCGCGGCAGCCGTGAAGCCCGCGGCGGTGGACTACTTGTACTTCGTCAGCCGCAACGACGGCACGCACGTGTTCGCCTCAACGCTGGCCGAACACAACCGGAATGTCTTTACCTGGCAGGTCGACTATTTCCGGAAGTTACGCGGGCGCAGTCGATGATTTGGTGCTCTCGTGATTTGGAGATGTGGAGATTTGCAGTCGGGAAATCACGAACTCACCAAATCACCAAATCGCCAAATCGCCAAATCATCTATCTCTCATTCCATTTGAGCTTCTGTCGAAGCACTTCGAAGTAGCTGCGCGCTGACGCGCGAACCAGGCGCAGCGGGCGCGCGGCGCGCGAGACCGCGATCTCGTCACCCTCGCCCAGTTCGAAGCCGGTCTGGCCGTCGAAGGTGACGTAGACTCTGCCGGCGTTGGTGCCGGTGGATTTCACGCGGACCTCGCGCTCGGCGGGAATCACGATGGGGCGATTGGTCAGCATGTGCGGCGCAATCGGCGTCAGCACGAGGGCGTCCATCGCCGGATGGACGATGGGTCCGCCGGCGGCCAGGTTGTAGGCGGTGGAGCCGGTCGGGCTCGCCACGATCAAGCCGTCGGCCTTGACCGACATCACGAACTGATCGCCGACCCACACGGCCAGGTCGATCATGCGCGACAGCGCCGTGCGCGTGAACACGATGTCGTTCAACGCGAGGTGGGTCGAGGTGACGCCGGCGCGCGTGGCGACCGCCCGCAGCATCATCCGCTCGTCGTGCGAGGCGCGGCCGTTCAGTACCGCTTCGAGCGAGGTGTAGATCTCGGGCCGGGTGATCTCGGTGAGAAAGCCCAGCGACCCGAAGTTCACCGCGAGCAGCGGGATGTCGCGGCCGGCTTCCGCGATGGCCTTGGCCATGGCGAGCAGCGTGCCGTCACCACCGAGCACCAGGATCAGGTCGAGGTCCTCCGGCAGCCGGGCCCGTTCGACGACGGTGCGTGAGGCCGGTGGCAGCAGGGCGGACGCTTCCTCCGTCCACACCGCATCCACGGCGTGGTCCCGCAGCCACTGCTCGACGCCCACCAGCGTTTCGCGGGCCTCGAGCAGGCCGGGCTTGACGGCTATGCCAATGCGCATTGGAGGTGCATCAGGAATTCCTGGTTGCCATGTGCCCCGGTGATTGGCGACTCGACCAGTCCGGCGCGTTTCAATCCTACTTCAGCCGCCGCGGCCGTGACCTCGTCCACGACGCGCCCGTGCACCGCCGGATCCTTCACCAACCCGCCCTTACCCACGTCCTTCCGGCCCGCTTCGAACTGCGGCTTCACCAGTGCCACGATCTCCGCGCCCGGGGCCACCAGCGCCGGCAGCACGGGAAAGATGTGGCGGAGCGAGATGAACGACACGTCGATGCTGACGCGCGTGATCGGCGCGCCCATGTCGGGCAGGTCGCCCGGCTTGAGGTGCCGCGCGTTGACGTGCTCGATTACAGCGACGCGCGGGTCGCTGCGGATCTTCCAGTGGAGCTGGCTGTGGCCGACGTCGAGCGCGATCACGCGCGTCGCGCCGCGTTCGAGCCAGACATCGGTGAAGCCGCCGGTGGAGGCGCCAATGTCGAGGGCAACCTGGCCGGTGGCGTCGATGCCGAAGGTGTCGAGCGCGAATGCCAGTTTGACGCCGCCGCGGCTGACCCACGGATGGTCGGGGCCGATGACGCGGAGGTCGGCGTCCACCGCCACCATGGTGCCGGCCTTGGCCGCGCCGTGGCCGTCGACGTCAACCTGGCCGGCCATGATCAGGGCGCGGGCCTTCTCGCGTGACTCGACGAGGCCCTTCTCGACGAGCAGCGTGTCGAGGCGTTGTCGTTTCACAGCCAAGCCCCAGGCCTCAAGTCCCAAGCCCCGTCACTTGTCGCGCTTGATGATCCAGGTGGCAATGTCATCGAGCCGTGAATCGAGCAGGCCGGCGCGATCGAGCGCCTGGCGCGCGCGGGTGTGGCAATCCGCGGCGAGCGCGCGGGCCTGGTCGAGGCCGAAAAAGGCCGGGTAGGTCGGCTTGCCGGCGGCTTCGTCCTTACCGGCGGTCTTGCCGAGCGTGCCCGCCGCGCCCTCGACATCGAGGATGTCGTCCACGATCTGGAAGGCGAGGCCGATCTCGCGGCCGTAGTCATCAATCGTGGCGGCGAGGCGATCATCGGCGCCGCCCATCACCGCGCCGGCCGCGGCGGCGGCGCGAATCAACGCGCCGGTCTTGCGCATGTGCATGGCCTGGAGGCCGTCGGCGTCGAGCGGTATCGCGCCGGTGCCCGGCTTTGGCGACACGGCGGCCAGGTCGATGGCCTGGCCGCCTACCATGCCGGCGGGGCCGGCGGCGCCCGCGATCAGCGCGAGCACGCGGAGCTTCCGGGCCATCAGCGTCGGGTGGTGGCCCTGCGGTTCGCGAGCGAGCAGGCTGAACGCCTCGGCCTGCAAGCCGTCGCCAGCCAGGATGGCCATGCCCTCGCCGTAGACCACGTGCGACGTCGGCCGCCCCCGCCGCAGGTCGTCGTCATCCATCGACGGCAGGTCGTCGTGGATCAGCGAGTAGGTGTGGATCATTTCGAGCGCGCAGGCGGCCGGCATGGCGGCGTCGCGCGCCGCCGCTTCGGATCCACCGAGGGCCTGGGCCACGCCCTCGGCGCTGGCCAGCACCAGCAGCGGCCGCAGCCGCTTGCCGCCGGCCATCAGGCTGTAGCGCATGGCGTCGGCCACCACCGCCGGCGTATCCGGCGGCGCCGGCAGGTGCCGTTCGAGCGCGGCTTCCACGTCACGCCGCCGCGCGTCCAGGTAATCCGTGAAGGTCACGGCTCGTCTTCGCCGGTCGGCAGGCGCAGCGACGCCGGCGCGGGCTTGAGCTCGCCGCGTTCGTTGACGATCTCGATGCGCTTCTCGGCCTCCTCGAGGCGCGAGTGGCAGAAACGCGAGAGCTGCACGCCGCGTTCGTAGAGCTCGAGCGATTTCTCGAGGGCGAGGTCGCCCTCTTCGAGCTTCTTGACGATGGTCTCGAGCTCGGCGATGGCGGCTTCGAAGTCTTTAATCGTTGGGTCCATGGGCGTTCGTGATCGTGGCGTCGAGTGATCCGCGTTCGAGCGTGACGCTGATGGCGTCTCCCGCGCGAACCGTGGACGCGTCCCGAATGATACGCGTTCGGGCGGCGTCCCAGGTGACGGCGTAGCCGCGGCCCAGCACCGCCAGCGGGCTCAAGCCTTCGAGCCGCGCCGCCAGCCCGCCGAAGCGGCCCTGGGAACTGGTGATCCGGCGGCGGGCGGCCGCCGCGAGTTGGGCGTCGCGCGCCACCAGGCGCGTGCGAATGGCGCCGAGCCGGTGGCGAGGGTCGAACTGGTCGAGCGCGCGGCGGAGCAGCTCGTGACGGCGCCCCCGGCGCGTCACCGACTGGCCGACGCCGTGGCGCAACGCCGAGGTGAGCTCCGAGACGTGTCGTCCGCGGAACGCCAGGCGGCCCGGAAAGCCTGAGTAGCCCGGCCGCGCTTCGAGCGCGTGCAGCCGCGATTCGAGCCGGCGCAGCCGGTTGCCCATCGCCGCCTCGAGCCGCTCGCCGAGGCGGTCGATGTGCCCGAAGAACTCGTCTTTGCGGCGGACCACGAGTTCGGCGGCCGCCGACGGCGTGGCGGCCCGCAGGTCGGCGACGAAGTCGGCAATCGTCACGTCGGTCTCGTGGCCGACGCCGGAGATCACCGGCACCGGCGAGGCGGCGATGGCGCGCGCCACCGCTTCTTCATTGAACGCCCACAGGTCTTCGAGCGAGCCGCCGCCGCGGGCGACGATGATCACGTCGACGTTGGTCACGCCGGCGACCAGCTTGAGGGCGCGCGCCACTTCCGCGGCCGCGCCCTCGCCTTGCACGCGCGTGGGGGCGATGACCAGGTGCGCGTTCGGGTAGCGCCGCCGCAGCACGCGCACCATGTCGCGCAACGCCGCGCCGTCGATCGAGGTGACCAGGCCAATGCGGCGGGGCAGCGCGGGCAGCGGCCGCTTGCGCGACGCCTCGAACAGCCCTTCGGCGGCCAGCTTCTTCTTCAGTTGCTCGAAGGCGAGTTGCAGCGGGCCGAACCCCTGCGGCTCCATGTGCTCGCAGATCAGCTGGTAGTCACCCTTGACCTCGTAAACGCTGATCTTCCCGCGCGCCACCACGCGCAGGCCGTCTTCGGGCTTGAACTTCAGGTAGCGCAGGGCCGAGCGGAAGATCACGCCCTTGATCTGCGCCGCGCTGTCTTTCAGCGTGAAGTAGAGGTGCCCGGTGTTCCACAGCCGCGCGTTGGAGATCTCGCCCTCGACCCACACGTTCTGGAATTGCGTCTCGAGCGCGTCACGAATCGTCGCCGACAGTTCGCTGACGGTCAGTACCTGTCTGATGGGTGCCACTGGCACCTCAGGCCCGCCTTCGCTCGCGCGCGTGTCGAGCGCGAGCTTCGGCGAGGTCTCGCCGGAGCGGCCTTTGGCCGCGGAGGCGGACACCCTAGGCACTTTCGTCTGTGCCGGTTCGTCGTCGAAAGGGAGCTTGCTCACGAGCGGAGGGCGGCCGACGCCTCGTCTGTCAGCTGGGCGAGTTGGTGTTCCGTGATCGCGACGCGTTCGATCGCGGTCGCCTTGCCGGTCTCGGGATCGACCGTAATCGTGACGCCGTGCAGACGGACGTCGCCGCTCGCCGGCTCGAAGCGTCCCGGCAGGCCGGTGACGAAACGCGCGATCACCGCGACCCGGTCCATGCCGATCACGCCGTCGTGCGGACCGGTCATGCCGACGTCGGTCAGGCACGCCGTGCCGCCGGGGAGGATGCGCTCGTCGGCGGTCTGCACGTGCGTGTGGGTGCCGATCACGGCGGCGGCCTGACCGTCGAGATACCAGCTGAGCGCCACTTTTTCCGACGTTGTTTCGGCGTGGACGTCCACCAACACCACCTGCGCGCCGTCCTGCTTGACACGGGCAATCTCGCGAGTGGCGGCGCGGAACGGGTCGTCAATGGCCTGCAGAAAGACGCGCCCCATCACGTTGACCACGCCCACCCGCACGCCATTGCGGGCGAGGGCGACGTAGGAGCCCAGGCCCGGCGTGCCCTCCGGGTAGTTCGCCGGCCGGATCAACCGCGGCTCGCTGACGATGAACTCGAGCGCCTCGCGCTTGTCCCACACATGGTTGCCCGACGTGATCACGTCCACGCCGGCGCCGAAGATCTCCTTCGCGTTGTCGCGCGTGATGCCGGCGCCACCGGCGGCGTTCTCGCCGTTGGCGATCACCAGGTCCACGGCATGCGCCGCGGCGAGGGCCTTCAGGTGCTTGCGCACGAGGTCGCGCCCCGGGCGGCCGACGATGTCGCCGATGAACAGGAGCTTCATTCGGAGGCCGCGGCGATGGTGTCGATGGGAACCAGGATGCCCTGGCCCCGGCGATCCTCGCGGCGGGGCAGCACGACGCGGAGCTCGCCCTGCGACAGGCGCGCGCTCGCCTGGGCCGCGTCCACGGCGCCCGCCACCCGTATGGCGCGGGCAAAGCGGCCGAAGTCACGCTCCACGAGATGGAAGCTGGCGGGCACGCGCTTCGAGGGCTCGGGCCGCTCTTTCTCCCCGACGATGAGCACGACGCCGGCCTTGATCAGGATGCGAAGTGCGTCGGCGGCGACGCCGGGCAGGTCGAGCACGATTTCCACGGTCCGGTCGGTCTCGAAGACATCGACCACCGGCATGCATTCGCCGGCCACCACGTGGCGGCGGTCGGGCCGGCGCCGGGCCAGGTCCTCGAACAGACGATGGACGTCCTGGGCCAGGTCGGCCTGGTTGAGGTCCATCGGTTCGGAGGAAAAGCCAGCCATCGCTCCGATTCTAGCGCGGTCCCGAAACCTTTGGCTCAGAACGACGTCAGAGCAATATGAGTGCTAGTCACTAATATAAAGTTATTGACTTGCACTCATGAATCGGGCAGAATGAAGAAGTCCGAGGGAGGACTCAGGAAATGGCAACCAAAGGCAGAGTGATCGGCATCGACCTCGGCACCACGAACTCGGTGGTGTCGGTCATGGAAAACGGGCAGCCCACCGTCATCGTGAACCAGGAGGGTGCTCGTACGACCCCGTCGGTTGTCGGCTTTGGCAAGGATGGCGACCGGCTCGTCGGTCAGGTTGCCAAGCGTCAGGCCGTGACCAATCCCGAAAACACCGTGTTCTCGGTCAAGCGCTTCATGGGCCGCAAGTTCACCGAGGTCACCGCGGAAACCCAGCGCGTGCCCTATTCGGTGACGCAGACCCCCAATGGCGACGCCCGTATCACGGTGCGCGGCAAGCAGTACTCGCCCCCCGAGATCTCGGCGATGGTCCTGCAGAAGCTGAAACAGGCCGCGGAAGACTACCTGGGCGACAAGGTCACCGACGCGGTGATTACCGTGCCGGCGTACTTCAACGACTCGCAGCGCCAGGCCACCAAAGACGCCGGGCAGATTGCCGGGCTCAACGTGCTCCGCATCGTCAACGAGCCGACGGCGGCGGCGCTGGCCTACGGGCTCGACCAGAAGAAGGACGAGACCATCGCGGTGTTCGACCTCGGCGGCGGCACGTTCGACATCTCGGTGCTCGAAGTGGGCGAAGGCGTGGTCGAAGTGAAGTCAACCAACGGCGACACCCACCTGGGTGGCGACGACTTCGACCAGTTGATCGTCGAGTGGATGACGGCGGAGTTCAAGAAGACCGACGGCATCGACCTGGGCAAGGACCGCATGGCGCTCCAGCGCCTGAAAGAAGCCGCTGAGAAGGCCAAGATCGAGCTGTCGTCGGTGATGGAGACCGAGATCAACCTGCCGTTCATCACGGCCAACGCGTCGGGGCCCAAGCACATGGCCATGAAGCTGACGCGGGCGAAGCTCGAGTCGCTGGTCGAGGGCCTGGTGCAGCGCACGATTGGGCCGCTCAAGCAGGCGCTGGCCGACGCCGGCCTCAAGCCGTCGGAGGTCGACGAGGTCGTGCTGGTCGGCGGATCCACCCGCATGCCGCGCGTGCAGCAGGTGGTGAAGGAGTACTTCGGCAAGGAACCGCACAAGGGTGTCAACCCGGACGAAGTGGTCGCGATTGGCGCGGCGGTCCAGGGCGGCGTGCTGGCCGGAGACGTCAAGGATCTGCTGTTGCTGGACGTGACGCCGCTGTCGCTGGGCATTGAAACGCTCGGCGGCGTGATGACGGTGCTGATCCCGCGCAACACCACCATCCCTTCGAAGAAGAGCGAGATCTTCTCGACCGCGACCGACAGCCAGACCAGCGTCGAAGTGCACGTGCTGCAGGGCGAACGCTCGCTGTCGCGCGACAACCGGACGCTGGGGCGGTTCCACCTGACGGGCCTGCCGCCGGCGCAGCGCGGACTGCCGCAAATTGAAGTGACCTTCGACATCGACGCCAACGGCATCGTCAACGTGGCGGCGAAAGACAAGGGCACCGGCAAGGAACAGACCATCACCATCAGCGGCGCGAGCGGCCTCAACAAGGACGAAGTCGATCGCATGGTGAAGGACGCGCAGGCCAACGCGGCCGAAGATGCGCGGCAACGCGAGGAAGTCGAGGCCCGCAACAAGGCGGAAGCCGAGGCGCACCAGGCGGCGGAGGCGGCCAAGGCCGCCCAGAACGCGCCGAAGCAGGAGAACGCGGCCGACGCTGTCAAGGACAGCGAGGTCGTGGACGCGGAGTTCGCGGAAACCCGGTAGTCGAAATAGTAAGCCCAATGTAGCCTCCGGCTTTAGCCGGAGCATTGTTGAGGAGTAACCAATGTCCATCGTTCGATTCGATCCGTTCGCTGACCTCCTGACCAACGGCCGCTGGGTGCCGGCGGTCGACATCTTCGAGAACGGCAACCAGGAGCTGGTGCTGAAGGCGGAGTTGCCGGACATGAAGCGCGAAGACATCACCGTGGTGTTCGAGAACAACACGCTGACCATCAAGGGTGAGCGCAAGTTCGCAGACGATGTGAAGCAGGAGCAGTTCCACCGCGTGGAGCGCGCCTACGGCACCTTCAGCCGCTCGTTCTCGCTGCCGTCGAGTGTCGATGCCGGCAAGATCGCGGCCGACTACAAGAACGGCGTGCTGACCGTGAAGCTGCCCTTCCGCGAAGAGACGCGTCCCCGGACGATCAACGTCGAAGTCGCGGCGTAACGGAACCTGACGGGAGGGAACGACAAGAATTGCCCTCCCGGCAGTATCCGAAGTAAGCTGTAAGGCTATGTCAGAGAATGAAGTTCCGCAGGTGGCAGAAGCCGCTGAAGACGAAGCGCCGATCGAGTACCCCAAGGCGACGCCTATCGAAAGCCGTTTTCTCTATGTCGACGTGTCGGCCCTGCGCGCCAAGCAGTTGCGCCGCGGCGCCCGCGTGCGCCTCGACCACGACACCCTGGACCAGTTGCCCGCGTCCAAGCTGATCAAGCCGGAACGTGTTGCCATGGAAGAGGTTAAGCAGAACCTTGTCCAGTGGGACCTCCCGGATTTCAAGGTCGTCATCGACCTGCGCTAGTTCGCCTCCGGGGCGGCACTGACCGTGCCGCCCTCCCGGCAGTCCCGGCCTCGGGAACCCCGGCCCTTGCCTTCTCGTCCATTTCATTAAGATGTTCGAACTCATTGCGCTTGCCGGTCTGCTTGCCGCGGGTCTCGCGTTCGCGTTCGTGATCGGCATCGTCTTGATGGTGTTCAAGGTCCTCCTCTGGACCGTGTTCCTGCCGTTCCGGCTCCTGTTCAAGCTGCTGTGGATCCCCGTGGGCCTGGTCATGGGCGCGGTCGGCCTCGCGGCGGGCGCCGCCGTGCTGCCCATCCTGCTGGTGGTGGGCGCCGCGGTCGCCGTGATCGGCCTCATCGCCGCCGTCCTCGCGCTGCTGGTGCCGGCCATCCCGTTCATCCTGCTCGGCCTGGCCATCTGGGCGTTGATGCGCCGCCAGCCCGCCGTCGTCTCCCAGTAGTCCCCTCACACCATCGGCGGTGCCGCAGCACCAAGGCACCTTAGGCACCTTAGGCACCTTGCCATGTCGTAGAATGCCCGCCGATGGAAGTCCCGCTCACGCCCCTCGAGTTCATGCGCCGCACGCGGCGGCTGCACGCCAACCGCGAAGGGGTGGTGGACGGCGCGCGGCGCTGGACCTACGGTGACTTCTTCGACCGCTGCGACCGCTGGTCCTCCGTCCTGCAGCAGTTCGGCGTGCGCCAGGGCGATCGGGTCGCCTACATCTCGCCGAACACGCACGCCCAGCTCGAGTCGTTCTATGCCGTGCCGCAGCTGGGCGCCGTGCTCGTGCCGCTGAACTTCCGGCTGATCGCCGACGACTTCCGCTACATGATCCAGCACAGCGGCGCGAAGGTGGTGTGCGTGTCGCACGACTACCTGGCCGCGGTGGACTCGATTCGCGACGACCTGGCGGGCGTCACCCACTTCGTGGCGCTCGACCCTGACGGCGGCCCACCGGCCGGATGGCTGGACTACGAAGCGCTGTTGCGCGATGCCAGCGGCGCGTTCGACCGGCCGGCCATCGGCGAGCGCGATCTGCTCACCATCAATTACACCAGCGGCACCACCTCGCGGCCCAAGGGGGTGATGATCACGCACCGCAACGCCTGGATGAACTGCGTCGGCATGCTCGCGCACACGCCGATGACGCCGGCCGACACCTACCTGTGGACGCTGCCGATGTTTCACGCCAACGGCTGGACCTTCACCTGGACGGTGACCGCCGCCGGGGCGCGGCACGTCTGCCTGCCGAAGTTCGACGGCGCCACCGTGTTTCGCGTGGCCAGGGACGAGCGGGTGACGCGCCTGTGCGCGGCGCCGACGGTGCTGATCATGCTGGCGAGCGCGCCGGAGGAGGTCAAGCACGGCGCGCCGCGCGGGGTCGGCGTGATGACCGCCGGGGCGCCGCCCGCGGCGGTCACGATCCAGCGCATCGAGAACGAACTGGGCTGGGTGGTCACGCAGATTTACGGGCTGACCGAAACCGCGCCGGCCATCAGCATCAGCGAGCCGCTGCCGGAGCACGCCGCGTTGTCGGCGGACGAGCGGGCGACGATCAAGGCGCGCCAGGGCGTCGAGCTGATCACCTCCGGCGAGCTGCGCGTGGTGGACGACCACGGCCGCGAGGTGCCCGCCGACGGCGTCACCCCCGGCGAAATCGTGGCCCGCGGCAACGTGATCATGGCCGGGTACTACGACGACCCCGCCGCCACCGAGAAGTGCATGGGCGATGGCTGGTTCCACACCGGCGACGCGGCGGTGGTGCACCCCGACGGCTACGTCCAGATCACCGATCGGCTGAAGGACGTGATCATCAGCGGCGGCGAGAACATCTCGTCGGTGGAGGTGGAGGCCTTGCTGCTGCGGCACGACGCCGTCCAGGAGGCCGCCGTGGTCGGATTCCCGGACCAGCAGTGGGGCGAATCGCCGCATGCGTTCGTGGTGTTCAAAAGCGGCCAGTCGGCCACGCCCGAGGTGCTCCGCGAGTTCTGCCGCGCGCACCTGGCGCATTTCAAGGTGCCGCACGCCTTCACGCCGATTGCGGAGTTGCCGAAGACGGCGACCGGCAAGATTCAGAAGTTCGTGCTGCGCCAGGGCCGCCCCAACATCACGGCCCAGTGACCACCCCCCGCCGTCTTGTCCGCCGTAGCCTTGGCGGAGGCGGAAGCTTTAGCGAAGGCGGGGGGCCTCGGTGTGGAACGTGGTGTCGCGCTGATAGGCATCGGCGGCGCGCAGCAACGTCGTCTCGTCGAACATCCGCGCCGTCAATTGGAAGCCGATCGGCAGGCGGTCCGCCGAGAACCCGCACGGCACGCTGATCGCCGGCAGGCCCGTCAGGTTCGCGCTCACCGTGAAGATGTCGTTGAGGTACATCTGGATCGGGTCGCTGGTCTTTTCGCCGAGCTTGAACGCCGGCGTCGGCGTGGTCGGCGTGGCCACCACGTCAACGGCCTCGAACACGCGATCGTAATCCTGCCGCAGCAACGTGCGCACCTGCTGCGCCTTCAGGTAATACGCGTCGTAGTAGCCGGCGCTGAGCACGTAGGTGCCGAGCATGATGCGCCGCTTGACCTCGGCGCCGAAGCCCTCGTCTCGTGACCGTTCGTACATCTGCAGCAGCGTGTCGTCCTTCTCGGTCGCCGTGCGATGACCGTAGCGGACGCCGTCGTAGCGGGCGAGATTGGACGAGGCCTCGGCAGTGGCGATCAGGTAGTAGACCGGGATGCCATAGCCGGCGTGCGGCAGTTCGATGTCCACGAGCGTCGCGCCGCGATCGGCCAGCGCGCCCATGGCCGCGTTGAAGGCGGCCAGCACCGGCGCGTCCACGCCCTCGCCGAGGAACGCCCGCGGCACGCCGACGCGAAGACCCTTGATGTCGCCGGTCAGCGACGCCAGCAGGTCGGGCATCGCTTCGGTCGACGAGGTGGCGTCATGCGCATCGTGGCCGCCGATCGCCTGGAACGCGAGGGCCGCGTCCGCCACGGTCCGGGTCAGCGGTCCGATCTGATCGAGCGACGAGGCAAAGGCCATGAGGCCGTAGCGCGAGACGCGGCCGTAGGTCGGCTTGAGGCCGACAATGCCGCAGAGCGCCGCGGGCTGGCGGATGGACCCGCCGGTGTCGGAGCCGAGGGCGAGCGGCGCCATGTCGCCCGCCACCGCCGCGGCCGAGCCGCCGCTGGACCCGCCCGGCGTGCGGTCGAGCGCCCACGGGTTCTTGGTGCTGCCGAGCGCGGAGTTCTCGGTGGACGACCCCATGGCGAACTCGTCCAGGTTGGTCTTGCCGAGCACGACGGCGCCCGCGGCGGCGAGGCGGGCCACCACCGTCGCGTCATAGGGCGGCACGAAACCGCGCAGGATCTTCGACGAGGCGGTGGTCGGCACCCCGGCGGTGCACATGTTGTCCTTGATCGCGACGGGCACGCCGTGCAGCGGCCCGAGCGGCGCGCCCGACTGCTGGTGCGCGTCGAGCGCCCGGGCGCGGGCGAGCGCGCGTTCGGCGGTCACGGTGTTGAACGCGCTCAACTTCGGCTCGACGGCCTTGATGCGCTCGAGGTGCGCCTCGCACACGGCGACGGCGGTGGTCGCGCCGGCCGCGATCTGGGTGGCGATGTCTTTGGCGGTCATCGGTCTACGCCATCACTCGCGGAACCTTGAAGAGACCCGCCGCGCGGGCGGCATCGGGCGCATTGGCCAGCAGGTCCTCCCGCGACAGCGACGGCTGCAGCACATCGTCGCGATCGACGGGGCGGTTGAGCACGTGCGAGGTCGGCGGCACGCCGGTGGTGTCGAGCGCGCGGATCTGCTCGACGTAGGTCAGGATGTCGGCGAGCTGCCTGGTGAACAGGTCGAGTTCGCCGGTAGTGAGCTCGAGACGGGCGAGCTCCGCGATCCGCTTCACGTCTTGCTGGGTCAGGGTGGACACGATCCCCGCAATTCTATCGCAGCGGCAGCAGGTCGCCGTCGTCGAGCAGCCAGCAGTCGCCGGTAAAGCCGCTGGCGGCGACCTGGGCGCGCAGCGCGGGCAGGGCGGTGTCGCGGGCGTAGCGGATGGAGAGGTGGTTCAAGACCAGGGTCTTGACGTTGGCGGCGCGGCCCACCTCCAACGCCTCTTGCGTGGTGGCGTGGATCGGCGCCCGCCGATCGGGCTCGTCGAGGAAGGTGGCGTCGTGCACCAGCAGGTCGGCGCCGGCCACCAGCGCGGGATCGATCGGCATGGCATCCCCGGAGTGCGCGAACACCACGTGGCGGCTGTCTTCGAGCAGGCTGTCGCGCTGGCCGGCCCGGGCGACCGTCTCGATCTCGGCCTGCGTCATCGACGCGAACTCCGGCCTGAGGCGGCGCCGCGTTTCAACCACCCGGTAGCCGAGCGCCGGTTCGCCGGGGGTGTGGCGGACGGCGAAGGCCTCGAGCACCCGGCCCTTGCCGAGTGGGATCGCACTGCCGGCCGTGACGGCGACCCAGGTCAGCGGGAACGGGACACCTGAGAAGGCGGTGCCGAGCAGCTCCCGTACCGCCTGCACCCCCACCGACCCCTCTGGATAAACGATGGTCAGGGGTTTGTCGGCCGCGCCCTTGCCGAACTGGCGGGCGGCGACCAACCCGGGCAGGCCGAGGACATGGTCGGAGTGGCCATGGGTGATGGCCAGCACGGACGGTGAGAAGACATGGGTGCCCAGGGCGAGCTGGAGCCCTTCGCCGGCATCGACCAGGAGTTGGAGGGGGCGGTGCCAGAGCCAGTTGGAGAACATCCCCCGGCTGAAACCGCGCAAGTCTTCGAGCATCTGAAGCATTGTGACCTGACCAGCGATTGCCGGCATCTCTGACTTGGGCATATAGTAGGGTTTCGCTTTTATTACGTCTCGAGGATTTCCCACGCCATGACTTCGAAAATAAGAACCATCCCGGCCTCGTTCTGGCCAGCTCGAGCATTCGCTTTTTGTTCGGCAGCGCTGGCGGCCTTCCTGGTGATTGGGTGTGGCGGGACCTCGGGACAGCCGGGCCCAGGCGGCCCTCCGGGCGGCGGCATGCCGCCGATGCCCGTGACCACCATCACGCTGGCCAACCAGCCCGTGGAGCAGGTGAGCGAGTTCGTCGCCTCGCTCAAGTCTCGGCGATCGAGCACGATCCAGCCGCAGGCCGAAGGACACCTCACCCGCATCGCGGTGCGATCGGGTGAGCGTGTCTCCCAAGGCGCGGTGCTGTTCGAGATCGACTCGGCGCCAGAACAGGCCGCCCTCGCGTCGCTGCAGTCGATGCGGCCAATGCGGGAGGCGGAGCTGTCGTTCGCGCAGCAGCAGGTGCAGCGCAACAAGGCGTTGCTGGCGGCCGGCGCCGTGAGCCAGCGCGAGGTCGAGCAGTACGAAACCCAGGTGCGCACGACCGAGGCGCAGATCAAGGCGCTCGACGAACAGATCAAGCAGCAGCGCAGCATGCTGGGCTACTACCGCGTCACCGCGCCGTCGGCGGGCGTCGTCGGTGACATCCAGGTCGTCGTCGGCGACCGCGTGACCAAGAGCACCGTGCTCACCACCATCGACGAGAACGACGTGCTCGAGGTCTACATCAACGTGCCGGTGCAGCAGGCGCCGATGTTGAAGGTCGGGCTGCCGGTCCGCCTGATGGACGACAGCGGCCGGCTGATTGCGACCAACCGGGTCGGCTTCGTGTCGCCCAACGTCGACACCGCCACGCAAACGGTGCTGGCGAAGGCGCCGCTGGTCGAGGGCCGCGGCCAGTTCCGCGCCGACCAGTTCGTGCGCGCGCGCATCGTGTGGTCCGAGGCTCCCGGCCTCACGCTGCCGGTGACGGCGGTGGTGCGCATCAACGGCCAGTTCTTTGCCTTTGTCGCCGAAAAGGGCGGTCCCGGCATGGTGGCCAGGCAGAAGCCCGTCGAACTCGGCGAGATCATCGGCAACGACTACGTCGTCCGCAGCGGCCTGGCGCCCGGCGAGCAGTTGATTGTGTCGGGACTGCAGAAGATCGGCGACGGCGCGCCCGTCCAGGTCGGCCCGCCGCCGGCGGCGCCCGAAGAGAAGAAGGCCTCCTAGCATGATTGCCGACGTCTTCATTCGGCGGCCCGTCCTCTCGACGGTCTGCTCGCTGCTGATCATTCTCGCGGGCGCGGTGTCGATCCCGACGCTGCCGATCGCCCGCTATCCCGAGCTGGCCCCGCCGGCCGTGACCGTGACCGCCTTCTACACCGGCGCCAATGCGCAGAGCGTGGAAAGCGCGGTGACCACGCCGCTCGAGCAGGCCATCAACGGCGTCGAGGGGATGACCTACATCACCTCGTCGAGCACGAACAGCGGCTTCAGCACCATCACGGTGACCTTCGACGTCGATCGCGACCAGGACCTGGCGGCGGTGGACGTGCAGAACCGCGTCAACTCGGCGCTCGGGCGCATGCCCGCCGAAGTCCGCACCAACGGCATTACCGTGACCAAGGTCACGGCCGGCTTCATGGGCGGCATCGGCTTCTTCTCGAAGGACAACCGCTACTCCAGCCAGTTCATCAGCAACTACATCGATCTCTACCTGCGCGACGCCATCAAGCGCGTGCGCGGCGTCGGCGACGTCATCGTCTTCGGCGAGCGCAAGTTCGCCATGCGCCTGTGGCTCGATCCCAACAAGCTGGCCGGCCGCGGGCTGACGGGCGGCGACGTGGTGGCGGCGCTGCGCGAGCAGAACGTGCAGGTGGCGGCCGGCGCGCTGGGCGATGCGCCGTCCGGGCCCGGGCAGATGTTCACGCTCAGCGTCCGCGCCATGGGCCGGCTGTCGGAAGTGCCGCAGTTCGAAGACGTGGTCATCAAGGCCGGCCCCGGCGGCGCGCTGGTGCGGGTGAAGGACGTCGGCCGGGTCGAGCTGGGCGCCGAAACCTACTCGTCGAACCTCCGCTTTCTCGGCCTCGAGGCGCAGGGCATGGGCATCACGCTGCTGCCCTCGGCGAACGCGATCGAGGTGTTCGACGGCGTCACCGCGGAATTGGCGCGGCTCGAGAAGAACTTCCCGCCCGGGCTCGAGTGGCGGGTCGCCTTCGACAACGTGGTGGTCGTGCGCGAATCGATCGTCGAGGTGCTGAAGACGCTGGCCGAGGCCATCGGCCTCGTCATCCTGGTGATGTTCCTCTTCCTGCAGAACTGGCGGAGCACCATCATTCCGGCGATCACCATTCCGGTGTCACTGGTCGGCACCTTCGCGTTCATCAAGCTGTTCGGCTTCTCGATCAACACGCTGACGCTGTTCGGCATCGTGCTCGCCACCGGCATCGTGGTGGACGATGCGATCGTGGTGATCGAGAACATCGAGCGGCACATGCGCGAGTTCAAGAAGAGCGCGCGCCAGGCGTCGGTGGACGCGATGCGCGAGGTGTTCGGGGCGGTGGTGGTGATTGGCATCGTGCTGGTCGCGGTGTTCGTGCCGGTGGCCTTCTTCCCGGGCGTGACCGGCCGTCTCTACCAGCAGTTCTCGCTGACCATCGCCTTCGCCGTGGTGCTGTCGGTGTTCAACGCGGTCACGCTGACGCCGGCGCTGTCGGCGCTGCTGCTCGACAAAGAGAGCCACGCGCACGGCGCCTTCTTCACGATGTTCAACCGCGTGGTTGACGCCGGGACCAGTGTCTACGTGGCCGCGGTGCGGCAGGCGCTGCGCTTCCGCTACGCGATGATGCTCCTGTTTGCCGGCGGGCTGTATGCCACCTGGACACTGTTCGGGATGGTGCCCACGGCATTCGTGCCGGCGGAAGACGAAGGTTATTTCATGGCCATCGTGCAGGCGCCGGCCGGCGCCTCGCTCGAGTACACGACCAACATCGCCAAGCAGGCCGAGTCGATCGTCTACGCCGACCCGGATGTGGCGGCGGCGTTCGCGGTGATGGGCTTCAGCTTCTCGGGCGCGGCGCCCAACAACGGCATGATGTTCATCCGGTTGAAAGACTACGGGGAACGGCAGCGGGCCGACCAGTCGCTCGATGCCGTGATCAACCGGCTGCGCGGCCAGCTGTTCGGCATTCCCGGCGCCATCGTCGTGGCCTTCCCGCCGCCGGCGATCCAGGGCCTGTCCACGTTTGGCGGCTTCCAGTTCGAGGTGCTCGACCAGACCGGGGCCAGCGACATCAATGGCCTGGCGGGCGCGACGTTCGGGCTGATGGGAGCGGGCAACCAGAGCGGCCGCGTCCAGGGCCTGTTCAGCAGCTTCCGCGCCGACGATCCGCAACTGGTCGTTGACATCGACCGCGACCGCGCGCGCAGCCTGGGCTTGCCGCTCCGTGAAGTGACCGATGCGCTGCAGGTGTTCCTCGGCTCGCAGTACGTCAACGACTTCGACTTCAACAACCGCGCGTATCGCGTGTATGCGCAAGCCGATCAGCGGTTCCGGGCCGGACCGACCGACTTGAAGCAGTTGTATGCGCGCGCGTCGAATGGCGACATGGTGTCGCTCGAGAGCGTGGTGCGGCTGCGCGAGACCACGGCGCCGCAGGTCATCAGCCACTTCAACCTGTTCCGCTCGGCCGAGATCACCGGCAACCCCATGCCCGGCCAGAGCTCGGGCCAGTCGCTGCAGGCGATGGAGGAGCTGGCCCGGTCGTCACTGCCCGCCGGCTACGACTTCGCGTGGGCGGGGCAGTCGCTCGAGGAGATCAAGTCCGGCACCCAGGCCGGCTACATCTTCGCGCTGAGCGTCGTCCTGGTCTATCTCGTGCTGGCCGCCCAGTACGAGTCGTTCATCCTGCCGTTCATCATCCTGCTGGGCGTGCCGCTCGCCGTGTTTGGCGCGCTGTCGGCGCAGCTGCTGCGCGGGTTCAGCAACGACGTGTTCTGCCAGGTCGGCCTGGTGCTGCTGATCGGGCTGGCGGCGAAGAACTCGATCCTGATCGTCGAGTTCGCCGAACAGCTCCGCGAGCGCGGGCGGTCGATTGTCGAGGCGGCGGTGGAATCCGCGCGCATCCGCCTGCGGCCCATCCTGATGACGTCGCTGGCGTTCATCCTCGGCGTGTTGCCGTTGGCGCTGGCCAGCGGCGCCGGGGCGGGAGCGCGCAACTCGGTGGGCACGGCGGTGGTCGGCGGCATGGTCGCCTCGACGTTCCTGTCGGTCATCTTCATTCCGGTGCTCTACGTCGTGATTCGGACGCTCGCACCCGGCCGCGGCCGGCGCTCGCACGATGAAGCGGAAGCAGGTGCGTCAGGTGCGTCAGGTGCGCTTGGCGTGACCGGTGCGGTGCTGCTGATGCTCGTTGTCGGCGCGCCGGCGTTTGCGCAGACCGTGGCGCCGGCGATGGAAACGGTCACGTTCGACGAAGCCATCGCGCGGGCGCAGGAGAAGAACCCGAGCATCGCGATTGCGTCGGCGAACATCCTGCGCTCCGAGGCCATCCTGCAGCAGGCGCGGTCGTCCACGCTGCCGCGGGTGGGCGCGACCGTCACCAACACCACGCTGGACACCGGGCGCTCGCTCGGCGACCAGACGGTAACGCCACAGAACCAGTCGGTGTTCGGGGTGTCGGCCTCGGCGCCGTTACTGGCGGCCGCGCAGTGGGCGGCCCGCACGCAGGCGATGGACCAGGTGGAGATCGCGCGCCTGTCGACCGCCGAGACGCGGCGGCAGGTTGCCATCGCGACCGCCTCCGCATACCTGGCGGTGATCGCGCAGAAACGGCAGATCGAGGTGAGTCTCACCGCCATTGAAACGGCGCGAGGACAGCTGGACTACAACACGAAGCGCCGCGAGGGCGGCGTCGGCAGCCGCCTGAACGAACTGCGTTCCGCGCAGATCCTGGCGAGCAACGAGGCGCTGCTCGAGATCGTCCGGTTGAACGTGCGCCGCGCGCAGGAGGCGCTGGGTGTGCTGCTCGCCGCCAACGCTCCCGTGGACGTGAGCGGCGAGCCGGCATTTGAAGTGCCCGCCGACCCGGCCGAGTCAGACTGGCTCGCGGGCCGCGCCGACATCCGGCTGTTCGGCGCGCAACGGGAGGCGAGCGACCGCGTGATGCGCGACAGCTCGAAAGACTGGTGGCCCACGGGCGGCGTGTCGTTCGATCCGCAATTGCTCACGCCGTCGGGCATTTTCCAGCCGTCGCGGACGTGGCGGCTGACGTTCCAGTTGTCGCAGCCGATCTACGACGCCGGCGAGCGCCGCGCGCTCAGGCGCCAGCGCGAGGCGAATCTCCAGGCCTCGACCTCATCGTTGGCGCAGCTGCAGATCCAGGCCCGTTCGGAAGTGCGCATCGCGCGGGCCGCGGTTGAGGCCCAGGAGCGCGCCCTGTCACGGGCGCGCCAGGCGGCGCAGACCGGCAACGAGGTCCTCAAGATCACCATCGTCGCCTTCGACGCCGGCTCGACGACGAACATCGAGGTGATTGACGCGCAGCGGACCGTGCGCGATCTCGAGACGGCGGTGGCGCAGGCGGAAGACGCCGTGCGCCAGGCGCGGCTGGAACTACTGGTCGCGTTGGGAAGGTTCCCGAAGTAACAGAACCGTTCTGAACGGTCCTACTGGACCGCCAGCAACTCGATCTCGAAGACCAAGGTTTCGTTTGCCGCGATCCCGCTGTTCGCGGGTGGGTTGCTGCCGTAACCCAGGTTGGGCGGAATGATGGCGCGCCGGAGGCCGCCGACCCGCATACCAATAGTGGCCTGGCTGAATCCGGTAATTGTTTGCCCCGAGCCGACGGTGAAGCTGAAGTTTCCGGTTTGGAGACCGCCGCCTTTGTTGTCGGCTGCCGACGCGCTGTAGTGATACAGGGCGTAGTTGACGTTCACCGAACGCCCGGTATTGGCCTCGGCGCCGGTGCCGACCCTCACGTCAACCGTGGAAAACGGCACGTTGGCGCTCGGGGCGGTCGGCGTGGTGGGGGTGTCGGCGCCGCCGCCGCAGCCGGCCACCGCGATCGCCAGGGCCAAGCACAACACGAGTCCGGAAAATCTCATCCGGTTATCTTACCAATCCCGGTGCCATCTGTTTCGCTTCGGTCACTCATGAGTGAAACAGAACGTCCATGGATCCAACAACTTGGCGGCCCATGTCTCAGTTTGTCGTTGACTCTTTTGCGCTGCGGGTCTAGCCTCCCATTCGCGCCGCTATTCGGGTTCATACCGCGATTGCATGTCGCCGGTGACGCCACCGGCGTGTACTTCTTGTCTCGACTCGGGGGCTCGTAGGGCCGGCGTTGTCCGCGGACATCGGACCGGTGTTTCGAAGGTTGCCGCTGGAGGGGAACGCATGACGCAGAGGAATTTAGTGCGGATAGTGTTGGCGATGGCCGGGGCATCAGTCTTGTCAACCGCCGCATATGCCCAGAGCGCGATTACCGGCACGGTCCGCGACGCCCAGGGGGCGGCGATGCCGGGGGTCACGGTCGAAGCCGCGAGTCCGGTTCTCATCGAGCGCGTCAGGTCCGTCACCAGTGACGGCAACGGCAGCTACCGCTTCACCGACCTGCGGCCTGGCACCTACAGTGTGACCTTCACGCTGCCCGGCTTCAGCACCTACAAACGGGACGGCCTCGAGCTGTCGTCGGACTTCACGGCCACCCTCAATGCCGAGCTCAAGGTCGGCGCGCTCGAAGAAACGATCACGGTGACGGGCGAGTCGCCGATCGTGGACGTCTCGAGCACGTCCCGCGTGCAGGTGCTGTCGCGCGAGGTGCTCGACGCGGTGCCGAGCGGCCGTACGATCTTCGCGATGTCGCAGCTGGTGACCGGGGTCGCCCTGAACCAGCCGGACGTGGGCGGCTCGCGGGCGATGCAGCAGACCTACATGTCGACACGCGGCCTCACCTCGGCCAACAACATCGTCCAGATCGATGGGTTGATGATCAATGGCCTGGACGGCGATGGCGCGGTGCAGCAGTACATCAACAACCAGATGATCCAGGAAATGAGCTACACGACGGCCGGTGCCGGCGCCGATGTCTCGCCCGGCGGTGTGCGCGTGAACGTGGTGATGAAGGACGGCGGCAACCGCTACAACGGTACCTTCTTCGGTGCCTGGAACGATGGCAAATGGCAGTCCGACAACATGACCGACGCGCTTCGGACGCGGGGCTTGCGGGCGGCTGACAAGATCAAGAAGATCTACGAATTCAGCGGCGGCTTCGGCGGCCCGATCAAGCGTGACAAGGCGTGGTTCTTCGCCGCCGGTCGCCTCAGCGGAGTCGATGCGCCGATCGCCGACACGTTCTACGTTCCGTCCGGGGCCACTCAGGCGGATTGCCAGGCCGGGCGCGTGGCCTGCGATCAGGGCATCGATGACCAGAACCTGAACAGCGTGACGTTGCGGATGACCTGGCAGGTGAGCGCGCGCAACAAGTTGTCGCTGTATTACGAGGAAATCGACAAGTTCCGCGGCCACGGCATGAACGCCGGCGACGATCCCCTGACGGCGTCACAGATCTGGACCTCGCCCCGGTATAACGACGCGGTGTTGAAGTGGACGAGCGCGATCAGCAACAAACTGCTGTTCGACGCCGGCTATTCGTTCAACTACGAAGAGTACGTCATCACCAATCAGGACGGCATCAACAAGGACCGGGGCACCGCCGACTGGTATGCGGGCGCGAGCCGGCGCGATGCGACGCTGGCGACGCTGCGGAGCGGGCTGGCGAACTGGGGCGGCCGGTATCCGGTTCGCTTCAACACCCAGGCCTCGATGGCGTATGTCACCGGCGGGCACAGCGCCAAGATCGGTTTCCAGTACAACTGGGGTGAATACATCAACACCCGCGAGACCAACGGCGACATGCAACAGGTCTACCTGAGCGGCGTGCCGAGTTCGGTGACCATTTACAACACGCCGCTGCGCTACAAGGACGCGCTGCTCGGGGACCTCGGCATCTACGCGCAAGATACCTGGACGGTGAATCGCCTGACGGTGAACGCCGGCCTGCGCTGGGAGCTGCTGAAGTCGGAAGTGTCGAAGCAGTCATCGGGTGCGGGCCGCTTCATTGGCGAGCGCAACTTCGACCCGATTCCGATGCCGGTGTGGAAGGACCTGTCGCCGCGCTTCGGCCTGGTCTACGACCTGTTCGGGAACGCCAAGACGGCGCTCAAGTTCGGCGTGAACCGCTACAACGAGTCCCGCACCACCTTCTTCGCCAATCGCTACAATCCCCTGGCGCTCTCGAGTGCCTCGCTCAGCTGGACCGACCTCAACCGGGACGACATCGCCCAGGGCGAGCTCGGCTGCACCTACTTGACGGCCGGCTGCGAGATCAACCTCGCGCAGATGCCGGCGTCGTTCGGCCGCGCGCAGCTCAACCGCGTCGATCCCGACTTCAAGCGCGTCTACAACATTGAGACCACGGCCGGCATCCAGCACGAGCTGCTGCCCCGGGTGTCGGTCAGCGCGAACTGGTACCGCCGGACCTTCCATCGGCTCCGGGTGACGGACAACCTGCTCCGGACGATGAGCGATTACATCCCGTTCAACATCTTCAATCCCATGGACGGGAAGGCCCTCACGATCTACGACGTGTCGCCGGCAGCGGTGAGCCGCGTCGACAACTTCGACACCAACGCCGGGTCGGAGCGCACGCACGTTTACACCGGCTACGACCTGACGGTGCAGGCGCGGCTGCCTCGCGGTGGGTCGCTGTTCGGCGGGCTGGTCAGCGAGCGCAACCTGCGCAACATCTGCGACGAGCCGGACGACCCCAACATGCTGTTGTACTGCGATGACGCGACCAACGACATCCCGTACCGGCCGACGCTCAAGATGGCGGGCACCTATCCGCTGGTGTGGGGCATTTCGGTGAGCATGGCGTTCCAGAGCATGGCGGGCCGGCCGATTGGCCTCACCACCACGGCTGGCAACAAGATCAGCGGTCCCGGCTACGGCGATACGGGCAGCCCGGTTGGGACGAATTTCCTGATTACCCGGACGACGCGGTATCCGGCCAATTGTCCGGCGCCGTGTCCGGCCGGCCAACTGGTGGCGCCGACGCTGACCTCGGCCTCGTTGACCGTGCCATTGGTCGCACCAGGCACCGAATTCCTGCCGCGCGTGAACCAGCTCGATCTGAGTTTTGCGAAATGGTTCCAGGTCGGCGGCACCCGCCTGCAGGGGCAGGCCGACATTTTCAATGTGCTCAACGGCAACATGGAGCAGGCCTACCGCTCCACCAACTTCGCCACGGCTGCATATAAGCAGCCGGCCAGCGTTCTGCAGGCCCGGATGATTCGCCTGGCGGTGCAATTGAAGTGGTGATCGTCGCAATTCAATGTCAGTCGGTTTGATTGTTTCGACCGGACGCGGGGCCATCCTGGCCCGCGTCCGAGTCTTGTTATCAGTGGAGGGGAAACAGAATGGCGCGAAGAATGTTTGCGAGGACGTTGTGTGCGTTTGCGGGAGCGATGCTCCTGTCAACCGCCGCATACGCCCAGAGCGCGATTACGGGAGTGGTCAAGGACACCACCGGCGCGACGATGCCGGGCGTGACCATTGAGGCGTCGAGCGACGTCCTGATCGAGAAGGTCAAGTCAGCGGTCAGCGACGAGAACGGCAATTACCGCATCGCCGATCTGCGGCCTGGCACCTACAGCGTGTCGTTCACGTTGACCGGGTTCAAGACCTTCAAGCGCGATGGCTTGCAGCTGCCGGCCGAGTTCACGGCGACGATCAACGCCGAACTTGCGGTCGGCTCGCTCGAAGAGACCATCACGGTCACCGGCTCGTCCCCAGTGGTTGACGTGACGACCGCGGCGAAGACGTCGGTGCTCAACCGCGAGGCCATCGACGCCATTCCGACCGGCCGCAGCATTCAGGGCATGGCCCAGCTCGTCGTCGGCGTCAACCTCAGCCTGCCCGATACCGGCGGTGCGCGCGCGATGCAGCAGACCTACATGTCCACCCACGGCATGACCACCGCCAACACCACCGTGCTGGTGGACGGCCAGATGACCAACGGTCTGCAGGGCGACGGCGCGATCCAGAGCTACTACAACGACGCCATGAACTCCGAGGTGAGCTACCAGACGAGCGCCATCGGCGCCGAGACCTCGTCGGGCGGTGTGCGCTTGAACATGATTCCGCGCGAAGGCGGCAACCGCTTCAGCGGCGACTTCAAGGCGGTCAACCGGCCGGGCAGCTGGCAGTCCAGCAACCTCACCGACCGTCACCTGGCCAAGGGCCTCACCAACGGCAACGCCATCGACCGCATTGTCGATTACACGGCGTCGGTTGGCGGACCAATCAAGAAAGACAAGCTGTGGTTTTTCACCTCAGCGCGCTACTTCTCGGTGAACAACTTCATCGCCAATACTTACCTGGACGATGGCAGCCAGGGCATCGACGACCAGTTCATCAGGAACGGCATGGCGCGCCTGACCTGGCAGGTCAGCCCCCGCAACAAGATCTCGGGCTACTTCGACGAAATCGACAAGTATCGCGGCCACGACATGCAGGCCAACTACGATCCGGAAACGGCGGCGACGGTGTGGAACTCGCCGGCGTATCACACGACCGCGATCAAGTGGACCTCGCCGATCTCCAGCTCGCTGTTCCTCGAAGGCGGCTACTCCAACAACACCGAGTACTACACCAACGAATACCGCGAGGGCATCGAGAAGCCGCGCGGCTCGGCCGAGTGGTTTGCCAACGCGGCGAAGAACGAACTCGACCTCGGCGGCTACACGCAGGCCGGCCCGACCAACACCACGGAGAGCCCGATTGCGTTCTACTGGAACGCGGCGGCGACCTACGTCAAGGGCGATCACACCATCAAAGTGGGCGCCAACAACCGCCAGGGTACCTTCAAGCACACGCGCGACGCCAACGCCGACCTGATTCTTCAGTATCGGAGCGGCACTACCGGCGTCCGCTGGAGCGTGCCGGACTCGGTGCTCGTTCGCAACACGCCGCTGTCGTACGGTGAGCGCCTGAACCAGGATCTGGGCATCTTCATCCAGGATTCATGGCGGCTGAACCGCCTCACGGCCAACGTCGGCCTGCGCTGGGAAACCCTCAACGCCAAGGTGCTCGCCGGCAAGTCGCCGGCCGGCCGCTTCGTTCCCGAACGGTCCTTCGACGAGATCAAGGACGTGCCGGCGTGGAATGATTTTGCCCCTCGCTTGTCCCTCGTCTACGACCTGACGGGCACCGGCCGCACGGCGGTCAAGTACTCGATCAATCGCTACAACCTGTCCAGAACCACGGGCATCGCCGCGAACTACAACCCGCTGCTCAACCAGACCCAGTCACTCCCCTGGCGCGACGTCAACGGCAACGGCCAGGCGGACGGTGCGTTGCGCTGCGAAGGGTACCCGAGCGCGACGTGCGAGATCTCGTTCACGGGCCTGGCGGCCAACTACGGCATCGCGGCGCTCAACGAGTACGGCGAGTATCCGCGCACGTGGAACCTCGAGCAGGGCGTCGAGATTCAGCACGAACTGTTCGGTGGCGTGTCGCTCAGCGGATCCTACTGGAGGGGCGACTTCCGCAACCTGACCAGCACCGTCAACCAGTCGTACACGGCGGCCGACTACGTCCCGTTTACTTTCTACAACCCAGTAACGGGAGCGCCGTTCGAGGTCTACGCGCGGACTTCGACCAAGCCGACGCGCAACCTCGATACCTACGATCCGGAGCGCAAGAACAGCTACGAGTCGATCAACTTCGAGGGCAAGTGGCGGATTCCTGGCGGCGGCCAGGTGTTCGGCGGCATCGCCATCGAGCGGGAACGGTTCAAGAACTGCTCCTCGCCCGACGACCCGAACTACGCCTCCACCACCGCCTCGGCCTTCAACGGCAAGGCGCTCTGCGATGAGTACGCTCTCGACATCCCGTATCGCCCGAGCTTCAAGATGTCGGGCACGAGGGAGATTGGCTTCGGGATCAACTTCAGCGTGGCGTTCCAGAACAACTCCAGCCCGGTGAGCTCCAAGGTCATGACCGTGACGCGCGGCTCGACCCGCTACCCGGCCAACTGCCCATCGCCCTGCCCGGCCGGCCAGGTCATCATGCCGACCGCCAGCTTCGCGCAGCCGTCGCTCACCTACAACCTCGAGCCGATTCGCGCCACCTCGGTGGAACGCATCATTCAGCTCGACTTCAAGGTGTCGCGCACGTTCAAGTTCGGCCGCATCACGGTGCTGCCGACGTTCGAGGTGTTCAACGTGAACAACTCGGATGCGATCCTCAGCTACATCACGACCAACGTGCTGGCGGGGAGCGGCTACCTCGCCCCCAACAGCATCATGCAGGGGCGGATGTACGGAATGGGGATCGTGACACGCTGGTAATACCAGGAGGGCGGAACTTCAGTTCCGCCCGGTTGTGAATACCGGAGAGGGGCGGCCATCGCGGCCGCCCCTTTTTGTCTTGCTACGGCTTGAGGCCGAGGGCGGCTCGCGCCTGATTGCGGTTGGCGCGCGCTTCCGCGTAGTCGGAGCGGGCGGCGAGGGCACGCTCGAATTCGTCCAACGCCTCGCGCAGCCGGCCCTGTGAAGCGAGCGCAATGCCCAGGTTGTTGTGGGCCTCGGCCCACCCGGGCCTGACCGCCAGTGCCTGGCGGAAGCGTTCGGCCGCGCCACCGAAATTCTCTTCCTGGAGCAGCACCGTTCCGATGTCGAAGGTGGCATCGGCCTCGGTGGGCGCCAGCTGGGCCGCCCGCTCCAGGTGCGCCATGCCCTCCGCACGCGCGCCGTTGTCGATCAGCATGTTGCCGAGATTGCGGTGCGCGTGCACGGAGCGCTCGTCGACGGCCAGCGCCGCGCGAAATTCGGCCATCGCTCCGGCGGTGTCGCCTTTTGCCGCCAGCGCAATCCCCAGGTTGTTGCGCGCCTCCACCGAGTCTGTCGCCTGCAGCGCCTTGCGGAACTGGTCGGCCGAGGCACCCGCCTCGCCTTTCTCGAGCAGGGCGTTGGCGAGGTTGTAGCTGGCGCTGGCGAAGCCGGGCTTGAGGGCCAGGGCCTTCTCGTAGGCGGCGATGGCCTCATCCAGCCGCCCGCCCGCCCGCAGCGACGCACCAAGGTTGTTGTACGCGGGCGCGTAGTCGGGCATGATCGCGATCGCGCGTTGGTGATGGGCCACCGCCTCGTCGTGACGGCCGGCTTGCTGCAACGCCGTGCCGAGATTGTTCTCGGTAATGGCGCGCATCAGGGCCGGCGACAACATGGGCCAGAACGACACGACGACGGCGGCGGCGGTCGCGGCCACCATCGCGGCGCGCCGGCTCGCCGCCGCCCTTCGCCAATAATCGCGAGCACCGATCACGCCCGCGGCGGCGAAGAGCAGCAGGAACGGGACCAGCGGATATCGATAGCGCGCGAACACGAAGAACAGCACCACGCTCCCGGCGTATGCGATGGCCATGGCATGGAGGACCCATAGCCGGCGGCGCTGCGGCCACGTGACCATCAGCCCGGTGACGGCCAGCGGCACGAGCACGCCGAAGTGACCAAGCCAGGCGCCGATCGCGAGCGGCCACGACCATTCGGCGTAGCTGTCCTGGCTCTCGGTGTCCAGCATCTCGGTGGCGTTCAGCAGGAGCATCACCTTGCGCCCGGTGAGGGCCAGCCAGTCGCCCGGCTGTGAGGTGATGTAGTCGACGACGCGTCCGGTCCAGTAGCTGGACACTTCGGACGGCGTGAGCGGCCGGCCGACGGCCTCCTCCGCGACTTCGGTCGCATCGATGCGTTCGAACTCCGGCGCGCCGCGTCCGAACCGGATCGAGGCATAGGTGCCGTCAGCGGCGGGGTTGTTGCCGATGTAGAGGTTCGACCCGAATTGCGACGTCGTCAGGTAGAAGCCACCACCGACCGCATAGTTTCGCGCGGCCACCGGCAACAGCACCACAGCGAGGCCGGCCACGAACCAGACCGCGTTCCGAACGGTTCTGAACCGTTCTGAACCCTTCTGCACGACCGCGAAGACCAGAATCACCGCGATGAACACCGCCGCATTCTCACGCGTGAGCGCCAACCCTCCCATGGCCAGGCCCAACCCAATCCACGAGGCCGGCGTCGAGGCGCCGGTGGCCACGCGGGCGATCAGCCAGAGTCCGAGGCACACGAAGAACATGTCGAGCACGGACTTCTGGATCAGGCCGTCGAAGAAGATGGCGGGGGCATACAGCGCGAGCGCGAGCCCGGCGATCAGGCCGACGGGCCTGGAGAACAGGCGCGCGCCGGCCAGGCCCAGCAGGGCGCAGGAGGCGGAGCCGATGAGCGCCTGGCACAGGCGCAGGATCAGCAGGTCGCGGCCGAAGACCGCGTAGACCGCGCCGACGAAGTAGGGGTAGAGCGGCGCCTGGTAGAAGACCTCGGTGCCGAGCCAGTCACCGGCCGCGAGCCGCCGTGCCCACTCGTCGTAGCCGTTGGCGTCGCCGAGCAGGACGTCGAAGAACGGCGAGGGTTGGATCTGCCAAAGGTGAACGAGCCGAACGGACAGGGCGACGAAGAACGTCGCCAAGGGCAGCGCGAGCGGCGAATCTGGTGACTTGGCGACTTGGTGATTGGGTGACGTCGGTGTCACCGCGTCATTAAACCACCAAATGCCAACTCACCAGATCGCCAACTCACCAAATCACAAAATCATCTACTTAACGAACAGCATCTCGCGATAGGTCGGCAGCGGCCACACTTCATGCGGCACCACCACCTCGATCTGGTCGCCGAGGTCGCGCAGCCGGGCCATGGCCGGGACGATGGTGTCGCGCATGTACTTGGCGTGCTTCTCGGACGAGGCGCTGCCGTGCTCGAGGGCGGCAGCCAGCTTCTCGGTCTGGGCGCGGAAGGCGTCCAGCAGCTTGACGATCTGCGCGAGCACCTTCTTGCCTTCCTTGCTGGGCACGCCGCCGGCCTTGGCCGCGACCACGCTCTGTCCGACCTGCTTCACGTATTCGAAGGCGGCCGGCAGGATGTAGCGGTTGGCCATCAGCACCATGAGCTGGGCCTCGATGTTGATGGTCTTGCAGTAGGTCTCGAGGTTGATCTCGTAGCGCGCGTGCAGTTCGGCCTCGGTCAGCACCTTGAACTTCTCGAAGGCCCTGACCACGCCGGGCTTGACGATCTCCGGCAGCGCGTCGACGGTGTTCTTGAGGTTGAGCAGGCCGCGCTTGGCCGCTTCCTTCTGCCATTCGTTCGAGTAGCCGTTGCCGTTGAAGATGATCCGCTTGTGCGCCTTGATGGTCTTGCGCAGCAGCGCGGCGACGGCGGCCTCGAGCGATTCGCCCTTGGCCAGCCTGGCCTCGAGTTCGGTGGCCAGCGCGTCGAGCGACTCGGCCACGGCGACGTTGAGGCAGGTGCCCGGCAGCGCGACGTTCTGGGTCGAGCCGACGGCGCGGAACTCGAACTTGTTGCCGGTGAACGCGAACGGCGAGGTGCGGTTGCGGTCGCCGGCGTCGCGCGGCAGCTTGGGCAGCGCCGCCACGCCGATGTCGAGGAAGCCGCCGGCCTTGGTGCTCTTGGCCCCGCCGCCCTCGACCTGATCGAAGATCTCGGTGAGCATGTCGCCGAGGAACACCGACAGGATGGCCGGCGGCGCTTCGTTGGCGCCCAGGCGATGGTCGTTGCCGGCGTGGGCAATGCTCATGCGCAGCAGGCCCTGCCACACGTCCACCGCGCGAATCACGGCCGTGCAGAAGAACAGGAACTGCATGTTGTCGTGCGGCGTGTCGCCGGGATTCAGCAGGTTGTTGCCGAGGTCGTCGCCGATGCTCCAGTTCAGGTGCTTGCCGGAGCCGTTGACGCCGGCAAACGGCTTCTCGTGCTGGAGGCAGGCCAGCCCGTACTTCGGGGCCACGCGCTTCAGCGTCTCCATGGTCATCATCTGATGATCGGTGGCGACGTTGGCGCTCTCGAAGATCGGCGCGACTTCGTACTGAGACGGCGCCACCTCGTTGTGGCGCGTCTTGATCGGCACGCCGCACTTGTAGAGCTCGGCCTCGGCGTCAGCCATGAAGGCCAGCACCCGCTCGGGGATCGAACCGAAGTACTGATCCTCCAGCTCCTGGCCCTTGGGCGGCCGCGCGCCGAACAGCGTGCGGCCCGCGTTCAGCAGGTCGGGGCGGGCGAAGTAGAAGTTGCTGTCGATCAGGAAATACTCCTGCTCGGGCCCGAACGTCGCGGTCACGCGGGTCGCCGTCGATCCGAACAGCTTCAGCACGCGCACGGCCTGCGCCGAGAGCGCCTCCATCGAGCGGAGCAGCGGCGTCTTCTTGTCGAGCGCGGCGCCGGTCCAGCTCACGAACGCCGTCGGGATGACGAGGGTCGCGCTGTTGTGGTGCACGAGCAGCCAGGGCGGGCTGGTCGGATCCCACGCCGTGTAGCCGCGGGCCTCGAAGGTGCTGCGGATGCCGCCCGACGGGAAGCTCGACGCATCGGGCTCGCCGCGGACCAGTTCCTTGCCGCTGAATTCCGCCAGCGCGCGGCCGTCGGCCGTGGGGCCGTAGAACGAGTCGTGCTTTTCCGCGGTGATGCCGGTCAGCGGCTGGAACCAGTGCGTGAAGTGCGACGCGCCGTGCTCGACTGCCCAGTCCTTGAGGGCCGAGGCCACGGCGTCGGCGGTGGACGCGTCAAGCGCCTCGCCCCGCATGATGGTGTCGCGCAGCGCCTTGTAGGCGGGCTTGGGCAGCCGGGCCTGCTGGACCTTGTCACTGAAGACGCGTGCGCCGAAGGTGTCTTTTACGTTCGCCGGGGTGTGCGCGACTCGCCCCTCGTGCATCGCCCAGGTGCGGATGCCCTTGATAGCCTCGCCCAGTGCTGCGGAACCCATGTGTATTTGCTCCTTAGGTATGAAAGACCGCAGGACGCGCGGTCAAGATGACAAATTATGTCCGATTTGCACCTCAGTTTGCAATATTTGACCAGCCAGAGGGCTTCGCAACACAAGAAAAATGCAAAGTGACGTCTGGAAACATCGAAAATGGCACAAATTGGTCGCCATGGACTATGGCGATCGACCAAATGAGCAAAACAGGAGTCCAGAAGATCAGAAGAAACGTTTTGGAAGACTCTTTCTCCTGAACTCTTGATCTTCTATGAAGGCGACTCAGGGGAAGAGCGATCGCTGGGCGCAGGTCGTCGAGGGCGCCCGGTTCGTGCCGTCGCGCAGTGCGGGGAGCGTCAGCTCGGTGAAGACCGCGTAGCCGCCGTCGTTCGGGTGGAAGCCATCGGCGGCGTAGTTCGACGCCAGATACAGCCGCGGCTCACACATCAGGTCCACCACCAGGACGTTGCGGGCGGTGAGGGCGTTCACGCGGTCCGACAGGCCCACCGCCACGCGCTGCATGAGGCTCTTCTCGGCCGTCGGGTTGCCGGACAGGTAGGGCGACCCGGCCAGGTTCGGCAGGTTCAGGGCGACGATGCGCGCGTTGGGGGCGCGGGCGCGGATGCGCGCCACCAGATCTTCCAGATCCGTGCCCCACTGACGGACCTGGGCATCGGCAAACCCGTTCACGTCGGACCCGCCCTTCGACCGCGCCGCGAACGCAATCGTGTTGGCGTCGTTGCCGCCCGCGAAAATCGTGACGTGGGTCGTCGCGGTCGGCACGAAAGGCGCCTCGCGCTCGATGAAGTTCCCCGCGAGCGAATCGATCGGGCGGCCCACGGACGCGGCCAGGTCGAAGACCGCCTTGCTCAGGACCGCTCCGGGAATGCTGAGGTTCTGGTGCTGGACGGTTCGCCCGCCCTCGGCCAGCCGGCGTCGAAGCGTTTGAACGTAGCCGGTTCCCGTCGGACAGTCGGAGAAGGGAAGGCACGGGGACGAACCGCCGAAGCCGATGCCGTCGCTGGCGCCGATCGCCGTGTAATAAATTGCCTGGTTCTGGTCAGTTGGTGACGGAGTGGTGGGTGTGTCCGCCTGGCTGCAGGCGGCTCCAAGGGCCAATACGGCCAGTAATGCAGCCGTCGTGAGGTTTCGTGTCATCTGATCGGTGTCCCTGTGCAAGAATTGCGCCCCTGAACCCATGACGAACCCTGCCCGGCCGTGGACCCGTTTCTATCATCCGTCAACGGCCCAGGATCTCGGGCCGCTGAAGTGGCCGCACATGCCGGCGGCCATTCGCGAGGCCGCGGCGACCTACGCGTCGAAGACCGCGTTTACGCTGGGGCTGCCGAACGGCTCGCAAGGGGGCCTGACCTTCGCCGAGGTGGACCGCTTGTCGGACCAGTTCGCCGTCTACCTGCGCGAGGTCGCCGGGTTCCAGGCGGGGGACCGGATCGCCATCCAGATGCCGAACTGCCTCGCCTATCCGGTGGCGGTGTTCGGGACCTTGAAGGCCGGCCTGATCATGGTGAACACCAACCCGCTCTACACCACGGCGGAAATGGTCCACCAGTTTTCCGACAGCGGCGCCACCGGCCTGATCGTGATTGACCTGTTCGCGTCGAAGGTGGCCGAGGTGCTGCCCAAAACGGCCATCAAGACCGTGCTGGTGGTGTCGATTGCCGACCTGCTGCCGCCGCTGAAGCGCCTCCTGATTCGCGCGGTCCAGAAGTACGTGAAGAAGATGGTGCCGCCGATCACGTTCCCCCACAGGTCCTTTCAGGCCGCGCTCGCGGCGGGCGCCGATCGGCTGGCCGCCGGCGCCGATCCGCGGCTCTATGCGCAGTCGTTGGATCACGACAGCATTGCCGCCCTCCAGTACACCGGCGGCACGACCGGCGTGGCCAAGGGCGCGGTGCTCACGCACGGCAACCTCGTCGCCAACACCGTCCAGAGCCTCGAGATGTGGAAGCCGTTTCTTCGCCTCGGCGACGAAGTGATGCTGACGGCGCTGCCGCTGTACCACATCTTCGCCTTCACGGCGAACCTGATGATCTTCTTCGTCGCCGGCGGCCGCAACGTGCTGGCGCCGAGCCCCCGCCCGCTGTCGAACCTCAAGACGGTGATGACCACCGAACCGATCACCTGGTTCACTGGCGTCAACACGCTGTTCGCGGGGCTCATGCACGAGCCGTGGTTCAAGGAGAAGACCGGCTGGCAATTGCGCGGCTCGGTGGCCGGCGGCATGGCGCTGGTGCCGGTGATCGGCGAGCGTTGGGAAGCGATGACCAAGACGCCGATCTACCAGGGGTACGGCCTCACCGAAACCTCGCCGGTCGCCACCCTGAATCCGTTCCAGCGGCCGAAGCGCGAAGCCATCGGCGTGCCCATCCCCGGCACCGACGTGAAGTTCGTCGATGCCACTGGCAACGACGTGCCGTTCGGCGGGGTGGGGGAGCTGTGGGTCAAGGGGCCGCAGGTGATGCAGGGCTACTGGCAGCGGCCGGATGAAACCGCCCGCGCGCTGCACGACGGCTGGCTGGCCACCGGCGACATTGCCAAGATGGATGACGACGGCTACATCCAGATCGTCGATCGCAAGAAGGACATGATCCTGGTCAGCGGCTTCAACGTCTACCCCAACGAGGTGGAGGCGGTGATCGCCGAACACCCCGGCGTCGTGGACTGCGCCGTGGTCGGCGTGCCGGACGATGAAACCGGCGAGGTCGTGGTCGCCTTCGTCGTCAGGAAGGACCCCGCGCTGACCGAGGACGACGTGCGCCAGCACTGCAAGAAGACGCTGACCAACTACAAGGTGCCGCGCCTGGTGGTGTTCCGCACCGACCTGCCGAAGACCAACGTCGGCAAGGTGTTGCGCAAGGATCTGCGAGACGACGCGATGACGGCGTTCCTGGAACGGCGTGGATAACGTTTGTCACGCGCTGGTGGGCGCCGCCCTCGGCCAGGCGGGCCTCGCCAGGCGCACCACCCTCGGCATGAGCACGCTGGTGATCGCCAACAACCTGCCGGACGTGGACGTGGCGGTGTTCGCCACCAACACACTGGCGATGTCGTTCCGCCGCGGCTGGACGCACGGCGTGCTCGCGCAGGCGGCGTTGCCGGTCGTGCTGACCGGCGCCATGCTGGCGTACGACCGCTACATCGTGCAGAAGCGGGCCGCCGCGCCACCGCCAGCGGTCGCGCGCGAGTTGCTGCTCCTGTCGTACATCGGCGTGCTCCTCCACGTGGTCATGGATCTCATGAACAGCTACGGCGTCCGGCTCCTGATGCCGTGGTCGGGCCGCTGGTTCTATGGCGACGCGTTGTTCATTGTCGATCCCTGGCTCTATCTGGTATTGGGCACGGGGTGGTGGATGGCGCGGCGGCGGGAAGCCACGGGGGCGCCACGGCCGAGCGCGCCTGCGCGCATCGGCCTCGCGATCGCCGGCGTCTACGTCGTCGCGATGCTGGCGTCGAACGCGATGGCGCGCGAAGTGGTGCGCGGCGGGCTGGACCGCGCCGGCCGCCCGGCCGGGACCCGGTTCATGGTGACGCCGGTCGCGGTGAATCCGTTCAGCCGCGAAGTGGTGATCGACGTCGGCGATCGCTACGAGAAGGGCAACCTCTGGTTCGAGCCGTGGCCGCACTTCCGGCCGGCCGGCTTCGGCCTGCCGACGGGCCTGGACGAGCCGGACGCCCAGGCGGCGCTGCAGACGCCGCTGGCGCGGGACTTCCTGCGGTGGTCGCGCTTTCCGTTCGTGCAGGTTGACCGCGGCACCGCGCCGCCCACCATCTGGATCAACGACTACCGCTACGCCAACGCCGGCGCGTATGGGTGGTCGGCGGTGAAGCTGTCAGGCCCTGCCCGCTAGATCTGTCGCCGCCGCCGCCGCGCCGAAGCGTCTGCTTCCCGGGTAGACAACCCGGAGACAATCCTTAGACATCGTTTGACACTCCGGTTACGGGATCGGCGCTACGCTCCGTTAGCTCATCACCCGTTTCGAGGAGAGGGGTTCCCCATGCTCCCTGCCGCACGCTTGGTTCTACTAAGTACGTGTGTGTTCTTCCTGACCCTGTCACCGGCGTTGGCTCAGCAACGAGGATCGATTTCCGGGAAGGTGCTCGACCAGGAGGGTCTCGCCCTGCCCGGCGCGACCGTGACCATCACCGAGGAACGAACGGGCTTCACGCGAACCGTCGTCTCGGCGGATAACGGCGCGTATTCGGTCCCGAATCTCGAGCCGGGCGTCTACCTGCTGACGGTTGAGATGGTAGGCCTCGTCGCTCCCAAACAGCCGCCGACGATTCTCACGGCCGGCTCCGTGCTCACGGTCGATCTGAAGATGCAGGTGGCCGGCGTCACCGAGGAAGTCCTCGTCACCGGGCAGGCGCCGCTGGTCGAGAAGACCAGCAATCAGATTGGCGGTTCGCTGTCCAGCCGCGAGATCGAGGACGTGCCGTCGAACTTCCGGAATTTCACCGCACTCACGCAGTTGATTCCCGGCATGACACCCAACCCGGCGGCGTCCACCTTCGAAGGCGGGCAGGTGGTGGCTAACGGCACGCCTTCGCAGCAGAACGTTTACCTGATCGACGGCATGTACAACAACGACGATCGGCTGGGCGGCAGCCAGGGCACCCAGGTGCGCGTCGTGCTCGACAACATCCAGGAGTACCAGGTGCTGTCGAATCAGTACAGCGCCGAATACGGCGGCGGCGCCGGCGCCATCATCAACATGGTGACTCGCGGCGGCACCAACCGGTTCGGCGGCCGGGTCTATACGTATTTCCGCGACGAAAAATTCAATTCCCGCGGCCACTTCCTGCCGGCCACGGCGCCCAAGCCCGACGAGCGGACGTTGCAGGCCGGGTTCGCGATCGGCGGTCCCATTATCAAGAACCGCGCCCACTTCTATTTCACGCTCGAGAAAGACAACGAAGACATCGCCGGACAGAAACGCTTTCCCGCGGCGGCGGCGCCACTCGCCCGTGATTTTGTCGGGGCCTTCGAGGTCAGGGCCAGCAACTATTTCGGCCGCGGCGACCTGCAGATCAACGATCGCAACTTCGTCAACGTGCGCTGGGTGCTCGAGACCGCCCCGACCCGCGGCGAGGGCTTCAACACCAACAACCAGACGCCTGATGCCCAGACCTGGGAGAGCGACTGGGATCACCTCGTCAGCGGCACCTACACCACGGTGTTCACCGATCGGGCGTCCAACGTCATCCGGGTCGGCCGCATCGGTGAGTCACTGACTACCGGCGCCCAGGCCTTCTTCGACGACGACGTCAAGGCGATTGGGTTCGCCGGGCGGGATCCCTTTTCAATTGGGCAGCAGAACACGCATCCGAGTTACATCACGGGCAAGGGCGGCGAGGGCTTGAACACCGTCATTCGCACGTATGTGTTCGACGAAGCGTTCAGCTACTTCGTCCCGAGCCTGTTGGGCGGCGAGCACACCTTCAAAGTCGGCGGCGGCGTGGGTTTCCATCAGATGCCGCCGCGCACGACGTTCAGTTCGGGGACGTTCCAGTTCCGAACCGACGCGCCCTACAACCCGAACGACCCGGCCACCTACCCCTTCCAGTTCGACGTGACGGTGGGCCCGCCCGATGACTACGGGTACCCGATCACCTCGAAGGACCGGCGGCAGTACCTCTTCGCGGAAGACAAGTTCCGCGTCAGCGACAACCTGTCGCTGAACCTCGGCGTGCGCTACGACCACCACAAGCACACGCCGGCGAGCAAGTTCGCGATTGCGCCCCGTCTCGGCTTCGCCTGGGATGTCACGGGCCGCGGCAAAACCGTCGTGCGCGGCGGGTTTGGCAAGTTCTACGCTTACGTCCCGGTCGTGCTCGACCTCGTGCACCAGCAGACCGGCGTGCTGACGAAGTTCCCGACGCTGACTGTCACTGACGTCAACAGCGCGGTGTTGCGGCCCATCATGATCAACGACTCGGCGGGGAACCCGGGCGTCGCCTCATTGAGCCCCGCCGGCCAGGCTGAAATCAATCGGCTGCGCGACCAGATCATTGGCGGCACGGCCTTCAATCGGGATCCGCGCATCGACAGTCCGGACCGGAAGATGCCGTACCAGTGGGCCTGGAGTCTCGGCATCAATCACGAGCTATTCAACAACACGGCGCTGGCGGTGGACTACGTCGCCAACGCCTCGCGCGATCAGCTGGGTGTGGTTGACATCAACGAGCCGGTCAACGGCGTCCGGCCGGGCGTGGCGGTGTTCGATCCCACGGGCGCGCTGATTCCAGCGGCGGCCCGCGGCACGAACTTCAGGCGCGTGCTGCAGACGCAGACGCGCGACGAGTTCAACGGGGACTACCAGTCGATGCAGGTCTCGCTGATCAAGCGGATGGCCAGCCGCTGGAGCGGCCGCCTCGCCTACACGTTGCAGCAAAGCCACTACGTCGGTCTCGGCAACCCCGACGCGCGGCGCGTGTGGCTGGACAACGACATCCGGGCCGACTACGGCACGTTCACCTCCGACCGGCGCCACGTGCTGGCGGCCAGTGCCACCGTAAATCCGTGGCGTACTCTCAGCTTCGCCACGGTCGTCAGCAAGATCTCGGGCGCGCCCATTAACGAGATTGTGGGCAGCGACCGCAACGGCGACACCGACAGCAATAACGATCGGCCGATCAAGGGCATCGATGACCTCACCAAGCCGATTCAGTCGGCGGTGGACGCCAATGGCCGGGCCGTGATCAATGGCCTCGAGGGTCCCGGATCGTTCCTGATCGACCTCTCGCTTCGCTATCAGATTCCGCTCCGGGGCCTCCAGAGCCTGGACCTGTTTTACGACGTCTTCAACGTGATCAATCGGGAAAACCTGGTGCCGCCGACCGGCAACCGGGCCTCATCCCTGTTCATGGTCTCCACGGCCGCGCAGTTCCCGCGGCAGATGCAGTTCGGCGTCCGCGTTCGCTTCTGAGGACGTCGTGATGCATCGCGCCGCTGCCGTGGTCGCCGTCGTGCTGGCGTTTGCCGCCATCCCCGCCATCGCCCAGATGGAGTTGGGCGTGATGACCGGCACGGTGACCGACGAAGCGGGCAAGCCGCTGGACGGCGCGACGATCCGCCTGCGGGACCTCGAGCGCGGCCGCGAGACGGTGTTCAAGAGCGACAAGAACGGCCGCTTCTACCGGCGCGGGCTCCAGGCCGTCGACTACGAGATGGTGGTCGAGTTGGACGGGTACCAGCCGGTGAAAGACAAGGTCAAGCTGGTGGCCGGAACCGACCGCCGCCTGGACTTCAAACTGGCGAAGAGCGCGCCCGCGGGCGCGGAAGAATTCGCGGCCGGCATCGCTGCGTTCAACAAGGGTGACAACGCCGGGGCGGCGAAGGCGTTCGAGGCCGCGCTGGCCAAGGCGCCGGGGTTGCCAGAGGTCCGCGTCAACCTCGGGCTGGCCTACTTGCGGCAGGGCCGCACCGCCGACGCGGTGGCCCAGCTCGAACAGGCGGCTGCGCTCGCCGCCGGCACTGCCAGCGTGCAGTTCCAGCTTGGCGCCGCATACGTCGAGATGCAGGCGCTCGACAAGGCGGTCATCGCGTTCGAAGCGGGCCTCGCCAAACAGCCAGCGCTCACGGATCCGCTGGCCTACGAGGCGACGGTGACCTTGGGCGCGGTCTACTTCGCGAAGGGACAGAACGACAAAGCCGCGGCGCAGTTCGAAAAGGCGCTCGCGGTCCGGCCGGGCGCCGCGGCGCCGACACTGGGATTGGCGAAGGTCTATGCCAGCGCGGGCGCGGTCGACAAGGCGCTGGCGCTCTTCGATCGCCTGGTCGCGCAGCATCCGGGCACACCGGAGGCCGCGCAGGCCGCGAGCTTCATCAAGGAACTGCGCAAAGGCATCTTCGAGGAAAGGGGACTCTAGTGAACAAGAACCTCAGCGCCGCGGTGGCTTTCTTCGGATTGGTGCTGTCGGCCGGTGCCGGGACTCAGATGGCCCAGGAGAAGGGCGGCGGCGACGAAACGGGCCCCTACGACCTGGTCGCCGGCTGGCCGCAGAACTACTGCGGCGACGGCTACATCATCGGATCGACCGCGGGTGTCTGGGCCGAGAGCCCGGATCGCGTCTACATCTTCAATCGCGGGTGCCTGCCCGTGATCAAAGAATCGCGCGGCGCCGCCGACAGTTTCATTCCCGCCCGCAACGCCTCGGGCTATGACCTGTCGCAGAAAGACCCCGCCCGCCACCCTCGCTGGGACCATGTCTTCAACGTGGTCGATCGCAACGGCAAGTTGATCGAGTCGTGGGACCAGCACAACAAGCTGTTCGTGCGGCCGCACCGCATCCTGGTCAATCCGTACGATCCCGACCGCCACGTCTGGCTTGTGGACGACGGCGCGCATGCCATCTACAAGTTCACACGTGACGGCAAGACGCTGGTCATGACGATCGGGACCCCGATGCAGCCGGGCAACGACGCGACCCACTTCAACCGGCCGACCGATGTCGCCTGGCTGCCCGACGGCACCTTCTTCGTCAGCGACGGTTACGTCAACACGCGCGTGGTCAAGTTCGACAAGAACGGCAAGTTCATCATGACCTGGGGCGAGAAGGGCAACGAGCCGACCGAGACGAGGCCGTCGTACATGAACACCGTGCATGCGATCGTGATCGACAAGGCCAGGAAGATCTACATCAGCGACCGGGCCAATTCGCGCATCCAGGTGTTCGACGAGAACGGCAAGTTCCTCGATGCCTGGCCGAACGTCCGGCGGCCGTATTCGCTGCTGCTCTCGGAGGATCAGCATCTGTGGGTGGCCGACGGCATCACCCAGAAGTTCACGAAGTTCGACCTGACCGGCAAGCTGCTGTTCTCGTGGGGCACCTTTGGCGCGTTCCCGGGCGGGTTCTGGGGCGTGCACCAGTTCCATACCGACGCCGAAGGCAGCCTCTATACGGCCGACGTGCATGTGGGACGGCCCCAGAAGTTCAGTCCGAAAAAGGGCGCCAACCCGGCGCACATCATCGGCCGCTACTTCCCGCGCTCGAGCACGGACTGATGCGGGGCCGCATGCGGATCGTCCTTGTCGTGATCGCTCTTGCGCTGGCGCCCGGCGCCCTCGCCAGGCCGGGGGGGCTGGCCGCGCAACGGCCTGAGCCGGTGCCGACCTACGAGGTCGATCCGGCGTGGCCCAAGCCGCTGCCCGAACGCTGGCTGATCGGCGCGGTGGCCGGCGTGCACGTCGATGCGCGCGGCCACATCTGGATCGTTCATCGTCCAGGCACGCTGCAGCCCAACGAGACGCGATCGATCTGGCATGCGGCGCCGCCCGTCATCGAATTCGACCAGGCCGGCAACGTCGTGTCTTCATGGGGCGGCCCCGGTGCGGGATACGAATGGCCCGATCTCGAGCACGGCATCTACGTGGACGACACCGATCATGTCTGGCTGGGCGGTGGCGGCGAGAAGGACGCGCACCTCCTGAAGTTCACGCGCCAGGGGAAGTTCGTGATGCAGATCGGGCGCAAGGGGCAGGGCCGCGGCAGCAACGACCTCAATAACCTGGGCGGCGCCGCGAACGTGACGCTGGACCGCGAGGCCAACGAGCTCTACGTCGCCGACGGTTACGTGAACCACCGCGTCATCGTCTTTGATGCCACCAGCGGCGCCTACAAGAGGCACTGGGGCGCCTACGGCAAGAAGCCAGACGACGACTACTTCACGCGTGCGGGCGAGCGCCTGCCTTCGCCCTTCAGCGGCGCGGTGCAGCACGAGAACAAGCCGAGCAATTACGATCCGGACGGTCCGCCGCCGCCGCAATTCCGGATTGTGCACGTCGTGCGCATTTCCCGCGACGGGCTCGTGTATGTCTGCGATCGCACCAACGATCGCATCCAGGTGTTTCGCAAGGACGGCACGTTCGTCAAGGAAGCGTTCGTGGCGCGCAAGACCCTGGGCAGCGGCTCGGTGTGGGACATCGGCTTTTCGACCGATCCCGCGCAGACGTTCTTGATCGTTCCCGACGGCACCAACCAGCAGATCTGGATTCTGCGCCGCGACACGCTGCAGGTCGTCAGCGCTTTTGGACGTGCCGGCCACTGGGCCGGGCAGTTCTACGGCGCCCACAACCTGGCGATTGATGCCACGGGGAACCTCTTCATCACGGAAACCTACGAGGGAAAGCGGGTCCAGAAGTTCGTCTACCGCGGGCTGGGGCCCGCGTCCGTCCCCATCATTCAGTGAAAGGAGACCCATGATGCGCGCTCGACGGTGGTCGTTCACGCTCGCGTTGTTCATGTCGCTGGCGCTCGTCGGCGGCGCCGCTACGGTGCAAGAGAAGGGCGGTCAGGAAGAGTTCGGTCCCTACGAACCAGTGCCCAACTGGCCGCAGCCGTTGCCGGACGGCCCCGACGGCGTCAAGCACGACGGCTGGACCTGGGGATCGGTCGGCGCCGTGTACGCGGAGTCACCGGATCGCATCTGGATCGCGCAACGCGGTGAGCTGCCGTTGCCGGCAGGCGCCGCGCCGTGGACGCCGTACGCCATGCTGACGCCTTCGCGAGGAAGCGCCACCGGCAATGACGACGGGTTGGGCGCCACCTGCGAGCCGGCGGCCAAGCGCGGCTGGGAGCGACGCTATCACCACGTGATCTTCGTGGTCGATCGCGTGGGCAAGATGGTCCAGTGGTGGCCGCAGCACGACAAGCTGTTCGAGGCGCCGTGCGGCCGCGGACCGCACAAGATCAAGATCAGCCCGTACGATCCGCAGAAGCACGTGTGGGTCTTCGACGACCAGCTCCACGTGATTCACAAGTTCACCTACGACGGCAAGCTGGTGATGACCCTGGGCACGAAGGGGCAGCGTGGACGTGACGGCGGCCGGCTGTTCGATCGGCCCACCGACATCGCCTGGCTGCCCGACGGCACCTTCTTCATCAGCGACGGCTACGGCGGCACCCGGGTTGCCAAGTTCGACAAGGACGGCAAGTTCCTCATGGATTGGGGCGGGCCACCCAAGGATCCGAAGAATCCGGGTCCCAACGAGTTCAACACCGTGCACAGCATCGACATCAGCAAGGACGGCCGGCTGTTTGTCGTCGACCGCGGTCACCGGCGCTTCCAGGTGTTCGATCAGAACGGCAAGTTCCTGGACATGTTCACGACCGGCGTCCGATCGTCCCCGTACGCGCACTTCATTTCGACGGACCAGTTCCTCTGGGTGGCCGACGGCGGCACCATGCGGATGCTCAAGTACGACTTGAACGGGAAGTACCTGTACGGCTGGGGCGCTCCCGGCGGACAGCCCGGGCAGTTCAACGGCCCGCACTCGCTCACCGTCGATCAGGAAGGGAACATGTACACGGCCGAAGTCTTTGGCGGCCGCGTCCAGAAGTTCCGGCCCAAGCCCGGCGCCGACCCCGCCAAGGTGATGGGGCAGGAGTTGCGCTACCCGGTAGGCAAGTAACCGGCCTCGCCAGCGAGGGTGTCGGGCTTCCGGCTTGACACCCTCGCTGCACAGGCATACCGTGCGCGATCAACAGGCCATGACGCTGTCCCACCTGTCTTGGCGAGCGCACCCCATGGTGCTGGCCATCACGGCCACGATTGGCGCCGCGGGGCTGGTGCTGTTCCTCCAGCACCGCGCCATCACCACTCTCCAGTCACAAAACCAGGTGATAGTCCGCCACATCAGCGAGCAGACGGCGGTCGACATTGCCGTCGAGTTGCGCCGGACGCTGGACGGCCCGGTATTCGACACGCTGACCGCCGTCAATCATCCGGACTTGCGGGCGGGCCGGCTCGATCTGGTCGCCCAGCACTATCAAAAAGGTCTCGAGGCCTATCCTCACGTCGAGCGGTTCTTCGCCTGGAGCACGACGACCCAGGCGTCGGCGCCGGGTGAAGTCATGTTTTACGGCCGCGACCACCGATTTGGTCGTGATCCCGCGCTGGGACGCGCCATTTTCGACCTGGCCCGCCGGCATGCGCCGACCCAGCACATTTACGTGGCCGCCGATGACGTCGGCCCCGACCAACACCACCAGGTTTTCCTGCGGCTGTTCTGGACCGACGCGCAGCGGCTGGAGTACTTCGCCGTGCTTGGTTTCGTGGTCGAGCCGTCGACCATGCGCGAGCATTTGTTCGATGGACTGCGGCGGGCGCGGCTCGACGCGCTTCTGACCCGCCGCGCCGGCGATATCCCGCTCCGCATGCGCGTTACCGACGAGCATGGCGCCCTGGTGTACGGGAGCGCGGACAGCGGGACGGTCACCGGCCGCGTTGACTTCCCGATGTTGTTCTACCCGGCCGACGACATCCGGTCGCGCATGGCCACCGGCGTGGCGCCGCGGCCATGGGCGATCGAAGTGGGCGCGCCCGGGCCGGCCGGCGCCCTGGCCGGCATCAGCCAGGGTTACTGGCCCACCCTGCTCTCGGTGGCGCTGATGCTGGTCGCGCTCGGGCTGACCGTGCAGGCACATCGCCGTTCGACGGAGCTGACGCAGATGCAGACCGACTTCGTCGCCCACGTCTCGCACCAGTTGAAGACGCCGTTGTCGCTGCTGAGCGCCGCCACCGAGACGCTGCAGATGGATCGCATCCGATCGCCGGAGAAGCTTGCGGAATACCTCGACACGATCCGCGCCGAGGCGACCCGTTTGTCGACGCTCGTGCAGCGCGTGCTTGAGTTCTCGCGTGTGCAGCAGCAGCGGAGCTTCGAATTCGAGCAGGTGGACTTGGGCGCGCTCACCCGCGAAACCGTGGATGCCTTCGCCCATGGACTCACCGGCTGGCGTTTCACCTTCGAGGTCGATCCGGAGGGATCGCAGCCTCATGTGCTGGCGGATCCGGCGGCCCTCGAGCAGGTGATTGCCAACCTGCTCGACAACGCCGTGAAGTATTCGGGCCCAGTGAAGGAAATTACCGTCCGCCTGCGTGCCGAGCGCGCACGGGCGATCGTCGAGGTGACTGACCGCGGCGTGGGCATGTCGGCGGCCGACCAGGCCCGCATCTTCGAACGGTTCTATCGGGCGCCGAGCGCCGCACACCGCCCGGGGTTCGGCTTGGGCCTCCCCATCGTCCGTGAGCTCATGCACGCGCACGGCGGACGGGTGGATGTGACGAGCGCGCCAGGCGCCGGCAGCACCTTCCGCGTCTCGTTGCCGAGGGTGAATCCCTCGCCGGTCACCTCGCGTGCGCGGCCGGCTGGCGCACCGGAGGCGGCGTCATGAGCCGGGCGGTAGTGCGGCAGGAGGAGGCCCGTCACGTCCTCGTGATCGAGGACGAACCCCAACTGCGGTCGATGCTGACCGATAACCTCGAATTCGAGGGCTACCAGGTCACCGCGGTCGCCTCCGGGGAGGAGGGTCTGGCGGCGATGGCGCAACACGCCTTCGCGCTGCTGATCCTGGACGTCATGCTGCCGGGCATGGACGGCTTCGCGGTGTGCCAGACGCTGCGGGCGCGCGGCACGCGCGTCCCCATCATCGTGCTGACGGCGCGGTCGCACGAGCGCGATCGCGTGAAGGGCCTGGACCTGGGCGCGGACGACTACGTCAGCAAGCCGTTCAGCGTTCGCGAGCTGCTGGCGCGCGTGCGGGCGCAAGTGCGGCGGGACGACTGGCGCTCCATTTCCGGCGAGGAGTGTTCGTTCGGCGACGTCGTGATGAAGCCGCAGCAGCGGCTGGTGATGCGCAAGGGGCGGCGCGTCGCGTTGTCGGCCCGCGAGTTCGAACTGCTGCGCTACCTGTTCGCGCATCGCAATGAAGTGGTCAGCCGCGAACAGCTGTTGCGCGATGTGTGGGGATACAGCCAACTGTCCGTGACCCGAACCGTTGACAACTACGTCGCCAAGCTACGGACGCAACTCGAGGCGAAACCCCACGACCCCCGCCATATCGTCACGGTCCACGGCACCGGCTACCAGCTTCTGGTCTGACCCCAACGCTCCACTGCCTCGGCCGTGTCGGTCACGTAGAATGGTAGGCGGACCATGCGAATAGCCGCCTTCCTCCTCGCCATTGCCGTCGCGCTGCCGAACCCGGCAGCCGCGTGGGGCTTCGACGCCCACAAGTTCATCGCCGATCGCATGATTGAGCTGCTGCCGCCCGAGTTGAAGCCGCTGTTCGCGCCGCGCCGCGCCTTCATCATCGAGCGCTCGGTCGATCCCGACCTGTGGCGCAACGTCGGTTGGGAAGAAGAACCGCCCAATCATTTCCTCGACATGGACTACGCGCGGTTTGGGCCGTATCCGTTCGACGCCCTGCCGCGCGACTACGCCGCGGCCGTCCAGAAGTTCGGCAAGGACGTCGTCGACGTCCAGGGCCGGTTGCCGTGGAGGACGGCGGAGTTCTACGGCAAGCTGCAGCGGGAATTCGAGTCGCTCAAACGGCAGCCAATGCCTGGGTATGCGCTGGACAATATCGTGTTGTACGCCGCGGTGCTCTCGCATTACGTCTCGGACGGCCACGTGCCGCTGCACGCGGTGGTGAACTACAACGGCCAGCTCACCGGGCAGGACGGCGTCCATTCCCGGTGGGAATCCGAACTGTTCGCCCGAAACGTCGGCCGCCTGGCGATGGCGCCGGCGGCACCGAAGGGCGTGACCAATCCGCGCGACTTCATGTTCGACACGCTGCTCGCCAGCAATCGCGCCAGTGCCAACGTGCTCGAGTCGGACCTGAAGGCGGCCGCGGGCCGCGAGTTCTATGACGACGCCTACTTCGAGGCGTTCGGCAAGGGTGGGCTGAGCACGCTCGAGCGCCGCCTCAACGAGTCGATTACCGCCACGGCGTCGATGATCATCGGCGCCTGGGAACAGGCGGGCAAGCCGGCCATCCCGCTCGAGCCGGAGCGAACTCCGCGCCGCATTCGACGTCCTAAACAGTGATGGATGTCTATCTCGTGCCCATCTCCGCGGACCGCTTCGAGTCGTATTACGAGGCGCCCGAGGAGGATGAGCCGGTTGAGCCGGTGGAGGGCCACGGCTTCTTTGCCCGGATGCGCGTGCGCTTCCAGGCGCAATTGAACGAGGCCGAACGCGCCCGGCACCAGGTCGCGTCCGAAGAGCACAAGACCTTTCTCGGCCGCATGCAGAAGCGGTCGCTTCGCTGGATCGCCGAGCGCATTGCCGAACAGCGGCTGCTCTGGCACCTGCGCAAGGCCGAGTCGGCCACCCTCCACGCCGCCGCCGACATGGACCCCCAGGCCGCCGACGGCATCCTGCGCGCCGCCCTGAAGCGCGACGCCGATCGGCACCTGCGGCAGCTGATCCTGCATTCCGTGGGCTTGATTGCGTCGGCGCCGGTGGCCTTCGTGCCGGGCCCCAACGTGCTGGGCTACCTCTTCACGTTCACGGTGATCGGCCACTTCCTGGCTTGGCGCGGCGCCCGCCGCGGCCTGAACGAGGTGCGCTGGCGGGTGGTGCCCAACACCGCGCTCACCGACCTGCGTGGCGCCTTCGCGCTGGACACCGAGGCCCGCCATCGCGTGATCCACGACGTGGCCCATCGCCTCCACTTACCGAAGCTGGCCAAGTTCGTCGAGCGGATGGCCGCGACGAGCGCGTGATATTCTCGACGCTGTGACCCTCGGCGAGTTGGCTCGGCGATTGGAGTGCCCCCTGGAGGGCGATTCCGGCATCGAGATTCATCGCGTGGCCAAGATCGAAACCGCCGGCCCCGGTGACGTGACCTTTCTCGCCAATCCCAAGTATGCGGCGGCGCTGGCGTCCACCAAGGCGAGCGCCGTCATCGCCGGCCCCGGCGTCGAGGGCGCGCCGTGCGCCGTCATCCGCAGTGCCGCGCCCTACCTGACGTTTGCCCGGGCGGCGCAGGCGCTATCGCCCGAACGCCGGCCTGAGCCGGGCGTGCATGCCCAGGCCTCGGTCGCGCCGGACGCGGTGGTCGATCCCACCGCCTCGATTGGGCCGTTTGCGGTGATTGGCGCGGGCGCGCGCGTGGGCGCGCGTACCATCGTTCATCCCCACGTGGTGATCGGCGCGGACTCGGTGGTCGGCCCCGACTGTCTGTTGCACGCGCACGTCTCGATTCGGGAGCGATGCACGCTTGGCGCGCGGGTGATCCTGCAGAACGGGGCGGTGATTGGCAGCGACGGCTACGGATTCGCCCAAAGGCCCGACGGCTCGCACGAGAAGATTCCCCAGACGGCGCCGGTCGTGATCGAAGACGACGTCGAGATTGGCGCGAACACCACGGTCGATCGGCCGGCGGTGGGCGAGACGCGCATCAAGGCGGGGACCAAGATCGACAACCTCGTGCAGATTGGCCACGGCGTGGTGCTCGGCCGCAACGTGCTGCTGGCGGCGCAGGTCGGGATTGCGGGCAGCACGGTGATTGGCGACCAGGTCGTGTTTGGCGGCCAGGTCGGCGTGGGCGGTCACCTCACGATTGGCGATCGTGTGAAGGCGGTGGGGCAGTCGGGCATCACGAACTCAGTGGACGCCGATCAGTTCGTCTCCGGATACCCCGCCATCCAGAACAGCGAATGGCGCCGGTCGTCGGCGGTGTTCCGGAAGTTGCCGGAGATGCGGCGGCAGTTGCGGGATCTCGAGGCCCGGCTCCGGCAGCTCGAAGAGACGGACAAATGATGCGCAGACTCTCGATTGCTTTCCTGGCCCTCGTCGCCCTCGGCACCGTGCTCTGGCTGGTGCCCCTGCAGGCGGCGATTCGTCCACCGAAGCTGGAATACCAGCGTCTGGTGCTGCCCAACGGCATGGTCGTGGTGCTGCACCAGGACAAGTCCACGCCGATCGTGCACGTCGAGCTGTGGTACCACGTCGGCTCGAAGAACGAGAAACCGGGCCGCACCGGCTTCGCACACTTCTTCGAGCACATGATGTTCAAGGGCTCGAAGAACGTCGATCCCGAGCAGCACACCTCGATCATCGCCTCGGTGGGCGGCCAGGCCAATGCCTACACCAACGAAGACACCACGGTGTTCTGGCAGACCATCCCGGCGCAGTACCTGCCGCTGGCGCTGTGGATGGAAGCGGACCGGATGGCCACCCTGCGCATTGACGAGAAGCCGTTCGTGGCCGAGCGCGAAGTGGTGAAGGAAGAGCGGCGGATGCGCATCGAGAACCCACCCTTCGGCCTGTTGAACGAGCTCATCACCTTCCACGCCTTCGACGTGCACCCCTACAAGCACCCGGTGATCGGCAGCATGAACGACCTCAACGCCGCGACCATCGACGACGTGCGGGATTTCTACAATACCTACTACGTGCCCGACAACGCGACGCTGTTGATCGCCGGTGACTTCGAGACCGACAACGTCGTCAGCCTGGTGAACCAGTACTTCGCCCGCATTCCGAAGTCGTCCACGCCGGTGCCGCGCGACATTCCCAAGGAGCCGATGCACACCAAGGAGCGGCGGGTGAACCTCGAGCAGCCGTGGCCGCTCCCGGCGGTGGTGGTGGCCTACCAGGCGCCCTACAACGGGCACCCGGATTCGTACCCGATGTTCGTGATGTCGAAGACGCTGTCGGACGGCCAGACCTCGCGCATCTATCGCAAGCTGGTCTACGAGACCGGCCTGGCGCTCACCGCCTTCGGCAGCAGCAGCTTCCAGGAGGATCCCGGGATCTTCTATGCCGTGGCGTTGGTCAATCCCGGCAAGTCGCCTGACGAAGTGGAGAAGGCGCTGATTGCGGAGTTCGACAAGCTCAAGGCCGACGGCATCACCGACCGTGAGCTGCAGCGCGCCAAGAACCAGTTCTCGCGCGACTACATCCTGAGCCGCCTCTCGATCAAGGAGAAGGCCTCGCAGATGGGCCACGCCGAGGTGATCCAGAAGGACATGGCCACCGCCGACGGCGAGTTCGACACCTTTCTCAAGGTGACCACCGACGACGTCAAGCGTGCGGCGCGGCAGTACTTCATTCCCGAGCGGCGCATGGTGATGCGCATCATGCCGAAGGGCGGAGTTGAAGAGGTGGCGAAATGAGGCTCAAGGCCATCGCCACGCTCGGCGTCTTTTCCGCGCTCACCGCGCTGGTGGCGGCGCAGGCCGTGCCGGGCCTGGCGTTCCAGCAGGCGGCGCCGGGCGCCCGCGTCAGCAACTGGCCGCGCGAGAGTCCGCCGCGGCCGCTCCCGGCCCATTCGGTGACCTTTCCGCCCTACGAGATCCGCAAGCTGGCCAACGGCCTCCAGGTCGTGCTGGTGAACCACAACGAGCAGCCGTCGGTCAGCGTGCGGCTGATCGTGCGCGCCGGCGCGGCGCAGGATCCGAAAGACCAGTACGGCCTGGCGATGTTGACGGCGACACTGCTCGACCAGGGCGCCGGCAACCGCTCCGCCGGGCAGATCGCCGACACCATCGACTTCATCGGCGGAATGCTCGGCACCGGCGCCGGCAGCGACCTGAGCTTTGTCAACGCCGTGGTCATGAAAGACAGCTACGACGTGGCGCTCGAGTTGATGGCGGACGTGGTGCAAAGGCCGACGTTTGCGCAGGACGAGATCGAGCGGCAGCGCCAGCAGGCGCTGTCGGCGTTGAAAGTGTCCACCGACGATCCCGAAGCGGTGGCCGGGCAGGTGATCGACCGCCTGATTTACGGCTTCCACCCCTACGGCATGCCGGGCGCCGGCACCACCTCGTCGCTGGCCGCGCTGACCCGCGCCGACTTCGTGGACTTCCACAAGAAGTACTTCGTGCCCAACAACGCGTTGCTCGCCGTGGTCGGCGACATCGGCGCCGCGGAGGCGATGGCCGGGATCGAGAAGTTCTTCGGCGGCTGGAAGCCGGGCGACGTGCCGGCGCAGAGCGTGACCGAGGCGCCGCAGGCCACCAAGCGCGTGATCGTGATCGACAAGAAGGACGCGGTGCAAACCGAAATCCGCGTCGGCCACATCGCCATTCCCCGCAAGCACAACGACTACGAAGCCATCGATCAGGCCGTGAAAATCCTGGGCGGCGAAGGCGCCAACCGCCTCCAGCAGGTGCTGCGGTCGCAGCGGCAGCTGACCTACGGCGCCTCCGCCGACCTCGACACCTACAAGCTGGCGGGCGCGGTCATTGCCGAAACCGACACGCAGACGTCCAAGACGGCCGAAGCCCTGCGCGTGATCGTGGACGAGTTCTCGCGCCTTCAGCGCGAGCGCGTCTACGACGACGAGCTGGCCGGCGCGCAGGACTACATGGTGGGCCACTTCCCGCTGACCATCGAGGTGCCGGACGCCATCGCGACGCAGGTGCTCAACCAGTTGTTCTACGAGCTGCCGGTGGAAGACCTGCCGAAGTACCGCGAGCGCGTGCTGCGGGTGACCCCAGACGAGATCCAGCGCGTGGCGCGGTGGTTCATCCGCCCGGCCCAGTTGTCGGTGGTGCTGGTTGGCAATGCCGACGAGTTCGTGAACGACCTCAAGGGTGTGGGATTCGGCGACTACGAACGCATCCCGATTGAAAACGTCGACCTGCTGTCGGTGGACTTCCAGCGCCGGGCGCCCGCCAGGCCCGAGTGACCCGCCTCATGCTTTCGTGCGGCGAGCCCTCCGGCGATCTCTACGCCGGCGCGCTGGTCGCCGCCCTTCGCCGCCGCGAACCCGACATCGAGGTGTTCGGCCTCGGCGGTGAACGCTTCAAGGCCGCCGGTGGCGAGCTGATCGCCGACTTCCATGGCCTCTCGGTCACCGGGTTGACCGAGGCGCTGGCCGTGCTGCCGCGCTCGTGGCGGACGCTGCGCACGCTGGCTGAGGCGGCGCGGCAGCGGCAGCCACAGGCGCTGGTGGTGATTGACTATCCCGACTTCAACTTCCGCCTGATGCGGACCATCAAGCGGCTCGGCGTGCCCGTGATCTACTACGTCAGCCCGCAGCTCTGGGCTTGGCGGGCCGGCCGCATCAAGACGATGAAGCGGGTCGTCGATCGCGTGCTGCCGATCTTCCCGTTCGAAGAGGCGATCTATCGCAACGAGGGCATCGACGTCCGGTTCGTCGGCCATCCGCTGATCGACCTGGTCACGCCCGGCCAATCGCGCGAGCAGCTGTTGCAGCGGCTCAACCTCGATCCCGCCAGGCCGGTGATGGCGTTGCTGCCGGGCAGCCGCACCAACGAGCTCGAGCGGCTGGCGCCGGTGATGGCCGCCGCGGCGCCGATGATTGCCGCCAAGGTCCCTGGGCTCCAGTTCATCGTGGCGCGGGCGCCCAACCTGTCGGATCGCCTGTTCGACAGCTTCGGCATCCCCGGCGTGACGCTGCGGATCGTGGAGGGCCGGACCGACGACGTGTTGCAGGCCGCGGACGTGGTGGTGACGGCGTCGGGCACCGCGACCGTGCAAACCGCGCTGCACGGCAAGCCGATGGTGGTGCTCTACAAGCTGTCGCCCATGACCTATCGGCTCGGCCGGCGGATGGCGCTGGTTGACATGTATGCAATGGTCAACCTGATCGCCGGCGAGCGCGTCGTCCGGGAGTTGATCCAGGAAGATTGCACGGCGGAGGCCGTCGCCGGCGAGGCGATTCGCATCCTCACCGACGGCGAGTATCGCGGCCGGATGATCGATCACCTGGCCGAAGTCCGACGCCGCCTTGGTGGACCGGGTGCGAGCGAGCGCGCCGCGGAGGCCGTGCTCGATGTCGTACACTCCTCGAATGCGTCGTAGTCTTCTCGCAGCTCTGCTATTCGCGCTGGCGATCGTTCCGGCGCAGGCCGTCACCGTCGCCCCCCTCAGTTTCACCGAGCTCGTTCGCCAGTCGTCGAGCGTGGTCTACGCGCGCGTGATCGACGTCCGCGGCCAGTGGACCGACGATCGGCGGAGCATCGACAGCCTGGTCACGGTCGAAGTGATCAAGGGGCTGAAGGGCGCGCCCGCCGGCGAGCTGACCCTGACGGTGCCTGGCGGCCAGGTCGGCCGGTATCTCAACCTCCTGCCCGGCGCGCCCAGCTTCGCCCGTGGCGATCTGGCGGTGTTGTTTCTCACCGCGAGGGGACCGCGCCTGCCGGTCACCACCGGGTTCACGCAGGGCGTCTATCGCGTCGTGCGCGACGCGGCGTCGGGCAACGCGTTGGTGATGCCGCCAGTGGTGGAACCCGTCGGACAGCGAATCGTCCGCGGCGACGGGCGGCGCAAGCCGGTATCGCTGGCGGCGTTCGAGAGCGCCGTGCGCGCGATCGCGGAGGTGGCCCGATGAGTCGCAGGCTGTGCCTGGTGGCCGCCGTTCTCGTGGTGGCGGGGGCATCGTCGCCGGTCGGCGCCTACCTGAAGCTCGGCGCACCGGTGGACGGGCGCATTGTTGACGTCACCTGGCGCGCACCGGTCCGCTATTTCGTGTCGGAGGAGCATGCCGCCTCGGTGACCGCGGGGGACTTGCGCGGCGCGGTGGCGCGCGCCACCGCCACGTGGCAGAACGTCGCGTCCGCCACGGTGCGATTCGAGTTCCTGGGGATGACCACGGCGGAACCCGGGATGGTTGACGGGCGGACCACGCTGGGCTTTCGCGATCGCCCTGACCTCGACCGCGTGCTCGGCGCCACGAGTTTTCTCATCGACACCACCGACGGCGCCATTGTCGAGGCCGACGTGTTCTTCAACTCGCGCTTCGCCTGGTCGGTGGCGGCGCAAGGCGAGCCGGGGCGCGTGGATCTGGAATCCGTCGCCTTGCACGAACTCGGGCACTTGCTGGGCCTGAGTCACTCCGCGCTCGGGGAAACCGAGCTGACCGGATCCGGCGGGCGGCGGGTGATCGCGTCCGGCTCGATCATGTTCCCGATCGCGATGTCGGCCGGGACGATCGCGGATCGCGTGCTGGAAGCCGACGACATCGCCGGGATTTCCGACTTGTACCCGGCCGCCAACCAGGTTGCATCCACCGGCGGCATCACCGGCCGCGTGACGAAGAACGGCCAGGGGCTGCTCGGCGCGCACGTCGTCGCGCTCAATCCGGAAACCGGCGCGCTGGTCGCGAACTTCTCGCTGAATGCGAGCGGCGAGTTCGCCATTATCCGCCTCGAGCCGGGGCCGTACATCCTCAGGGTTGAGCCACTGGATGACGCGGAGGTGGACAGCTTCTTCTCGACGGCCATCGACGTGGACTTCCGCGTGACCTATGCCACCCGCATGGTGGTGGCGCCGCGCGGCGGCTCGTCGTCGCCGATTGAGATCAGGGTTCTCCCCAAATGAAGTGTCCGCCTTCGCGGCCGAAGGCCGCTACGGCGCGACCTCGCCGTAGCTCGCATTCGTGTTGTGCGCGAGCGAAGGCGGGCCTGGGGTGCCTGGTGCTGCTGGTGGGCGCCGGGACCGCGCACGCGCAGGACGCGCCGGCCCTGCGCGCCCATCGCGTCGTGCTCGATGGCGGGGTCGTCTGGTCCGGCGGTTATGCCATTGGCGACGTCAATGCCCACCTGCGCCGCAACGCCACCGGAAGCACGTCGACGCCGTTCACGTTGTTCTCGGCGAGCTCCGACGTGAGCCGGACCCCGAGTGTCACCGTGCGCGTCGGCTTCACCCTCACGCCGCACCTGGTGATCGAGGGTGGCGGTTCGTTCGGCCGGCCGCGGGTGGGCTTCGCGATTTCGCAGGATCCCGAGGCCGGGGCGCAACGCATTGACGGCGAGCAACTGCAGCAGTACGTCTTCGACGGCGCGCTGGTCTGGCACCTGCCCCTGCGACTGGGCTCGCGCGCGCGGCCGTTTGTAATCGGCGGCGCCGGCTACCTCAGGCAGCTCCACGAAGAGCGGACGCTGGTGGAGACCGGGCAGATCTACTACGCCGGCCTCGGGGCGCGCTACTGGATTCGCGGCGGCGACGGCTCGCGGCGTTCGCTGGGATTGCGCGCCGACCTTCGCGCCAACGCGCGCCGCGGCGGCATCGACTTCGAGAACAGGGTTCGCCTCTTTCCCACGCTGGCCGCCCACCTGTTCCTGTCCCTGTAGACACCCATGGCCGCCCCTGCCGTCCAGTTCGCGGATGTATCTGCGAGTCGCGGGGGACGGACCGTGCTGCGGAGCGTGTCGCTGTCGGTGCCCGCCGGACAGACGGTGGCGCTGGTCGGCCGGAGCGGGTCCGGCAAGACCACGCTGTTGCGGCTCGTTAACCGGCTGCTCGACCCCGATAGCGGCGACGTCGTGGTGGACGGGAAGAGCACGCGCGAATGGGATCCGATCGCGTTGCGCCGGCGCACCGGCTACGTGATCCAGGACGCCGGCCTGTTTCCGCACCTGACCGTGGCCGACAACATCGCGACCGTGCCGCGCCTGCTGGCGTGGCCGGCGGAGCGCGTGACCGCGCGCGTGGACGAGTTGCTGACGCTGGTGGGCCTGGCACCCGGCATGTTTCGCGGGCGATGGCCGGATGAACTGTCGGGCGGCCAGCGGCAACGCGCCGGCCTGGCGCGGGCCCTGGCCGCGGACCCGCCGCTGTTGCTGATGGACGAGCCGTTTGGCGCCCTCGATCCGATCACAAAAGGCGAACTGCACGCCGAGTTCCTGCGCGTGCAAAAGACCTTGCACCGGTCGGTGATCCTCGTCACGCATGACATGGCCGAGGCCTGTGCGTTGGCGGATCAGATTGCCGTGCTGCACGAGGGCGAGCTGATCGCGTGCGACACGCCGGAGCGGGTGAGGGCGTCGGATGATTTCCGGGTGACGTCGTTGTTCGGTGAGCTCCGGCTAACCACCTTCGCCAAGGCTTCGGCGGTCAAGAAGCCGGAGACTACATCTAGTCCCACATGAGCGAGCTCCTGGAGTTCATCGCGTCGCACCGCGCGGAGTTGATGACGCGGGTGGGCGAGCACGTCGTGCTGGTGGCGGCGTCCACTGCCATTGCCGCCGCGATCGGCATCCCGCTCGGCGTGCTGGCCGCCCGGCGGCCGTCCCTGTCCCGTCCCGTTGTCGGCCTCGCCAACCTGGCGCAGACCATTCCGAGCCTCGCGCTGTTCGGATTCCTGATCCCGCTGCCGTTCATTGGCGGCATCGGCACGCGGACGGCCCTTGTGGCGCTGACGGTGTATGCGGTGCTGCCCATTCTGCGGAGCACGATCACGGGACTCCAGGGCGTGCCGGCCGCAGTCGTGGAATGCGCGGTGGCGATGGGCCTGACGCCGCGGCAGGTGCTGCGCCAGGTGGAGTGGCCGCTGGCGCTGCCATCGATCGTGTCGGGGCTGCGCGTGGCGGTGGTGATCGGCGTCGGCACCGCGACCATCGCCTCGGCGATTGGCGCGGGTGGGTTGGGCGACTACATCTTTCGCGGCCTGGCCATGGTGGATCCCACCGTGATCCTCGCCGGCGCGCTCCCGGCCGCGCTGCTGGCTCTGGCCGCCGACGCCGCGCTGGCCGCCGCCGGGCAGCTGGCCGACCCTCGCCGGCGCTCGACGCGCCATGTCGTGGTGCTCGTGGCCGTGGCCGCGCTGGGCGTCGCGGGCGTCGTGGCGGGCAGCAACCGCGCGGGACGCGCCGACGTCGTGATTGGCTCGAAGAACTTCACGGAGCAGGTGGTGCTGGGCGAGTTGATGGCGCAAGCCATCGAGCGCGCGGGGCTGACCGTCGAGCGGCGGCTGAACCTGGGCGGCACGGCCATTGCCCACGAGGCGTTGCTCAGCGGCGGCATTGATGTCTATGTCGAGTACACGGGCACCTCGCTCACGGCGATCTTCAACGAGCCGCCCTCGGCCGATTCGGAGCAGGTGTATGCCCGGGTCCGCGATCGGTATGCGTCGCTCGGCCTGACCTTGCTGCCGCGGCTGGGTTTTAACAACACGTTCGCGATCCTGGTGCGCGGTGAGGATGCGAAGCGGTTGGGGTTGAAGACGGTCAGCGACTTGTCGCAGACGCTCCGGCTAAAGCCGGAGCCTACATGGAAGGCGGGGTTTGGCTACGAGTTCCTGGAACGGCCGGACGGGTTCAAGGGGCTGAGCGCGGCCTACGGCCTGGCGTTCGCGGCGGCGCCGCGCGTGATGGACCTCAACCTGATTTATCGTGCCGTGGCCGCCGGCGAGATTGACGTGACCGCCGGCGATGCGACCAGCGGCCTCATCGAAGCGTTGGGACTGGCCGTGCTCGAGGACGACCGGCGCTACTTTCCGGTCTACGATGCGGCGCCGGTGTCCCGCGCCGCCGTGCTGCTGCAATATCCGGCGGCTGCCGAGGCGCTGCGCCGGCTGGGCGGACGGGTGTCGGCGTCCGACATGCGGCGCATGAATTTCGCGGTGGACGGCGAGAAGCAGGACCCGGCCGTGGTCGTGCGCGCGTTCCTGGCTGGAATCGGAGTAGGCAAGGCAGGGGAGTAGTCAACGCGCGTAGGCCGCGCCGGTGGCGCGCCCTACCCCTTGCGCACGGCGACGCGCCAGGTCACCGCGGCCAGCACCACCGCGGCCGCCATCAGCATCTGCCGCATCGCTGAGGGCCGGAGCGGCTCACCGGCCACTTTGAGTTCCAACCGCCGCCGCGTCCAGCCCCCCTTGATGTAAATCTCATCGTAGTGGCGCACGACAGCGTCGTGCGCCTCGACGGCGTCGAAATCGTCGCCCTTCCCCAACGGCAGTTGCGGCGGCAGGACCGGCAGGCGGCCGGTTGGGTCCACGGCCCAGTTCACGAAAGTGACCGCCAGGCTCTTGCCGTCAACCGGGGGCCACATCGCGACAATGGCCAGGGCCGCGACGACGATCGACCACCACTGCCACGGTGTTGGTGCACGCATTCGGGCTCAGGTCCGAGGTGTCCGTGCCGCCGCGCCTATTGCGTGCCCTGCATGTCCGATTCGGCCACGACCTTGTGCACCTGCGTGCCGATGCCATCGATGGCGCACGTCGCCGTGTCGCCGGCGCGCATCCAGCGCGGCTCGGCCCGCTCAATGTTCGTGCCGGCCGGGCTGCCGCCCGAGATGAGGTCGCCCACGTTCAGGGTCAAGATGTTCGAGGCGTACGCGAGCAGTTCGTAGATGTTGTGGCTCATGCGGTTGGTGTTCGAGTCCTGCATGACTGTCTCGTTCAGCGTGAACACGTGCCGCGTGTTCATCGGATCCTTGACGAACTCCTTCGGCACGATGAACGGGCCGAGCGGACCGAACGTATCGTGGTTCTTCCCGATCAGCCAATCGGACCCGCCCATCTTGCGATCGCCACGGCCGCCGCGGTCCGAGACGTCGATCTGAATCGTGTAGCCGAAGATGAAGTCTGCCGCATTCGCCACCGGCACGTACTTCGCCCTCTTGCCGATGACCACATTGAACTCGCACTCGTAGTCGATGTTCGTGCGGCCGCGCGGCACGACGATGGGATCGGTTGGACCGCTGACGACGGTGGGCGACTTCTGAAACAGGTAGGGGTTATCGCGCGTATCGTCCGGCTTGCGCTCCCAAATCCCCGGGGCGCTCACGGCCTTCGCCGCGGCCTCAGGCGCGGCGCCGGTCCGCTGTTGCTGCGCGGCGATGCCGGCGGTGTGCTCGACGTAGTTGCCGCCGGCGTTCAGGATGAGGGACGGACGCAGCGGCGGGAGCACCTTGAGGGATCCAATGGCGTAGGCGTATGCGGGCGCCGCCTTCGCGGTCGACACGTCCTTGGCGATTGCCGCGAGTCGACCCTTCCAGTCGGTGTCGTAGCGCGCGATGATCTGTTTCATGTCGGCGGGCGCCGCCAGCTTTGGCGCCGACGCGTTCGCCGCTTCGAACGCGGTGTTGGCCTGCGCGATGTCCACGATCTGCGTATCTTTCAGCACCAGGCCGACAAACGGCGTCCCGCCGCGCTCGAAGGTGCCGAGTTTGAACGGCACGGCGGCACCGCCGCCCTGGGCGTCGGTGCCAACTCCGCAGCCGGCGATGGCACATGCCAGTGCGATCGCGACGGATCCCCCTGCGATTCTCGCTGTCGTCATCGTCTTGTCCTCCAGGATCGTGGCCGGTCGTCTCCCGTGCGAGCGCACAAGCGGAAGGGCGTCCGGTCGACACCGGACGCCCTTCTGAACAACTACTTCGTGCCGGCGGCCGCGCCTTTGATCGTCATCTTCGAAACCGTCCAGGTCGAACAGTCGCCCTTGTAGATCACGCTGTCGGACTCGCAGTGCAACTCGTGCACCAGGCAGCCGGTCTGGCCGTGGCCGAGGCCCGTTTGCGCCCAGCCCAACAGCTTGCCGTCAAGCGATGTCTTGTAAATCTTGCCGTTGCCGTCGCCGCTGAACAGATACTGGGTCGCTCCGGGTGACACGCACACGCTCCACGGCGCGCCCACGGTGTCGATGATGCGCTGGCGGTTCAGGTTGCTGTCATAGACCTGCACGCGACGGTTGCCGCGGTCGGCCACGTAGATGTTGCCCTTGGCATCCGCCGCGATGGCGTGCGGGGTGTTGAACTGATCGGGCGCGGAGCCACGCACACCCAAATCCTTCACCCACGTGCCGTCCTTGGCCACCTTCACCACCCGCGAATTGTTGTAGCCGTCGGAGATGAAGATGTTGCCCTCGGGATCGAATGCCACGTCGGTGGGCCGATTGAAGACGCCGGGCCGGGCCGGGGCCGTCTCGGTTTCCTTATGCCCCTCTTCCGTGAACCGCTCGAGGTAATCAAGGGCCTCCGGCTTGCGGCCGAGTACCATCGCCACTTGCCCCGCGGGGTTGAACTTGACGATCATGTTCGACCCTTCGTCGGTCATCCACACGTTGTCCTGCTTGTCGACGCGCACGGTGTGCGCGAACGACGCGGCGTAGTTGTCCGGCCCCCACATCTTCACGAACTTGAGCGTGGCGTCGAATTCGAAGAGCTGCGACGCCGTCGAGCCCTTGGCCGGGCCGGCGTTGCCGCTGCGCGTGAACACGAACAGGTGCCCCTTCGAGTTCTTGGCCACGCCGACGGCCTCACCGATCGTATGACCGGGAACCGAAAGGCTCAGGATCTCCTCGGTGACCTGCAACTTGGGTGTGACCTTCTCCAGTTCCGCCTGCTTGGCCATCGCGGCGCGCAGCTCAGGGCTTGGCCCGCCCTGTTGCGCCACGACGCCGACACTCAGCAGCAACACCCCGACGATTGCGACGATATTGCGTGTCACGATGCCCTCCCTTTCGTTGAATGTTGACGCCGCGTGCTCGAGTCCACATTGCAGTGCCCCGCCGTTCCCGGCGTCTCGCGTTGCGCATCTTATGGCGTCGGAACCGGATCCTGTGCATCGGTATAGCGCATGAGTGCGATGCGTGTAGCGAATCAGTGGGTTGTGCCGCGTCATATCCCGCCGGGCGTCGCTTGATCTTGGAGGGGGATTGTGAGAGCCTCCGTCGCCTACCAACTAAATACTCGCCGGGAACGCGGACACGAGGAGGTGCGATGTTAAGTCGGACTACCGTCGTCGTCGGTTTATTGTCGGTACTGTGGGCCAACGGCGCGGCTGCGCAGAGTGCCCTGGCCGGAGTCGTGAAAGACGGTTCAGGGGGCGCGATGCCCGGTGTCACCGTGGAGGCAAGGAGCCCCGCCTTGATCGAGGGCGTGCGGGTGGCCACGTCTGACGACCAGGGGCAGTATCGCATCGTCGACCTGAGACCCGGCCTGTACCAAGTGAAATTTACCATGCCTGGGTTCGCGGTCGTGACCCGCGAGGGGATCGAGTTGCGCGCGAACTTCACGGCGCCGATCAACGCGGAACTGCGTGTCGGCACGCTCGAGGAAACCGTGACGGTGTCCGGGGCCACCCCGGTCGTGGACATGCAGTCGGCGACCAACCAGCAGGTGATGACCAAGGAACTGCTGGAATCGGTGCCGACGGGACGCAGCATCTGGGCGGTCGGCTCGACGCTCAACGGCGTGACGCTGAGCGCGCCCGACGTCGGCGGCACCGCCGGCATGCAGCAGACCTACATGGCCACCCATGGCTCCGACCGGCGCGACAACGCCATCCAGGTCGACGGCATGAGCGTGAACGGCATCGAGGGTGATGGCGCCATCCAGAACTACTTCAATCAGGGCATGTTCGAGGAGTTGAGTTACCAGACCAGCGCGCTGACGGCCGATGTACCGTCGGCGGGCGTCCGCCTCAACATGATTCCCAAGGACGGCAGCAACGTCTTCAAGGGCAGCCTGTTCTACTCGCAGACGCCGAGCTCGTTTCAGAGCGACAACCTGACGCCGGATCTCATCGCGCGCGGCCTCAAGGCCCCCAATCGGGTCGAGAAGATCGTCGACGTCAATGCCGGCGTGGGCGGCCCGGTGAAGAAGGACAAGCTGTGGTTCTTCAGTTCGGCCCGCATTTGGGGCGTCGATCAGACCGTCACGGACTCGTTTCACAACAGCGATCCCACGAACAGGACGTTCCGGCCGGATTTCACCCAGCCAACGGTCGACGACAACCTGATCAAGAGCGGCATGATACGCCTGACCTACCAGATGTCGGCGCGGCACAAGTTCGCTGCCTATGCGGACGGCATCATCAAATTCCGCGGCCACGAGTGCGCCGCCAACACGTTCCCGACGGCGGAGGCGTGCGGCATCCGCAGCCCCAAGCGGTATTACACGGCGCAGGCCAAGTACACCGGCACGCTGACGAGCAGCCTGCTGGTCGAGGCGGGCTGGTCGGAGAACGACGAGACCTACTCCACCAATGAGACGCAGCCCGAGACCGCGCTCACCGCCATCGGCAGGCTGGACCGGATTACGACCGATCGTTGGGGTTCGGTGATTGGCCCGTACTACTTCCGCGAGCCCGATCGCCACACCTTCACGGGTTCGGCGTCCTACGTCACCGGCGCCCACGCGCTGAAGCTCGGATTCCAGTTGGGCAAGGGTTCCAACCATCATCAGCGGACGATGAACGGCGGCATCGACCTCTATCAGGAATACAACAACAAGGTGCCGGCGTCGGTGATGATCCACAACACGCCGCAGGACACCCGGGAAGTGATTAAGTACGATCTCGGGATCTACATTCAGGACTCCCTACGGTGGAACCGCCTGACGGTGAACCCGGGCCTGCGCGTCGAACTGTTCAACACCTACGTGCCGGAGCAATCGTCGCCCGCCGGCCGGTTCGTCCCCGCGCGGTCCTTTGGCAAGGTCGAAAACCTCCCGAGCTGGAAGGATCTGGCGCCGAGGCTGGGTGTGGTCTACGACGTGTTTGGTGACTCGAAGACGGCGATCAAGGTCCACGTCGGCAAGTACATGCGCGCGTTTTCGACCGTGGGATTCGCGCAGGTCTACAACCCGAATGTCCTGCAGACCGATCGCCGCACGTGGTCGGACCTGAATGGCGACGACATCGCGCAACCGAACGAGATTGGTCCGGTCAACACGCCGTTCAACATCAGCGGGGTCAGCAACCGGCGGCCCGATCCCGACATCAAGCGTCCCTACCAGTGGGAGTACACGGTCGGTCTGCAGCGCGAGCTGATGGGGGGCGTGCTGCTCTCGGCGAACTGGATCCGGCGCGACTACAAGCGGCTGTTCTGGAGCGACAACGTGCTCACGACGTTTGCCGACTACGCCATCATCAATATTCCGAACCCCATGAACACGGCTGAAATGCTGCCGATCTACAACCTCAACGTGGCCAAGCGTGGCCAGGTCGAGATCATCGACAAGAACTCCACCGAAAATCGCCGTTGGTACAATGGCTACGACGTTGGCTTTACGGCGCGGGCGAGGGGAGCCAGTTTGTACGGCGGCGTCACGGCCGGCCGGCAGACGACGGTCAACTGCCAGGTCGATGATCCAAACAGCCTGCGATTCTGCGACCAGCGAGACCTCAACCTGCCGTACCTCTATCAGTTGAAACTGGCCGGCACCTATCCGTTGCCCTACGGTATCCACCTGAGTGGCAGCTGGCAGGGCTTGCCCGGCGTGCCGGTGGGCACGGCTCGGCAGGACGCGGAGTATGTTACGGCCCAGAACCGGGTGCCCGACGCGTCGCTCAACGTGGACTACAACGTGACGCGGACGCAAATTCCGACGCTGACCGTCACCAGCATCACGGTGCCGCTGATCACGCCCGGAACCAAGTTCCTCGAGCGCCGGAACCAGATCGACGTGCGCCTGGCGAAGAGCGTGACCGTCGGCCGCACGAAGCTGCAAGCGCAGTTCGACATTTTCAACATGCTGAACTCGAGCACCATTCTGAGCCAGACCGAAACGTTCGGATCCGCCCTGGGCCGTCCCACGGCGATTCTTCAGGGGCGGTTGTTCGCTCTGGGTGTCCAGCTCAACTTCTAGAATGGGCAGTGCTGATTGGACCACACCGGCCCCCCGGCCGCCGGCCGAGGGGGCACGGACTTCGTTGTAGAATGCCGGCGAGAGGTGGCCTAAATGGTGAGGACCCGCATAGGTGTTGGATTCTGTCCAGGCTTGTCGATGGGTGCGGTCGTCGCTCTTCTCTTGCTGGTCTCGGCCCCGTCGGCCTCGGCCCAGCCGGTTCCTGCGGCTGGAGCGGCGGTGACCTTCGCCAAGGACGTCGCGCCCATACTGCAGAAGAACTGTCAGGAATGCCATCGATCCGGCGACGTGGGTCCGATGTCCCTCCGAACCTACGAGGAAGTGCGGCCTTGGGCCCGGTCGATCAAGGCGAAGGTTGTGGCGCGGGAAATGCCGCCCTACCGTTACGACAAGATCGGTATCCAGCATCTGAAGTACGACCTGCGCCTGAGCGAGAAGGACATCCAGACGATCGTGCGCTGGGTGGACGGCGGGGCGCCGCTGGGCAATGTCGCCGATCTTCCGGCGCCCAGGCAGTTTCCGGACGGCACCAGGTGGGCGTATCAGGATGCCTTCGGGCCGCCCGACCTCATCGTGCCGACCAAGCCGTATACCTTGCCGGCCCAGGGGCAGGACCGCTGGTGGCGGCCGATCGTGCCCATCGGTTCGACCGAAGACCGTTGTATCAAGGCCATGGCCGTCAAGCCGTCTCTCAAAGGCCGGCCCGGCGCGCACCACGCCAACAGCGACCTGATGGTCCCGGACGAGAAGAGCGGCTCCTACATCACTCTGGAACGCGTGTCCGAGTACGCCTCGGGCAAGACGGGAGAGATCGTTCCTCCGGACGGCTGCCGGACGCTGCCGGCCAACGCGATGATTCGGTGGGACGTCCACTACTGGCCGTTTGGCGAAGAGGTCAAGGATGACGTCGTCGAACTGGCCTTCTGGTTCTACCCCAAGGACCATAAGGCGAAGTACAAGCAGGACCTGAAGTTGTATACCTTGCTGATGAAAGGCGGCGAGCTCGAGATCGCGCCGCACAGCACGGCCATGACCCAGGGGTTCCATACTTTCAAGACCCCGGTGCGGATCGATAGCTTCCAACCGCACGGCCACGCGCGCCTTGTCGGGATGACCGCCGAAGTCTTTTACCCGGACACCGGCAAGCTGGAGATGGTGAGCTCGATCTCCAACTGGACCAACGCCTGGCATACCAGCCACGTGTACGAAGATGACGCCGCGCCGCTGCTGCCCGTTGGAGCGGTCCTGGTGCTTACCGGGTACTACGACAACACGGCGAAGAACAAGGGCAACCCCGATCCCGATCAGTGGGTGGGTGGTGGCAGCCGCACTTCGGACGAGATGTCCCATGCCTGGATCACGGTCACGCACCTGGACGACGACGGCTACAGGCAGATCCTTGCCGACCGCGAGGTCAAGGCCAAGGCGAAGACGACGACCAGCAGCCAGCAGGATCAGAGGCAGTAGATCGGCGTGAGTCAAGAGAGCCTCTCGGGCGCCGAGAGGCTCTTTTGCGTTTTAGCGGATTCGCGGTGAGTTGAGGAGGCATCAGGTGCTTGGACGATCGATCGGCGCCGGTCTTGCGGTGGCAATGTTCATCAGCTCGTCACAGCTGCAAGCGCAGCTTCCGCGGCCACTCATCCCGCTGCCCGGGGAGGGAAATCGGGTTGCTCCCTTCTTCGATGGCTGGTACGAGAATCCGGACGGCACAATCAGCTTTTCCTTCGGCTACTCCAATCTGAACAAGGACACGCAAGCAGAGATCCCCCTCGGTCCTGACAACTTCATCCTGCCGAAGGAGTACGACGGTCGGCAGCCGACGGCCTTCCCGGTTGTAGGGCCCGATGCTGCTGACGGCGGCGGTGGTCGAGCAGGAGCCCCCGCGGTATCCACAGCCACTGCTACCGCCAGAGTTCCTGGTGCGGGCGGCGGAACCGTCGGCCGCGAGCGGGACAGGGACCGAGGCGTCTTTACCGTGACGGTGCCTGCCGGCTTCAAGGGCGATGTCGTATGGACGTTGCGCTACGCAGGCCAGACTTTTTCTGTTCCTGCAAGATCCAAGTCCACGTCGTATCAGCTCAGCTGGCCGGCGGCGATGGGTTCAACGCCGCCCTTGCTCCGCTTCGAGGAGAAGGGCAAGGCGGGCCGTGGTCCCACGGGAATCCAGGCGCCTCCGTTGCAGGCCAAGGTTGGAACGCCCGTCACACTGACGATTTGGCTCACCGACGATGCCGTGCACGACAAGGAGCCGATCAAGTTCGGACGCGAGAGGCCCGGCATGAACGTGTCTTGGTACAAGTACACCGGACCCGGCCCTGTGGTCTTTGAGCCTCAAAAGGCGGGATTCCCGGCGCTGACCGGCCAGTCGTCGACGTTGGCAACCTTCAAGGAAGCGGGCGAGTATGTGGTCCGCGTCAAGGCAGACACGTTCGGCTATTCGGATGCCTCTGCCGGAAACCAGTGCTGCTGGACCAACGGCTACCAGAAGGTCACGGTGACACGATAACCGCCAAGTCCCTCCTCGCCGTCCTTTGCGCTCTCTGTGCCGTGTGGCCGAATGCGGGTCAGGCTCAGGAGGCGACTGAGCGCCGGGCCGCTTCATTCGTGCGCGAGTACCCGGAGCTGAACTCCCTCCTGATCGGGATGGAGCGTGCGCACGGCGTTCTCTACGGAGCCCTCGCGCGCGGACGAGGGAAGGTGAACGAGGCAGAGACCTACAGGCTCATGGCTCGCCGTATCTCGGCGGGTGCTCTGAACTCGCGCCCGGATCCCGAGGCCGACGCAGGGTACGCGGTGCTCGGTGCGTGGGGCGCCGAGGTCATCCGACGGACCCATGCCTTCCACCGGGAGGCCTTGGCCATCCTCGCCACGGTGGAAACGACTGACCGGACGCCGGCGCTCGACGACGCCGTCGACCGGTACCTGAGCCGTCCTGAGGCATCCCTTCCTGACGTGCCGAAGGACATGACCATCCTCTACGACCACCCGTACACGTCAATCGTGATCGGCCTGCCGGGCGCACCCCAGAAGAAGACCCCGAAGCTGAAGGGGTTCGTCTGGGCCTCGCATTGGTTCCAGCTCGCGGCGGAGGAGCCGTTGGAACTCTCCGCCGGCACCGCCGCCCGCCGCCGGGATCTGAAGATCGTGACGGACCGGTTCCACCAGAAGCTGTCCTCCGGGAAGCCACCGAGTGCCTTTCCCACGGAACTGCCTCTGGCGCCGTCGATCGCCCCGGAACTGGTCACAACCCATCTGCGAACGGCCGCCATCATCGACAACCTGAACATGATGCAGGCGGTGCTTGTGGATGTCCTTGTTCATCCCAAGGTCGGCGATGTCCGTGCGGCCCTCGACCAGGTGATCGCGCAGTTCACCGATCGTCGCTATCGCGTGGTCGAGGTGGACGACTGGATCATGATGGCGCTCCGCCACAGCATCTTCGAGCAGGGAGGCCCCGCGCTTGGCGTCATGACGGTCTCGGACCGGAACGGCTCTGGTCACTTCCAGCACCTCGGCGGCGGACGGGGGATCCGGCCCGGGATGAAGTAGGGAACGCTGGCTTCGACGTGCTCCCGGCGACCGCGCAGGTTCCTTGATAGAATCTGTAGGATCAGCCTAGGAGCTTAATCGCCATCATGTCCAGCCTCGATAGTTTCAAGACCCGCAGCTCATTGTCCGTCGGCGCCGATACGGTCAGCATCTTCAGCCTGCCCGCACTCGAGAAGGCCGGGTTCCCGAACGTGGCCCGGTTGCCGTATTCCCTGAAGATCCTGCTCGAGAACCTGCTGCGCCGCGAGGATAACGGCTTCGTCAAGACGGCCGACATCACCGCGCTGGCGTCGTGGGATCCGAAGACCATCGGCGAGAAGGAAATGTCGTTCATGCCGGCCCGCGTGCTGCTGCAGGACTTCACCGGGGTGCCGTGCGTGGTGGACCTGGCGGCGATGCGCGACGGCATCGTTGCGCTCGGCGGCGACCCGCAGAAGGTGAACCCGCTGCAGCCGGTGGAACTGGTCATCGATCACTCGGTGCAGGTCGATTACTTCGGGACCACGAACGCGAAGGAACTGAACGCGGACCTCGAGTACCACCGCAACCGCGAGCGCTACGTGTTCCTGCGCTGGGGCCAGACCGGCTTCCGCAACTTCCGCGTCGTTCCCCCGGAAACCGGCATCGTCCACCAGGTCAACATCGAGTATCTGGCCCGCGTGGTCTGCCGTGACGAAGACAACGGCACCGCGGTGGCGTATCCCGACACGGTGTTCGGCACCGACTCGCACACGACCATGGTCAACGGCCTCGGCGTGGTGGGATGGGGCGTGGGCGGCATCGAAGCCGAGGCGGCCATGCTGGGCCAGCCCAGCTCGATGCTGATTCCGCAGGTGCTCGGCTACCGCCTGTCGGGCCAGTTGCCCGAGGGCGCCACGGCCACCGACCTGGTGCTGACCATCACCGAGGCGCTGCGCAAGCGGGGTGTCGTCGGCAAGTTCGTGGAGTTCTACGGTCCCGGCCTCGCGCACCTCACCATTGCCGACCGCGTCACGCTCGGCAACATGTGCCCGGAGTACGGCGCGACGGTCGCGATCTTCCCGATCGACGACATGACGCTCGACTACCTCCGCCTGACGGGCCGCGACGCCGCGCAGGTGGCGCTGGTCGAGGCCTATGCGAAGGCGCAGGGCATCTTCCGCACCGCCGACTCGCCGGACGCGGTCTATACCGAGACGATGGAGATGGATTTGGCCAGCGTGGTGCCCAGCCTCGCCGGACCGCGGCGTCCGCAGGATCGCGTGTCGCTGTCGAACGCGAAGGGCTCGTTTGCCGGGTCGCTCGACGAACTGAAGAAAGGCGTGAAGCCTTCGACAGGCTCAGGCCAAGGGCCGGGCGGCGCAGCCGCTGCCGTGGCCACGCCGACCCAACTCGAACATGGCTCCGTGGTGATTGCCGCGATCACGAGCTGCACCAACACCTCGAACCCGAGCGTGATGATTGGCGCCGGCCTGCTGGCGAAGAAGGCGGTGGAGAAGGGCCTCACCCGCAAGCCGTGGGTGAAGACCAGCCTCGCGCCGGGCTCGAAGGTGGTGACCGACTACCTGAAGAGGGCCGGCCTCGACACCTACCTCGATCAGATTGGCTTCAACCTGGTGGGCTACGGCTGCACCACGTGCATCGGCAACAGCGGCCCGCTGCCCGAAGAGGTGTCGGCCGAGATCATCGAGCGCGGCCTGGTCGTGGCGTCGGTGCTGAGCGGCAACCGCAACTTCGAGGGCCGCATCCAGCAGGAAGTGCGCGCCAATTACCTGGCGTCGCCGCCGCTCGTCGTGGCCTACGCCCTGGCCGGGTCGATGAACATCGACATCACCACCGAACCGCTCGGGACCGGCACGGACGGCAAGCCGGTGTACCTGAAGGACCTGTGGCCGACCAGCGGCGAAATTCAACAGGCGATGCTGCACAGCGTGACCGCCGACGCCTATCGCCAGCAGTACGCGAACGTGTTCGAAGGGCAGGAGCGCTGGAAGAACCTGCCGGTGCCGACCGGCGATCGGTTCGCGTGGGAGGCGGATTCGACCTACATCCGCAAGCCGCCATTCCTCGAGAACCTGTCGATGACGCCGGCGCCGCCGTCCGACCTCACCGGCGCCCGCGCGCTGGCGGTGCTCGGCGACAGCATCACGACCGACCACATCTCGCCGGCCGGCAACATCAAGGCGAACAGCCCGGCAGGCAAGTACCTGATGGAGCATGGCGTCGATCCGAAGGACTTCAACTCCTACGGCGCCCGCCGCGGCAACCACGAGGTGATGATGCGCGGCACCTTCGCGAACACCCGCATCAAGAACCAGATGGTGCCGGGCATCGAGGGCGGCGTGACGGCGTACTTGCCCGGTGGCGAGGTGATGCCGATCTACGACGCCTCGATGAAGTACCAGGCGGCGGGCGTGCCGCTGGTGGTGATTGCCGGCAAGGAATACGGCTCCGGCTCGTCGCGCGACTGGGCGGCCAAGGGCACCATGCTGCTCGGCGTGAAGGCGGTGATTGCGGAGAGTTACGAGCGCATCCACCGCAGCAACCTCGTGAACATGGGCGTGCTGCCGCTGCAGTTCCAGGACGGTCAGAACGCGGCCGGCATCGGGCTCACCGGGCGCGAGACGTTCGCGTTGGCCGGGGCCGGCGCCGCGCTGAAGCCGCGCGCCGAAGTGACGGTCACCGCCACGGCCGAAGACGGCTCGACCAAGACGTTCACGGCGGTGGCCCGCATCGACACGCCCGAAGAGCTGATTGCCTTCTCGCACGGCGGCATCCTTCCGTACGTGCTGCGGCAGCTGGTGAAGAGCTCGAAATGATGTGCTGACCTCCGCATCGACCAAGCAGCAGGCGCTCACCCTCGGATTTGACCTCTGCGGGGTGGCGCCTGCCACGGCGCTGCCGGAGTTGTCGTTCCTGCCTGACTGGCTCGCCCGCGGCTACGCGGGCGACATGATCTATCTCCATAGGTCTGCCCACGCGCGGGCTGACATTCGGAATTTCCTTCCCTCAGCACGCTCGGTCATCGTCGCGGGAGCCATCTACAACACCGATCAGGGATCGGGGATCAGGGATCAGGAATCGGGGACGATCCAGGTCGCTCGCTACGCGCGCGGGCAGGACTATCACCTCGTGCTGGCCGAGCGGCTCGAGCGATTGGTGGAGTGGATGCGCGGCGAGCAGGCCGGACCGTTCGAGTCGGCGATCTTCGTGGACAAGCACCACGTGCAGGAACGCGTCTACGCGCAGCACGCGGGGCTGGGTTGGATCGGCAAGAACAGCTGCGTCATCAACCCGGAGCTCGGCTCGTTCATGTTCCTGTGCGGCGTGGCGACGAGCCTGGCCCTCGACGCCGATGCCCCGGCCACCGACCAGTGCGGCGGCTGCACGCTGTGCATCGACTCGTGCCCCACCGGCGCGATTGTCGATCCGCACGTGCTCGACGCCACGAAGTGCATCTCGTACCTCACCATCGAAGTGGACGGCGCCATTCCCGAGGCGCAGCGCCCGCACCTCGGCAACCACGCCTATGGCTGCGACATTTGCCAGGAGGTGTGCCCGTGGAACCTGGCGCCGGTGCTCACCGCCGACCCGGCCTGGTCGGCCACGCCGCGGCATGGCGCCGCCGCCGCCGAACTCTGGCAGCGCACCGACCGGGAATTGCACGAGTTCGTGAAGGGCAGCGCCATGACCCACCTGCCGCTGTCGGGCCTGCGCCGCAACCTCGCCACGGTGATTGGGAACAGCGGAGACGCCGGGCTGGCGCGGGTGCTCGACCGGCCCGGTCACGGCGTGAAGAACGCCGCGCACAGCGCGCACACCCCGGTGGTGGAAGGCGCGGTGGCCTGGGCGAAGGAGAGGCTCGGGGCCTCAGTCTGATCTACTATCGAGTATGGCGAACGCCTCCCTCGCCCCGGTCCTGCTGGTGTCGATGCCCCAGATGATCGACCCCAACTTCTCGAAGACGGTGGTCCTGCTCGCGGAGTTCGGCGCGCACGGCGCGTTCGGGCTGGTGCTGAACCGCCGCATGCCGGAGCCGGCCCAGGCGGTGGTGACGGCCGACGAGCCCCTCACCATCCACCCGAAGATGCATTTGTTCATGGGCGGCCCGGTGGAGCCCACCCGCGCGTGGATTCTCACGGCGCGGCCCGAGCTCGATCTGGAGGCCCTTGAGGTGATGTCGGGCGTCTACCTGTCGGCGTCGCCGGCGCTGGTGCGGCGCACGCTGGAGACCGCGCCGGACCCCGGCGTGCGCATGGTGGTCGGCTATGCCGGCTGGGGCGCCGGACAACTGGACGTGGAGCTGGCCGAGTCGTCTTGGCTCCTGTGCCCGGTCGAAGCGGATCTGATTTTCACGACCCCGGTCGATGCGATGTGGGAAACCGCCATTCGCCGTCTTGGGGCGGAGCCCTCGATGTTGCAGGGGTCGTCGGGCGTTCACTAGCGGCACCTGCCGGGATCGCACTGCTTGACGGGAAGACACATCTTGACGGGATGGCAACTCTTGACGGGAACGACTGTGACGGGGAGTGAATCATGGGGCGGGTCATCATGGCGGTAGCGGCGGCTTCATTAGTGTTGGCGTTGGCCGGGTGCCGCGCGCAGGCGTTTACCACGCCGGCCGGGGCCGCGGACCAGGCGGCTGACCAGGCGGTGACCGACCTGCAGCGGAAGACCGCCCGATTTGCGGTGACCGACCTGAGCGCCGACATCTCGGCGTTGCCGGCCAACGAACGTGAGGCGCTGGCTCACCTGGTCCGCGCCGCGCAGGTCATGGACTCGCTCTTTCTCGAGCAGGTGTGGTCCGGCAACGAGACCATGCTCTACACGCTCGTCAAGGACGAGTCGCCGATGGGCCGGGCGCGGCTGCACGCGTTCCTGGTCAACAAGGGCCCGTGGTCGCGGCTCGATCACAACGAGTCGTTCGTGCCCGGCGCCCCTGAGAAGCCGGCGTCGGCGAACTTCTATCCTGTCGGCGCCACCAAGGCCGAAGTGGAGAAGTGGATCGCGTCGCTGAGCCCCGCGGACCAGGCCGGCGCCACCGGGTTCTTCACGACCATCCGCCGCGGGCCGGACGGCAAGTTGATCGCCGTGCCCTACAGCACGGAGTATCAGGGCGCGCTGGCCCTGGCTGCGCAACACCTGCGCGCCGCCGCGGCCGCCACGGCGCAGCCCACCTTGAAGGCGTTCCTCGAATCGCGCGCCGCCGCGTTCGTCTCGAACGACTACTACGCCAGCGACGTCAAGTGGATGGAGCTGGACGCGACGATCGAGCCGACGATCGGGCCCTACGAGGTCTACGAAGACGAGTGGTTCAACTACAAGGCGGCGTTCGAGGCGTTCATCACGGTGAAGGACCGGAGCGAGTCCGACAAGCTCAAGAAGTTTGCGGGGTCACTGCAGGAGATCGAGAACAACCTGCCGATCGACCCGAAGTACCGCAACCAGCGGCTGGGCGCCCTGGCCCCCATCGCCGTGGTCAACACCGTGTTCTCCGCCGGCGACGCCAATCGCGGCGTGCAGACGGCGGCGTTCAACCTGCCCAACGACGAGCGCGTGATCCGCGAAAAGGGCAGCAAGCGGGTGATGCTGAAGAACAACCAGCAGGCCAAGTTCGACAAGGTGCTGACGCCGATTTCGAAGGTCGCCCTCGGCGCCGCCGACCGGGGCAGCATTGCCTTCGACGCCTTCTTCACGCACATCCTGATGCACGAGTTGATGCACGGCCTCGGTCCCCACGACATTGTCGTGGCCGGCCGCACCACTACCGTGCGCCAGGAGCTGAAGGAAACCTACAGCGCGATCGAGGAAGCGAAGGCCGACATCTCCGGCCTGTTCGCCCTGCAGTTCCTGATCGACAAGGGCCAGTTGGACAAGGGCCTCGAACAGTCGATGTACACGACCTTCCTGGCCTCGGCGTTCCGCTCGCTCCGCTTCGGCGTGAACGAGGCGCACGGCCGCGGCCAGGCCATCCAGCTGAATTACCTGCTGGACCAGGGCGGCTTCACCATCAACAGCGACGGCACCTTTGCCGTCAACACCGCCAAGATCCGCGACGGCGTGTCGGCGCTGACGCGCGACATCATGGTGCTGCAGGCCGAAGGCAGCTACGCCAAGGCCAAGTCGATGATCGACACCCTCGGCGTGATTCGGCCGCAGACCAAGGCGCTGTTGGACAAGCTGACGGCGATCCCGGTGGACATCGAGCCGCGCTTCGTGACCGCGCTCGACCTGCTCAAGTAGGCACCCCTTAAAGGGGTGCCCTACGAGAACGAGGTGCCCTACCGGAGATGACGGTAGACGAGCTCCAGGATCTCGTCATAGGTGGCATCCGCTTCCTTCGGCCCCTTCTTGATCGCCGACGTCACGCAGTGCTTCAGGTGATTGCGCAGCAACTGCCGGCCCACGCCGCGCAGCGCCTCTTGCGCCGACGCGATCTGCGTGATGATGTCGGGGCAATACCGATCCTCTTCCACCATCTTGTGGATGCCCCGGATCTGGCCTTCGATGCGGCGCAGGCGCTTCAGGTTCGCGTCTTTGATGTCCGGATCCACGCCCTCGGCGTGTTCGGGGTGCTCAGCTCCACAGTGCTCAGGTGCTGCGGTGCTCATGTGCTTAGGTGCGGACTTCACGACAGTTTCACTCCTCTGAGGCGCAGGCTGTTGGACACGACGCTCACCGAGCTGAACGCCATGGCGGCGCTGGCCAGGATCGGGCTGAGCAGGATGCCGAACACCGGATACAGCACGCCGGCCGCCACCGGAATGCCAATCACGTTGTAGACGAACGCCCAGAACAGGTTCTGCTTCATCGTCCGCATCGTCTTGCGGGCGAGGACGATGGCCTGGGTGACGCTGGCGAGATCGCTCCGCATCAAGGTCACGGAGGCGGCGTCTACCGCGATATCGGTGCCCGACGCCATGGCCATGCCGATGTCGGCCTGGGCGAGCGCCGGCGCGTCGTTGAGGCCGTCGCCGACCATCGCCACTACGTGGCCCGCGGCCTGCAGCGACTTGATGGCGCCGACCTTGCCGTCGGGCAACACCTCGGCGATTACCTCGGTGACGCCGGCCTGCGCGGCCACTGCGTCAGCCGTCGCCCGCCGGTCACCGGTCAGCATGACCGTGCGCAGCCCGTGCGCGGCCAGCGAGGTGATCACCTGCTTCGCGTTGGGGCGCATCGTGTCGGCAATGGCAAACGCGGCTGCGGCGCGGCCATCCACCGCGACATACACCACGGTCTTGGCGTGGGCCGCCCACTCGCGGGCATGGGCTTCGAGCGGCGTCACATCGACCGCCGACTCGCGCATCAAGGCTTCGGTTCCGGCGATCACGCGCACGCCGTCAACCGTGCCGGAGACGCCCTTGCCGGGGACCGCGAGCACGTTCTCGACGGCAGGTGAAGGCGACGTTACCGGTGCCGCGGCCACCACCGCCTTGGCCAGCGGATGTTCCGACCGGCCCTCGACGGCAGCCGCCAGGCGCAGCACCGCGTCGCGGTCGTGTCCGGGCGCCACGAAGGTGTCCACGACCTGGGGCGTCCCCTGGGTGAGCGTGCCGGTCTTGTCGAACACCACGGTGTCGACCGCCGCCAGCCGCTCGAGCGGTTCGCCGCCCTTGATCAGGATGCCGGCCGCGGCGCCGCGCCCGCTCGCCACCATCACCGCCGTGGGCACCGCCAGGCCCATCGCGCACGGGCACGCGATGATCAACACCGCCACCGCCGCGGTCAGCGCCGAGACGAACGACGGCGTCTCCGGCAGCACCATCCACGCCGCGAACGTCGCAATGGCCAGGGAAATCACCACCGGGACGAACACCGCCGAAATGCGATCCGCCAGCCTCTGGATGGGCGCCTGCGATCCCTGCGCCTCTTTCATCAGCGTGACGATGCGGGCGAGCACGCTGGCGGCGCCAATCGCGGTGGCGCGCACTTCGAGGGCCGCGGTGTTGTTGACCGTGGCGCCAATCACGCGGTCGCCAACCGCTTTTTCCACCGGCATCGATTCGCCGGTGAGCATCGACTCGTCCACGGCGCCGCTGCCGCTGGTGATCTCGCCATCAACGGGGAAGCGCTCGCCGGGACGGACCAGCACGAGGTCCCCGGCCCGCACGTCGGCAATGGGCAGATCCTGTTCGCGGCCGTCGCGCCGCACGCGGGCGGTTGACGGCTGCAGCTTCGCCAGCTGGCGCAGCGCGCGCGTGGTCTGGGTCTTGGCCCGTGCCTCCATCGCGTTACCGAGGAGCACCAGCGCAATGATGATGATCACCGCCTCGTAGTAGACGTCCGGCCTGGCGCCGTCGGCGGCGAACCACCCGGGCGCAAACGTCGCGGCCACCGAGTAGAGAAATGCCGCGCCGGTGCCGACCGCGATCAGTGTGTTCATGTCGGCCGAGCGATGGCGAATGCCGGCCCATGCGCGGGTGTAGAAATGATGCCCGGCCCACGCCATCACCACCACGGTGGCGGCCAGCAGCCCAAGCGTCAGCGAGTTGGGATCGATGGCATACAACCAGGGCAACGCCGCCCGCACTGGCGGATCGACGGCGGTCATCGCCCAACGCAACAGCGGGTCGCCGGTGTGCGCGGCATGCGGAGTGGCACCGCCCATCAGCGGCATCGAGGCCACCATCGCCGCCGCGCCCAGGACGAGGCTGACCAGCGACTTGGTCCGCAGCGACGCGTACTCGTGCCGTTGGGCGAGTTCTTTGGCGTCTTCGTCCGGCGGCGCCTCGCCCGCCACCGGCAGGCGCGAGACGTAACCGGTGTCGTTGATGGCGGCGACAATTCGCGCGGGATCCGTGGTGGCCGGGTCGTAGTTGACCGTGGCCTCCGCGGTCATCAGGTTGACCGCGGCCTTGCTCACGCCGGGCGCGGCGGTCAGCGTGCGCTGCACGTTGGCCTGGCACGCCGCACAGGTCATGCCTTCAACCGGCAGCGTGATCTTCACGTCCATGACTACTCCTGGCTGACCACCGAGAACCCGGCGCGACCGACCGCGGCTGCCAGGGCCTCCGGCGTGACCAGGTCGGCGTCCACCCGCAGGCGGGCCTTGCCGACCTCGATCTTGAGTGGTTCGATGCCCGGGACGGTGTTCAGCACCCGGGTCAGGCTGGCGACGCACCCGCCGCAGCTCATGCCGCCGATGACGACGGTCTTCTCGACAACGTTCATGTGATACCCCCTGCCCCTATTAGATACCGGAGGGGGGTATAGGTGTCAAGGTGTCCGCCTTCGCGGCCGAAGGCCGCTTCCGCCTGCGCTGAAGCTCCGGCGGACAGGTCGGCGGGACCTCGCCGAAGCTCGCTTGGGCAACGCGCGAGCGTAGGCGGGCCTAAGGGGAGGGCGGTTTGGGCGGGTCGGGGTGGACGTGCGCGGGCGCCGCTGGGGCCTCTGGGGCTGCGGGCGGCTCGGGGGTTTCGCCCTTCAGGAACTCTTCGACTTTCTGTTCCTCTTCCAGTTGCGCGCGGGAAGTGGGGTTGAAGCGCTCCATCTCCGCGATGTCGTCCGGCGTGAGCGTGGACAGCCGGCGGATGAAATGCACCAGCTCCCAACTGGCTTTCTCGCCCTCCAGCGTCCCGGTGCTCCACGCCGGCATGCCGGTCAAGCGCACGCCGTTCTCGATGAAGTAGAACAACTCGCCGTCGCTCAGGTCCTGCGTGCGCGGCAGGCGCATGTCGGGCGTCTTGGGATAGAACGACCGGCCCATTTCGGTGGCGCCGCTGCCGTCGTTGGCGTGGCAGCTCGCGCAGTGATCGGCGAAGTGCTGGCGCGCCGAGGCGAAGTTGGCGGGCGTCGCCGACACCGGGTTCCTCAATCCCTTGTAGGTGGGTGGCGTGAGCCAGCCGCGGAGGAACAGCGCCGTGCGCGCTTCGATCCACGACGGCTGCGGCCGCGCGCTGACGCCGCGTCCTTGCAGGAACAGCAGCGCACCGGCGACCACCAGGACCAACAGGAAGGCCAGCCAGGCCGCGACTCGCAGGGCGCGCTTCATGGGGTCGAACCGGCTAGGGCAGCCGCGCCGAGGCGGTCTTCACTTGCATCGCGCCGCCGGCGCCCGACTCGGTCCACGCGAACACCAGTTCGCGGTCGTTGAGAGCCATGCGCGGGTAGCCGCTGGCGCGCCCGGCGGCGAGGCCGGCAATGGTCACCGGCGCCGTGCGCGCACCGTTGCGGTCGATGCGGCGGGCGCGGAACTGCGAGCGCTGATCCGCGAACTCGATCCATGTCGCCACCGCGGCGCTGCCATCAGGCACCAGCGCCACATCCACGCGCCCAAGCGATCCGCCATCGTCGACGCGGATCGGCGCGCCGTAGGTGCGGCCGGCGTCGGCCGAGAAGGCGAGGTAGGCCTGGCCCTGGTCGGCCTTCACCGTGAACCACGAGGCCGCGACGTTGCGGCCAATTGCGCTGAGCGCGGGGCCGTTCACCGGACAGGCCGCGATGTTCCAGCCATCCGCATGCACTGCCGCCGGCTCCGACCAGTTGCCGTTGACGAGGCGCGAGGTATAGATGTCGCGAATCTCATTGGGGCTGCGGTCGCGGAATGCGGCGATGACGCCTTCGCTCGTCACGGTGACCGCGGTGGGGCAGCATTCGCAGACCCGGGCATCCACGGCCGACTCTTCCACCTGCTTCCAGTCGCGGTCGAAGCGCGCGAAGTGCACGGTCATGACTCCGCCGTCACCGCCGTGCTCGTCGTGTCCGGCCGCCGACTTCATATTTCGACCGTCCAACCACACGGCGCCCAGGCCGTCGCCGAGCGGAAACAGCGACGCGAAGCCGTGTTCGGTCCTGGTGCCGTCGTGGTGGGGAATGAACGACGCCGACCAGGTTTTGCCCTCGTCCTTGGAATACGACAGCCGCACGTCGTAGGCATAGGTGTCGGCGCCGCTCTTCTGGAGCCAATGGGCGACGAGCGTGCCCGACGGCAGGCGCATGACCGACGGCACGTCGGCCCAGTTGACGAACCAGTCGCGGCCCGACGCGACGGTGCGCGCCTCGGTCCAGCCCGAGGCCGTGCGCTCGGCAAACTTCAGCGTGGCGAGCTCGCCGGCGCGCTCAATCCAGCTCAGGAGGACGCCTCGCGACGACACCGACATCTGCGGCTGGGCGGAGTTGGCGGCCGCGGGAGAGCCGATTGCCTGTGGATTGATGGGCGCGGGGCCTTGCGTGGTGCTGGCGGCGCTCAGCCACGTGCCGAACGCGGCAATCGCCAGGGTGACGGCAACAACGAGAACTGGGAGGCGTCTCATGGGTCCCTCAGTTCCGGCAGCTGCCGGCGCCGCGCGGGTCGCCGCAGGCGCCGCACGCGGCCGGCCCGGCGCTTCGGCTGATGGCTCCGCCGCCGGGCGCACTGACGGCGAACACCGATAACTGTTTGTCGATTTCGACGCTCGCGCACTTCGGGCATTCCATGCGGGTCGCCTCGCGCACCAGCAGCTCGAAGTGGTGGCTGCAGTCGCGGCACTCGTATTCGTAGAGCGGCATGGGCACGATGATACGGCGGTTTGCTAGACTGTTACCAGCTATGAACCTCGCGGAACGATTGTCCTCACAGGGCCGCCGGCTGTTCGCCTCCCGAAGCGTGGTCCCGCTGGTCCTGCTGCCAGTCGTGCTCCTGGCGATGCCTGAGTCGTGGCGCGTCGAGGCCTGGCTCGGCCCGACCTGGACGCTGGTGGTCCAGTGGCTGGCCCTCTCCGTGGCGTTTGCCGGGGTCGCGGTTCGCTGCACGGCCGTCGGGTTTGCCCCGGATGGCACGTCCTCCAGGGATACGCACCGCCTGCGCGCCCCTGCGCTCAACTCCACGGGGATGTACTCGATCGTCCGGCACCCGCTGTATCTGGGCAGCGGGCTCATGTGGGTGGGCGCCGCGATGTCGCTGCGGGTGTGGTGGCTCGTCGTGATCGTCGCGCTGGTCTACTGGCTCTACATCGAGCGGGTCATGCTGGTGGAAGAGGCGTTCCTGCGCCAGACGTTCAGAGAGACGTTCGATGCGTGGGCGGCGCGCACTCCGGCCTTTGTGCCACGCCCGTCTCAGTGGAAGAGTCCCGCCGGCCCGTTCCTGTGGAAGCGCGTCTTGAGTGAGCACAATGGCTTGCTCGGCGTGGCCGTGGTCATCCCCTTGCTCGAATTCCTGGAGGATCAACAGCACGGCGGTGAGTCGCTGGCGATGTGGTCCCGCGACCATTTCGATCTGGTGATCTTGCTGGTGGCGGGTGTCGTGATTTCGAGTATCAGCACGATCGTGCGCCGCCGGCTCAGCGAACCGGCGCCCGCGGCGGCGACTTCCGCCGCTTGACCTGGCCACCGCCGTTGCCGCGGTCATGCCGGCCACATCCCATTCGGCGCGTTTGGCTCCAGAATCTACGGAGTTGACCAGCTCAACCAGGCACCCGCGGACGCCGCAGCGAGAGGCCGGCCCGAAAGCGCTGGCGGACCCGCGCCGGAGAGGCAGATCCCTGATCCCCTGTATACTGGTGAGATGCTTTCTACGCTGAAGACCGCTCCTGTAGCCAATCCTCTTCGTCGCAACGTCGCCATCATCGCGCACGTCGATCACGGCAAGACCACGCTTGTTGACGCCATGTTCCGCCAGGGCGGCGTCTTCCGGGCCAACGAACGCATTACCGAACGGGCGATGGACAGCAACGAGCTCGAACGCGAGCGCGGCATCACCATCCTGGCCAAGAACACCGCCGTCCACTACGGCGAGACGCTGATCAACATCATGGACACGCCCGGCCACGCCGACTTCGGCGGGGAAGTCGAGCGCGTGCTGTCGATGGCCGACGGCGTCGTGCTGCTGGTTGACGCGGCCGAAGGGCCGCTCCCGCAGACGCGCTTCGTGTTGCGCAAGGCCTTCGAACGCGGCCTGCCGCCGATTGTGGTCATCAACAAGATCGATCGCGCCGACGCGCGGTCGATGGAAGTCCTGAACGAGGTCTATGACCTGTTCATCGACCTCGACGCCACCGAAGAGCAGATCGAGTTCCCGGTGCTGTTCACGAGCGGTCGCGCCGGCACCGCCAGCACCAGCCTCGACGTGCCCGGGGAAGACCTGCGGCCGCTGTTCGAAGCCATCATTCACAACGTGCCGCCGCCGCGCGGCGACGTCAACGCGCCGCTCCAGATGCTGGTGTCGAACCTCGACTCCAGTGACTACCTGGGCCGCATCGCCATCGGGCGCATTTCCAACGGCAAGGTCCGCCTGAACAGCCCGGTGGTGATTTGCAAGCTCGATGGCAAATACAAGGAAACCAAGGTCACCAAGCTGTTTTCGTTCGAAGGCCTGAAGCGCGTCGAAATCGAAGAGGCGGCGGCCGGCGACATTGTCTGCCTGGCCGGCATCGACGACATCACCATCGGCGAGACCATCGCCGATCCGGACAATCCCAAGCCGATTCCGCCGGTGGCCGTGGACGAGCCGACGGTGTCGATGATCTTCGGCGTCAACACCTCGCCGATGGCGGGACGGGACGGCAACTACCTGACCTCGCGCCACCTCAAGGAGCGCCTCGAGAAGGAACTGCTCGGCAACGTCTCGATCAGGGTGGAGCCGACCGAGACGCCGGAGCAGTTCAAGGTGCTCGGCCGCGGCGAACTGCAACTGGCGATCCTGATCGAGATGATGCGCCGCGAAGGGTTCGAGATGCAGGTGTCGCGTCCCGAGATCGTCGTCAAGGAGATTGACGGCGTTCGCATGGAGCCGGTGGAGGAACTGGTCATCGACGTGGCCGAGGAGTTCCAGGGCGTGGTGATCGCCATGTGCGGCATCCGCAAGGGCACCATGACCAAGATGGTGAACAACGGCAGCGGCCGCGTGCGCCTCGAGTTCCGCATCCCGGCCCGCGGCCTGATCGGCTTCCGCTCGCAGTTCCTCACCGACACCAAGGGCACCGGCATCATCAATCACATCTTCGCCGGATGGGAGCCGTGGCACGGGCCGATCGCGGCGCGCGCCAACGGCACGCTGGTCTCCGACCGCACCGGCGTGGCCACCGCCTACGCGATTGCCAGCATGCAGGAGCGCGGCACCATCTTCATCGAGCCGACGACCCAGGTCTACGAAGGCATGCTGATCGGCGAGAACTCGCGCACCAACGACCTCGACGTCAACATCTGCCGCGAGAAGAAGCAGACCAACATGCGGTCGTCCGGCGCCGACGACGCCATTCGCCTGGTCCCGCCCCACCTGATGGGGCTGGAAGTCGCCGTCGAGTTCATCAACGACGACGAACTGGTGGAAGTGACGCCGAAGAGCATCCGCCTCCGCAAGCGCATCCTCCAGCAGAACCTGCGCCCGCGGAAGTCGGACGACTAGCCCGAACGGCAGTGGGAATCGGCCCGTCCGTGAGCCGGACTCAGGCGGGCCGCGTCCGGGCCGGTTCGTCACCGATCAGGATGAGGTCCACCGACACGCAGTGCCCTTCCATCTCGAACGCGCATTCAGCCCGGCGGACGGCGTGCGAGTACTTGGTCGTGAAATCCGAGCCGATCGTCACCATCGGCACGGCGATGTCCGAGGCCGGTTCCACGGCCGCCAGCTTGTTGCGGAACGTCCCGGCCACCATGTTGGCGACCTCGCCCATGGCGTCGGGCATTTCGCCGTTGACTGTCTCGCACGGCATCCCCAGCATCGCGCCGGTGATGTCGCGCGCGGCCGCCAGCGAGCTGTGAATCGACACCATGCCACGGCGGTGTCCCGCGAACGCGACCGAGGCGACGACGCCGGATTGCCGCGGGCCGGAGGCCGGCGGCACCCTGACGAGGGGCTTGAAAACCATGGTTTCGAACACTTCCTCGGTGGCGGTCACCAGGCTCGCAAGCAGTTGGGATGAGATTGTCATGACGGGTCTCTCGATGGGATGCGGATCACGCCCGGATGGCGCCTTCAATCTTGTCCCTGATGGTATCGGGCGTAAACGGCTTGACGACGTAGTTGTTGACGCCGGCCCGCAAGGCTTCTTTGATATCGTCTTCGGCGGCGTTGGTGGTCACCATCAGCACCGGCAGCTTCTTCGTGGCGTCGTTGGTGCGGATCGCCTTGACGAACTCAATGCCTCCCATCTCCGGCATGTTCCAGTCGGTGATGACGAGGTCGACCGGCGTGCTGGAGAGGCGGTCGATGCCTTCCCGGCCGTTTGCCGCCTCGTGACAGTCGGTGTGTCCCAGTTTGTTGAGCGTGTTGATGATGATGCGCCGCATCGTGCTCGAATCGTCGACAATCAAGAAACGCATGGTTACTCCGATAACTAGTTGAGAGGAACGTCCTCGCTGAATTGAATCGGCAGATGCATCGCCGGGTTGAATCCACGATTTCAGGGGCCAGCCGGCCGCCACGAGGCAACGATGTCGACAGCCCAACAACTCCCCTCGCCGCAGTGGCTTGAACGCGCGAATCGCCTGTCGCTGGTCGGGCGTGTCCTGACGGGAACCGTTCACGACGTCAACAACGCGCTCCAGGTCGTTGGCGGGAGCGCCGAGTTGTTGCAGGTGGGGTCGATCCAGTCCGAGGCGGCGGTGCGGCGGGTGGCCGCCATCGGTGTGCACAGCCAGCGCGCGACCGGATTACTCGCGGACCTGACCTCGTTCGTCAAGGAAGTCGAGAGCCCGGTGGCGGCCGTCGACCTCATCGACGTGGCGGAGTGTGCGCTCGTGCTGCGCCGCCACAGCCTCAACCGGCTGCAGCTGGCGCCGGTCATCGAAGGCGAACGTGTCAGGGTCGAGGCCTGTCGCCGGCGCGTCCTTCAGATTGTGCTGAACCTCATCATCAATGCCGAGCGGGCCTTGGCCGGCGTTCGCGGGGGCGCGCTGCGGTTGACCGTGGCGCACGACGACGGCTGTGGCTCGTTCACCGTCGCCGACAATGGTCCTGGGTTTCCCGCCGAGCAGGCCGAAGCCATCTTCGAAGCGCGGCTCTGGCGGGACGGGCCGGTCGACGATCTGGGCATCGGGCTGTGCGTGTCGCGATGGCTGGCTGGCCGCGATCACGGCACGCTGACGGCGGTCTCAACGCCGGCGGCCGGCGCCGCGTTCACGCTGAGACTGCCCGTGTCACGCTGCTGAGATACCGACCGTTCCGCCGAGCCGTTGCAGTTTGTCGATCAGCGTCGTCCGGCTCAGGTTGAGCAGCCGCGCCGCCTGGCGCTTGTTGCCGCCGGTCTTCTCGAGCCCGCGCAGGATGAGCTCGCGTTCGAGCTGGGTCATGATGGCGACGAAGTCGAGCCCCTCATCCGGAATGGTGACCGGCGTCAACATTGACGAACGGTCGGGGTTCCGCAGGTCCTCGGGCAGCATGGACGGAAGGAGCTCGCGTTCCGCTCCGCTCACCGCCACCGCGTGTTCGATCGCGTTTTCGAGTTGCCGAATGTTACCCGGCCACGGGTGGTCCATCAGCAGGCGGATGGCAGCCTGGCTGATCGAGCGTGCCGGAATGCCGTTGTGCTTGCATGACTTCGCCACGAAGTGTTGCGCCAGGAGCGCAATGTCCTCGCGTCGCGCCCGCAGCGGCGGCAACGTCACCGGCACCACATTGAGGCGGTAGAACAAGTCCTCGCGGAAGCTGCCGTCCTTGACCGCCTTGCGCAGGTCGACGTTGGCGGCCGCGATCAGCCGGATATCGAACTTGAACGGGCGCGACTCGCCAACCCGTTCGATCTCCCGTTCCTGCAGCGCCCGCAGCAGCTTGGCCTGCAGCGGCAGCGACATCGACGCGACCTCGTCGATGAAGAGGGTGCCCTTATGCGCCAGCTCGAAGCGTCCCACCCGGGAATTGACGGCGCCCGTGAACGCCCCTTTGACGTGGCCGAACAGTTCGGCCTCGACGAGACCCTCGGGAATGGCCGCGGCATTGAACGCGACGAAGTGCTGGTCGCGCCGCGGGCTGTTGTAGTGAATCGTCCGCGCGATGAGCTCCTTGCCAGTGCCGGTCTCACCCTGAATCAGGACCGTGCTGTTCATCGGCGCGATCAGTTCGAGCGATGCGAACACCTGCTGCATCGCCGCGCTTCGGCCGACGACATTGGCGAATCCGAAGCGGTCGTGCAGTTGCGCTCGCAATGCGGCGTTCTCGTGCTCGAGCCGCCGTTCGTTGATGCCCGTGTGGAGGACCTGAGCGAGCTGCACGAGTTGGAAGGGCTTGATCAAAAAGTCGATCGCGCCGCGCCTGATCGCCTTCACGGCCTCCTCCACGCCGCCCCATCCGGTGATGACCACCGCACGGAGTTCGGGGTAGCGGGCCAGGGCGGCGTCCAGGACGTCCATCCCGTCCGCGTCCGGCAGTCGCAGATCCACCACGAGCCCGTCGTAAGCAAAGCTCTCAAGGCGTGACGTCGCGTCGGCGGCATCAGTCGCCTGAGCGACGGCAAAACCTTTGGCCTCGAGCGACTCGGCGATTAATTGCCGGAGATCGGTTTCGTCTTCGACGACGAGAACGGTGGGCTGGAAGCGCTGTGACATAAGGTTTCGAGAGCCTCGAAGTTTACTTGTTCAGGCCACTGCACTTTTCTTGTGCAGCGCCGATTGTAGATCAGACACTGGATCGAGGCTGAGCTAGTCGCATGAGCAATCCGCATGAGCAACCCGTATGCCAACTGACGCCGCAAATCTGCCTTGGGAGGTCTTGGTCGTTGACGATGATGGCGGCATTATCGACCTTATCCTGTCGTATTTCAACGAGTTGCGGGTTCCGGTCACCGGGGCGAGCGACGGCCGGGCGGCGATTGCGACCTTACAACGGTCGAATGGGCGGTTCGGTCTCGTACTCACCGATCTGAGTTTGCCAGGCGCCGATGGCTTCGCTGTTCTTCAGGCGGCTCGCCACGCCAATCCGAACTGCTACGTGGTGATCATGACCGGTTACGCGTCCTTGGATTCCGCCGTGCAGGCGGTTCGCGTCGGCGCCTACGACTATCTGGCTAAACCATTCTCGATGGGTCAGTTAAGTGTCGTCCTCGGTCGCATCGCGGATCGAACGCAACTGGAAAGTGCGGCCCGAGATCAGCAGATCCCACCGGAGCCTAGGGCAAATGGCAGAAATAGAGACGCTGTCATCGTGGAGATGGCGCCAGCGGCGGTGACCACGCTGGATGAAATGAGAATGATTAGAATTGAGACCGCGCTGGCGAGGATCGAGACACGGCTCGATCAAGCGCTCCGATCACCGGTCCACCGTCTCTGACGTGTCGGCGCGCCGACACATCAGCTGGCTGCATTTCCCGCCCTGGTGAGCCGCGTCGGGTCCCTCGCAGATCAGGCATCAGTCTTGCTAGCTGATGGCCATCGTGAGCGACATTACTGACGGTGCCATCCTGACGGCTCTTCGCCGTCAAATGTCCGCGGCCGTTCAACGGCAGTCGGCCGCCGCGAGCAACCTCGCGAATCTTGAGACGCCTGGCTATCGAACGCGCGACGCGTCGTTCGCCGAAGCCTTGAACGCCGAGATCGGTTCCTTGTCCACAACGCATGCCGGCCACATGGGCGGCAGCACTGAGGCCGGCCGCGAGTCGACGCTGCAGGAAACGGAAGGCCTGGCGTCTCGACGCGACGGTAACAACGTCCAGTTGGATCGCGAACTGATCGCCCTGAACCGCGCGTCCGGCGATTTCAGTGCCGCCCAGACGGCCCTGGCCGCGAAGTTCCGACTGGTCCGCTACGCCATCAACGAGGGCCGGTAATCATGTCGACCCTCGGCAACGCCGTCGCGGCCGGTGCGTCCGCGCTCAACGCGCAGCGGGCTCGTATAGAAGTCGCGGTCTCGAACCTCGCCAACGCCGAGTCCACCCGCGGACCTGACGGGCAACCCTACCGCCGCCGCGAAGTCGTCCTGGCGGCCGCACCCGTGAATGCGTTCGAGGCCGCGCTCGGCGAGGCGGGGACGGCGGGCGTGGAGGTGGTCCAGGTGCTCGAAGACCAGGAACCCTTTCGCGTGCGCTACGAGCCGTCGCATCCGGATGCGGGCCCGGACGGGTATGTGTCGGTCCCGAACGTCGATGTGGCCGAGGAAATGGTTGACATGCTCGGCGCCGCGCGCGCCTATCAGGCCAATCTGATGGCGATCAACGTGATTCGCGACACCATTCAACGCTCGCTGGAACTCGGCCGATAACGCCATGGCGATAACCCCAATTGGCTCACGCCCGGCCGCGCTGTCGAGTGTCTCGCCCGCCGGTACTCCTGCGACGGGGGCGCCCGGGTCGTCCACCGGACCGGCGCCTTCGGGTGGGTTTGCCGATTCGCTGTCGGGTCTGCTCGCCGCGGTCGATGAATCGGCCGGGGCGGCCAATACCGCCATCGTCGACATGGTGCAGGGCAAGGGCGACGCCTACGAGGCGATGCTTTCCCTCCAGCGCGCGGAAACGACGCTCCAGCTCACCGTTCAGATTCGCAACAAGCTGGTGCAGGCGTATCAAGACGTCATGCGGATGCCCATCTAGCGCGCCACCACCGTGAATCCCGACCAGATACTCGCGCACCTCAAGCGCCTGTCCGGCACGCTGACCACCCGCCAGGTGACCACCCTGGCGGTGGTCTTCGTCGCCGTGGTCGCGTTGGTGGCCGGCTCGGCGTACTGGCTCAACGTGCCGACCTACACCCTGCTCTATTCGGGTCTCGATGCCGAATCAGCCGCCGCGGTCACCACCCGTCTGAAGGACGCCAAGGTGCCGTACCTGCTTGATGCCGGCGGCACGGCGGTCCGCGTGCCGGCCGAGCGAGCCGATGAACTGCGGCTCGACATGGCGTCGCAGGGACTCCCGACGACGGGTCGCATCGGGTTCGAGGTCTTCGATCGCACCGCGTTTGGCACCACGGAATTCCTCGAACAGGTGAATTTCCGCCGGGGGCTGGAGGGTGAGCTCGCCCGGACGATTTCCACGATCGCCGAGGTGGCGAGCGCGCGCGTCCACATCGCCCCCGCCAAAGATTCCCTGTTCACCGAGTCGGTCCAGCAGGCCAAGGCGTCGGTGGTGCTCAAGCTCCGCAGCAAGCGACCGCTGGCGCCGTCCACCGTCGCCGGCATCGCGGGCTTGGTGGCCAGCAGCGTCGAGTCGTTGCGGCCCGAGTCGGTGGTCATCATCGATACGTTTGGCCGGCCGTTGTCGCACACCGCCGAGCGCGACGAGGAGGCGGCCGCGGGCCTGCCGCTCGAGCGCCAGCAGCAATTGGAGCGCGACCTGTCGGCCAAGGTCGTCGCCCTGATCGAGCCGGTCGTTGGCGTCGGACACGTGCGGGCGAATGTGTCGGCGCGTTTGAACGGTAACAGCGAAGAGCAGACCGAAGAGCGGTGGGATCCAACCACGGTCGTCCGCAGCCGCCAGTCGAGTTCCGATACCGGAAGCACGCCTGGCGCGCTGGGCGTCTCGGGTGCCCGCGCCAATGCCGTGCCGGCGCTGAACCAGACGCCGCGCGGCGTGGCGGCGTCGCCGGTTCCGGTACTGGCCGGCCGGTCCACGGAAACGGTCAATTACGAAGTCAACAAACTGACACGGCACACCATCGCCCCCCGCGGACAGGTGGCGCGGCTGTCGGTGGCGGTCATCGTCGACGACGTGCGCCTGCCCGGCGACGGGCAGACGCCGGCGACCAGCAAACCGCGCAGCCCCCAGGACATCGAACGCATCCAGCGCCTGGTGGCCGCGGCCATCGGTCTGGACACGGAGCGCGGGGACCAGGTCACGGTGGAGAACATCGCGTTTGATGAAGCGCCGCTCGAGCTCGCTCCCGACGCCGGGGCGTGGTGGAAGGTGATTCCCCCGGCGGTCCTGGACAGCGGGCCGCAGATTCTGCGCCTGGTGGGCGTGCTGATGCTGGTGATCCTGGCCTTTACGATGGTGCTGCGGCCGATGGTGCGCGCGGCATTCCCGGCCGGCCGTGCCCACGCCAGCTTCGAGCTGGCTCCCGCGGCCCTGCAGGGGAGCCGCACCGTGGCAGACCTCGAAGGTGACATCGAAGCGCAACTCGACGCCGACCTCGCTCCCGCACGCGCCGAAACCCAGCGCCTGCCGGCGCTGACCAGACGCATTGCCAAGAAGGCCGACGAAGAACCCGAACTCATGGCCCGCCTGGTGCGGTCCCTGCTCGTGGATGAGGAGCGGTAGCCTCTCGTGACCGCCGCAGCCAAGCCGATCAGCGGCGCCCGCAAAGCCGCCATCGTAATGATGGCGCTGGGCGAGGAGACGTCATCGAAGCTGTTCAAGCACCTGCAGGAAGACGAAATCGAACGCATCGCCAAGGAAGTCGCGTCGCTCGGCAAGGTGGGGCCGGAGTTGGGGGAGCAGGTGCTCGGCGAGTTCCACCAGATGACCGCGGCGTCCGACTACATCTCGAGCGGCGGCGTGGAGCATGCCCGGCGTCTGTTGTCGAAGGCCATGGGGCCGGACATGTCGCGCCGCATTCTCGATCGCGTCATCCGCTCGGTGAACGTGTCGGCGGGGTTTCAGACGCTCGAGAAGGCCAATCCGCTGCAGCTGTCCAAATTCATTCTGGGCGAGCATCCGCAGACCATCGCGCTCATCCTGGCCCACCTCAACGCCACGTCCGCGGCCCAACTGGTGACGCAGCTCCCCGAGGAAATGCAGGCGGACGTGCTGATGCGAATGGCCAAGATCGAGGATATCCCGCCTGAGGTGATCAGCCGGATTTCCGGCGTGATCGATCAACGGCTCAAGTCGCTGGGCGGCCCGTCACGTGAGCAGCACGGCGGGGTGCGCGCCGTCGCCGAGTTGTTCAACCGGCTGGAGCGGGGCGTCAGCCAGCCCGCCCTCGAGCGAATCGAGGCGCATTCACAGGATCTGGCGGTCCAGATTCGGAACCTCATGTTCGTCTTCGAAGACCTCCTGGCCATCGAGGACGTGGGGATTCGTGAAATCGTCAATCGGGCCGACAAGAAGAGCCTGACGGTGGCCTTGAAAGGCGCCAGTGAGGACATTCGGCAGCGATTCTTCGGCAACATGTCGAAGCGGTCTGCCGATCTCCTGAAGGAGGAGATGGAAATCCTGGGCGCGGTTCGGCTGAGGGACGTGGAGAAAGCACAGCAGGACATTGTGGCCATCGCGCGCAAGCTCGAGGAGGAAGGCGTGATTACGACCGGCGCGGGAGCGGGCGAGCCCTATGTCGTCTAAGGCGCGACGGATGGCCCTTGGGGTCGAGACGCAGCCGTTTGACTGGTCCGACGGGCGGGCGGGCGGGCTGTCGACCCTGAGCGCGCCGCATGTCCTGACGACTGCGGCCATCACTCCGCCGACATCCGGGATCGACCTGGCCCTGGTCGAACGCGAAGCCTTTGCGCAGGGGTTTGCCCAGGGGGAACGGGCCGGCGTGGAAGCCGCGGCCGCGCGCACCGATCAGGTGCTGCGCCGGCTCGGGCAGACGATCGAGGAACTGACCGTTCTTCGCGTCGAGATTCTGCAGAAGACAGAACGCCAGGTCGTTCAGCTGGCGGTGGCCATGGCCAGGCGCATCGTCCATCGCGAGATCAGCCTCGATACCGACCTGGTTGCGGCCATGGCGCGGGTGGCGCTGGAGCGCATGGGTGAAGTCGCCAACGCCACGATCCGTCTGCATCCCGCTGACTACGCGGCGACGGCCGGTGCGAGCGGCCATGCCGCCACCGGCGCGGTGCAGGTGGTGGCCGATCCCGCCGTGCGCCGGGGTGGGTGTCTGGTGCGCTCGGACTTTGGCCTGATCGATGTCAGCGCGGACGCTCAGATTGCCGAGCTCGCGACGGCGCTCCTCGGTGCGCACCCGGAGGCGACGGCGTTGCAGCCGCAGGTGTCACTTGCCGGCTGATCCAGCCGCCATCAGTCTCGACGCTTACTTCGACCTGGTTCGGGACACCGAGCCCGCGCCCATGATGGGTCGGGTATCGCGCGTGGTCGGACTACTGGTGGAGTCGATCGGTCCGCAGGCCCGCATCGGCGAAGTGTGCGAGTTGCGCCGCAGGGGCGGCGCCGTCGTGCCGATGGAAATTGTCGGGTTTCGCGAGGGTCGCCTGCTCTCGGTGCCGCTGGGCGACACCGCCGGCATCTGTCCCGGCGACCGCATTGTCGCTCGCGGCGGCGTGCTCTCAATGCCGGCGGGCGAGGCGTTGCTCGGGCGCGTGATCGATGGTCTCGGCCAGCCGATCGACGGCAAGGGGCCGCTCCGCGCGCAGGCCCGGATGCCGCTGAAGCCGGCCGCGATGAATCCCCTGGCGCGCGATCCGATTTCGTCGCCGATCGGCACCGGCGTACGCGCCATCGACGGGTTGCTGACCTGTGGCCGCGGCCAGCGCGTCGGCCTGTTCGGCGGCAGCGGTGTCGGCAAGAGCACCCTGCTTGGCATGATGGCCCGTGGCACGCAAGCCGATGTCGTCGTTCTGGCGCTGGTCGGCGAGCGCGGACGCGAGGTGCGCAGTTTTCTCGAGCACGACCTGGGGCCGAGCGGGCTGTCGCGCGCGGTCGTCGTCGTGTCCACCTCGGACAGCCCGCCACTGGTGCGCCTCCGCGCCGCCTATGGCGCGACCGCCATCGCCGAACATTTTCGCGATCAGGGGAAGAACGTCCTCCTGATGATGGACTCGGTCACGCGGTTCGCCATGGCGCAGCGCGAAGTGGGTCTCGCCGCCGGCGAACCGCCGACCGCCAAGGGCTACCCGCCGTCGGTCTTCGCGTTGCTGCCGGGCCTGCTCGAACGCGCCGGCAACGTCCGCGGCAGCGGCAGCATCACCGCCATCTACTCCGTGCTCGTCGAAGGCGATGACACCAACGAGCCGATCGCCGATGCGGTCCGTGGCATCCTCGACGGTCACATCGTGCTCTCGCGCGATCTGGCCGCGCGCAACCACTATCCCGCCATCGACATCCTGGCGAGCATCAGCCGGACCATGCCCCAGGTGGCCGACGCCGAACACCGCGGCAAGGCGGGCCAGGTGCGCGAGTGGCTGGCGACGCTCCGCGATAGCGACGACCTGGTCAGTGTCGGCGCCTACGTGCGCGGCAGCAATGCGCGCATCGATACCGCGCTCGATCGACGCGAGGCCGTCTCGGCCTTCCTGTGTCAGCCCGCTGACACCAGCGACACGCTGCCCGACGCCATCGGCGCCCTGCGGTCGCTCTGACGGCGATGCGCCCCTTCCGGTTCCGCGCGTCCGTCGTGCTCGACCTTCGCCGGAAAGAAGAAGACGCCGCGCGCCAGCGCCTGGTTCAGGCGCAAAACGCGCTGGATCAGGCCGAGGCGCGGGCGCGGACGGCGCGGCAGGCCGCCGCCGACGCCGCCGGCGCCTCGGCCGCCGCGCAAAACGCGGGCGCCGAGGGTTGGCGGCTCGGATGGCACCAAAGTTGGATAAGGAGACAGCGACTTGAGGTGGACGCGTGCCGCACGGTCACGGCGGCATCGGCCGCGACCGTCGACCGCGCGACCGCCTCGGTCGGTGTCGCTCACCAGCGGCGTCGCGTGCTCGAACGGCTGCGCGACCGGGCCTGGCACCGGCATCAACTCGAGACGGTCCGGCACGAAAGCCGGGAGATGAACACGGCGGCGAACCTGCGGTATCTCACGCATGCCGCCGGCGGAGAGGCTACGAACGATGACGATTGATTCCACGACGAACACCAGCCAAGCCGGCGCGTCTTCCCCCGGTACGACGATGCAGGATGCGCTCGGCCGCGACGCGTTCATGCGGCTGCTGCTGACGCAGCTCCAGCATCAGGACCCGACCCAGCCGCAGGCCGACGGTGAATTCCTTGCGCAGTTGGCGCAGTTCTCCGCGCTCGAACAATTGCAGCAGGTAAACACGAAGCTCGAATCGATGTCGAAGTTCTTCAACCAGGTGGGGTCGGTCACCGACGCCACCCCGTCGCCGGAGGCCAAGTAAATGGGTTTCTCCTCGAGTCTGTCCGGGCTCAACGTCAACCAGCAGAAGCTGAATGTGATCGGCAACAACCTGGCCAACATCAACACGATTGGCTTCAAGGCCAGCACGGTCCAGTTCATGGATCTGGTGAGCCAGTCGGTGGGCGGATCGAGCGCCAATCCCATGCAGGTCGGCCTGGGCGTGATGACCGGCTCGATCTCCCCGAGCTTCAAGCAGGGGGGCATTGAGAACACCGGGGTGCCCACCAACGTCGCCATTCAAGGCAACGGCTTCTTCGTCGTCGGCGACGCCAACAACCGGTCGTACACACGGGCGGGGGATTTCTCGTTCGACGCCGACGGCATGCTGGTGACGCCCGATGGGCTGCCTGTCCAGGGGTATACCGCGATCAATCCGGTCACCGGGGACGTGATCACCACGGGCCAGCCGAGCAGCATCGTCGTGCCGCCGGGTGTGTTGCGCGCGCCCACGGCGACCACCAAGTTCGGCACGATCAGCAACCTCGATTCGGCCGCTGCCGTGGCATCGACCTTCTCCGCGTCGGTCGAGATCTACGACGCGCTCGGTGCACCCCACGTGGCCACGATCACCTATACCAACACCGCCGCCGGTGCCTGGAGTTATGCGATGACGGTGCCTGGTGAGGACGTGACCCCAGGCGTCCCGGGCACGCCCTTTCAGATTGCCGCCGGCACGCTCACCTTCACCGCCGCCGGCAAGTTGAACCTGGTCAATGGCGCGGCCGCGGCGGATGTGAACATCCCCGGACCCGTCTGGAAGAACGGCGCCACGGCCACGGCCATCTCTTGGGACTTGGTGGATGCGAACGGCGTGGGCTCCCTCACCGGATTTGCCAACCCGTCGGCCACCTCGTCGAAGACGCAGAACGGCGCGGCGGCCGGCACCGTCAACAGCATCAGCATCGATTCAGAGGGGCAGATCCTGGCGACCTTCGGGTCCGGCGGGAACGTGGCCATCGGTCAGATGGCGCTCGCCAACTTCAACAACCCACAGGGGCTCGTGAAGCTCGGATCGAACCGCTACGGCGAAAGCGCGTCGGCCGGCATCGCCAACATCGGCGTGGCCGGCGAGGGCGGCCGAGGCACGCTGATCGGCAGTTCGCTGGAGCAGTCGAACGTCGACATCGCGCAGGAGTTCACGCAGATGATCCTCGCGCAGCGCGGCTACCAGGCCAACTCCAAGAGCATCACCGTGGCCGACGAGCTGCTGCTCGAGACGCTGAACCTCAAGCGCTAGGTGACGTCATCGTGATTGCGTTAGGCGTACAGTTCCCGGCGGCCGTGGCGGCGGCGTTTCCCGCCGCCGCGGCTCCCGCCGACGACCCAGAGCTCTTCACCGACGCGGCCGCGTTTGTCGGCATGCTGCAGCAACTGACGGCGCACCTCGCCCCGGAAGGCGCCGCGACGGCCGCGGTTGGCGCCGGCGCAACCGCGGCGTCGTTCAACCTCTCGGATGAGTCCGGCGAGGCTGCCGACGTCAACCCCGGTGCGATCACCATCGTGGCCGACTGGGTGCGACCTCCCGATCTGGTTCTTTCGAACCCGGCGGCGGTGGCCGGTTCTCCGCACCGGGACACCGACGTCCCCATCTCTTCGGAATCCGCCCCGCGCGACAACGGCGACGATGCCGATCCCGGGAATGCCACCAGCGTGTTCCCGGTTGGGATGCTTCAACAAATAGCAGGCGTTGCCATACCGATCGTCCCGGGCCCGGGAGCGCCCTTTTCCGAACGTCGTCCGGTGGACGGCCCGGCGGGCGCTCCTGAGGCCTTCCCCATTAGCCTGCGTCGCGGGTCGAGCGTTGTCTCGACGGCCAGCGAATGGGAGGCGGCTGTCCTCGACGAGGCGCAGGCCGGTATTCCACCGCAGGCCAGCGGTCGCGCGATCCAGGATCAGGCGGCCAGAGTGTCGACAGCGGTGCCGACCCCGGTGCCGTCGGGAGTTCCGACCGCGGCATTTGTGGATGCAGCGCAGGTGACACCGGCCATGTCTCCCGAGCACACGATGGCGGGCAGCGTGGCGTCTGGCCTGATTGAGCCGGACCCGGCCGCGGCTCCGGCACGGGGCGCGGACGTCCTGGCCGCGGTGCCCACCGGAGAGACACTGGTTCTCGGTCGCACCAAGTCTGGCAACCGAGCCAGCCAGCCGGCGCAAGCCGAGAACCGTTCCGAGGACGAGCGGCGTCTTCCTGCGGATGGCCGTCCGGGGATCAACGCCGACCGCGTGGGTCCCGTGATGCCTGCGTCGAAACAAGACCCGGGGAGCGGCGAGTCGCCGCAGCGGTGGCCGTCAGGGACGCCGGCACGGGAGCACGCGAGCGCCCCGACGGTGCTGTCCGTCACCACGGAGAGCCGGTTGTCGATGCCGGCCGTGCCGCCGACGGCCGCGACATCGGCCGTCGCGGATCCGGTTGCGGAAACCGAACTGCCCCGGCAGATCGTGCACTCGATCCGGCTGCAGGCGATGGCTGGCGGTGGGGAGGCCCACGTCCGCCTGCGGCCCGAGTACCTCGGCGAGTTGACGGTCGCGGTCAAGGTGGAGCGCGGGGCGGTAACCGCGACGTTGCACGCCGAGACGCCGGCGGTTCGCCAGTGGATCGAGGCGAACGAGGCATCGTTGCGCCAGGGGCTCGCCGAACACGGTCTGCATCTCGACAAGCTGACGATTCTCGACGAGGCGCCTCAGCCGGAGTCGGCCCCGCAAGATCGTCGAGAGCGGGGTCGCGAAGAGCAGGCCCGCCAGGAACAGTCGCGGCGGCAGGCGCCGCGCCGGCCCCGTCCAGAGGCGGGAACGGCCACCTTCGAAGTCGTCGTGTAAGCGCACTGAAACCAGAGGACCCTTCATGTATACCAACTCCGCGAAATCCACTTCCGACAACATCAGCGACCTCATTGCCAAGGTCATGGACCGCTTCGATACCGACAAGGACGGACGACTGTCGGGTGGCGAGTTCGGAGACTTCCTCACCGGCGTGCTGGGCGGCGCAGCCGCGGCCGCGGCCTGGCCGGCGGGCACCGGCGCGCAGAACTCTCCGCAGCGGGCGGACCTGGGGAGCGGCGAATTCCGCGGCACGCTCGCCGGGTTCGACCACTCCAAGATCGACGACCCGACCCTGCACGGCGCCAGCACGAGCAAGTACAAGGCTGCCCGAATCTTCCAGGATTTCAAGCCGATGCCCGAGAGCCTGCCGGACGTGATCGAGCGTCTGCGCGCTGAAGGTGTGAACGCCACCCAAGTCAGTTCCGACAAGATTGACTTCGGCGACGGCTACGGGCCCATCGATGTCATCCAGGGCGCTTACCCGGGTGGCGGCGTGGCGTGGCAGTGGATGCCCCAGGGCGCGTAGTGCCTTCGGGCCAGTCGCCGGGCCGGGTGTCGCCGGGCCGTCACACCCGGTCCGGCGGCCCGACGATATCCCAGCCGCCGGCTACTCCGGTCAGGACAGGGCGCCCGTGAAATCCCGCCGTGCGCGCCGCGTCGCGGCTGGCACCGCCCTTGCTCATGGCCTGAGAGCATATGAGCGATACACCGCAATCGACGTCTCCGGCCGACGCCAAGCGCAGTCCGAACAAGAAGATTCTCTATCTGGCCTTGGCTGCCGGCGTCATTGGTGGCATCGGCGGTGGCGGCTATTGGTGGAGCCTTCGCGCCGCGCCGGCCGAGGAGAGTCACACGCCGCCGGCCGAAGCCGCGGAAGTCCCCGCACATAAGCGCGGCCTGATTACCTTCGAACCGTTCGTCGTGAACCTGGCTGATGCCGGCACGTCGAGGTTCTTGCGGGTGACTGTCCGCCTGGTCGTCGACTCACCGGAGCGAGCCAAGGAGATCGAGGAGTCGGCCGTCGTCCTGATGGCCGCGCGCGCGGCGATCCTCGAACTCCTGACGACACAGACGTCCGAGGCACTGGTGACTCCCGCGGGCAAGGCGGCCCTGAGGGCGGCCATTGCCGAACGAGTCGGTCACGACGGCGAGGTAAAGGTGCACGATGTCCTCTTTTCCGACTTCGTCGTCCAGTTCTAGTCCACTTGAGTCGGTGGCGGGGTTCGGCGATGTGCTCGACGTCCGGTGTGGTGTGGATTTCATCATCGGCACCGGCACTCTGTCGGTGCGCGACTGTCTCCACCTGGCCCTTCACAGCATCGTGCGTCTGAACCAGTCGGCCGGCGCCGATCTCGATCTTCTCGTCCACGGCGTGCCGATCGCGCACGGCGAAGTTGTGATCGTCGACGACAGTTCCATGTTCCGCGTGAGTCGCATCGTCGCGCCGGCGGGAGTCGAGGCGGCGTGAGGTTGCTGGCGCTTGGTCAGGCCGCGGCGTTCGGCGCGGATCCCGTCCTGATCAGCGGGCGGTCGCTGGCGGCGGCGGTGATCACGATTGGCGTGTTGGCGGCGCTGGCGTGGGCCCTGCGCCGCAGCAGCCTGCGCCGGACGGGCCAGCCGGTGACGGTGGAGACGGCGATTCCCCTTGGGGAACGGCGTTCGCTGTTGATTGTGGCGGTCGAAGGCCGGCGGTTGCTGCTCGGCGTTACGCCAGGCCAGATCACGCTGGTGACCGAATTGAACCGCCCGTTTCGCGACGCGCTCGACGACACCATCGGTCGCGAGGCCGCCTCGTGACGTGCCGTGCGCGGCTGATCGCGTCCATCGCCGTCGCAGTCATCCTGTCCGCGGCGACCGTTGCCGCGCAGCCGTCGCAGTTCGATCTGCGCGTCGATGGCGTCGGCGCCGTCTCGGCGCCGCTTCAGGTCGTGATCTTCCTGACGCTCCTGACGTTCGTGCCGGCCGCGCTGGTCATCATGACCTCCTTTACGAGAATCGCCATCGTCTTCCATTTCTTGAGGCAGGCGATGGGCACGCAGGAAATGCCGTCGAACCAGATGCTGGTCGGTCTCACGCTGTTTCTCACGGTGTTCATCATGGCGCCGGTCGGGGAGCGCATGAACGCGCTGGCGATCGCGCCGGCCATGGCCGGTCGCATCACCGTGACCGAGGCGCTGGAACTGGGGGCGCCACCGCTGCGGACGTTCATGCTGAAGCAGACGCGCGAGGCCGACCTGGCGTTGTTCGTTGAACTGGGCCGCGTGCCGCGGCCGAAGAACCCGGACGAGCTGCCGATGCGCGTGGTCATTCCCGCGTTTGCGATTTCCGAGCTGAAGACCGGCTTTCAGATGGGGTTCTTCCTGTTCGTGCCTTTCCTGCTCATCGACCTCATCGTCTCGACCACGCTGCTGTCGATGGGCATGTTGCAGCTGCCGCCGGCGATGATCTCGTTGCCATTCAAGATCCTGCTGTTCGTGCTGATCGACGGCTGGAACCTGCTGGTGGCTTCGCTGGTCCGGAGTTTTCTGTGACGCCCCGGCGGGCGCGGGAGGAGCGGGAATGTCCGAGGCCCTGATTGTCGGCGTCATTCGGCAGGCGTTGGAGACGGCCATCCTGGTGTCGCTGCCGATGTTGCTGGCGGGTGTCGTGGCCGGCGTGCTGGTCAGCATCTTTCAGACCGTGACGTCGATCCAGGACAGCGTGCTGGCGTTCATTCCCCGGGCGCTGGCGATCATCGTCGTGTTCGCGCTGACGTTTCCCTGGATGCTGCGTGTGGTCACCGGGTTTTCCGCCGGGCTGATCGGCCGCTTGCCCGAACTGGTCCGCTGATGGATCTGGAGACCCTGAGCCGCTCGATCCTGTTGCTGGCGCGGCCGGGCATGCTGATTGTGGCGGCGCCGGTGTTCGGCGGCGGGTTCGCGCCGCCGCATGTGCGCGTCGGTCTGGCGCTGCTGCTGGCGCTGCTGCTGCTCCCGGCCGTGCCGGTGCCCGCCGTGGCCAGTGCGGCCGGACTGGGGCTGGTGGTGGCGCGTGAGCTGGCGATCGGCTTCGCCTTGGCCATGGGGCTACGGGCGCTGCTGGCCGGTGCGGAGCTTGGCGGCCATCTCACGAGCAGCCAACTGATGCTCTCGTACGGGTCGGTGATCGATCCGCAAGGGGGCGTGCGCAACACGCTCATCGCCACGCTCTACGGCAATCTGGCCTTGCTGACCTTCTTCGCCGTCAACGGGCACCATGCGCTCGTGCGGGGCGTGGTCGCCTCCTACGTGGCCGAACCGATCGGCTTGGGCGGTGTTGACGCCTCCCTGGTGGCCGCGGTGATGCGGCTGCTCGGCGTGGTGTTCGTGTTCGGACTGCGGCTGGCGGCTCCCCTGATTGTCGTGATGCTCGTGCTCGAACTGGCCGTGGGGTTGATCTCCCGGGCGGCACCCGCCATGAACCTGATGGTGGTCGCCACGCCGGTGAAGGTCGTGATCGGCCTGGTTGTGGTGTCGGCGGTCGTGCCTCTGGTCCCCGGCGCGACGACCCGGTTGGTCTCGCTCGCCGGCGAGATCGGGCTGCAACTGGCGCGGGCGTTCCGCTGAGCACGCGATGGCCGACAGTTCCACCGGAGAAAAAACCGAAGCCCCGTCGCTCAAGCGCCGGAAGGACGCGCGGGAAAAGGGCCAGGTCGCGCGCAGCCAGGACATGGTCGCGGCGGCCGCCCTGTTGGCGGTGACCGGCGCCCTGGTGCAGACCGGCCCCCAGGGCATGGCGCGGCTGGGAGCCCGCCTCGCCGACGGGTTGGCGCGACTGGACGAGCATGCGCGCGGATCGGCCACGCCCAACGACGTGACCCTGCTCATGACCGGGGATCTGGCCGTGATTGCCGTGGTCGTGGGCCCCTTCCTGCTGACCGCGGCCGTCGTTGGCCTGGCGGGTCACTTCGCGCAGGCCGGCTGGGTGTTTGCGCCGCAGCGCCTGGCCCCCGACTGGTCCCGCCTGAGCCCGGCGCAGGGTCTGTCTCGTCTCAAGCCATCGCAATCGGGGCTGGACCTGGTGAAGACCCTGGTGACGGCAACGGTGATTGGGGTGCTGGCTTACAACGTGGTCGCGGCGGCGTTGGCCGAGAGCCCCCGACTGGCGTGGATGGCGCCGGCGGCCGCTGCCGCCGAGGGGTGGGCGCTGATGCAGCGCCTGCTCTGGCAGGTGGGCTTCGCGCTGGTGGCGTTCGCGGGCGCCGACTACGGCCTGCAGGCGTGGCGGCAGTTCCAGTCGCTGAAGATGACGAAGCAGGAAGTGGCCGACGAGGCCCGTTCGAGCGAGGGCAATCCGGAGCTCAAGGCCCGCGTGCGCCGCGTGCAGCGCGAGATGACGCGGGGCCGGATGCTGACGGCGGTGAAGACCGCCACCGTCGTCATTACCAACCCGACCCACTTCGCGGTGGCGCTCGAGTACCGGCGGTCGATGACCAGCGCCCCCGTGGTGGTGGCCAAGGGGCAGGACGTGCTGGCCCAGAAGATCAAGGCGATCGCGCGCGAGCAGGGCGTGCCGATGGTCGAAAACGTCTCGCTGGCCCAGGCCCTCTATCGCGGTGCCGACGTGGGCGAGGCGATTCCCGGCGACTTGTTTGGCGCGGTGGCCGAGGTGCTGGCGTACCTGGTCCGGATCAAGCAGCTGACTTTGTAGGAGATCGATGACAACCCAACAGACCTCCCCCATAGGCCGCGCTTCGCACATGCTGGTGCCGGCCGGCCTGCTCGCGGTGGTGCTGCTCATGATCGTGCCGCTGCCGCCGCTCATGCTGGATCTGCTGCTGTCGGTTGACATCGGGCTGGCGGTGGTCCTGATGCTGACCGTCGTCTACATCAAGCAGACGGTCGAGTTCTCGGTGTTTCCAACGTTGCTGCTGCTGCTGACGTTGTTGCGCCTGTCGCTGAACGTGGCGTCGACGCGGTTGATCCTGATGCACGGTCACGACGGGGTCGACGCGGCGGGGCACGTGATCATGGCGTTCGGCCAGTTCGTGGTCGGCGGCAATTTCGTGGTCGGCATCGTGGTGTTCCTGGTGCTGATCGCCATTCAGTTCCTGGTCATCAATCACGGCGCGGTGCGCATCTCCGAAGTCACCGCCCGGTTCACGCTCGACGCGATGCCGGGGCGGCAGATGGCGATCGACGCCGACCTGAACGCCGGCATCATCGACGACACCCAGGCGCGCACCAGGCGCGAGCGGGTGCGGAAAGAGGCCGACTTCTACGGCGCGATGGACGGCGCGATCCGCTTCACGCAGCGCGACGCCCTGGCGGCGGTACTCATTACCGGCGTCAACATCGTCGCCGGCCTGATCATCGGCGTGTTTCAGCACGACCTCGACCTGGCGACGGCGGCACGCACCTATACCATCCTGACGGTGGGAGAGGGCCTGGTGACGGCCATCCCCGCGCTGCTCGTGTCGATGTCGGGCGGTCTCATCACCACGCGGGCGGCGTCGGATTCCCACCTGGGTGAAGAGGTGGCGGATCAGCTGCTCGCCCGGTCGAAGCCGCTGGCGATCGCTGCCGGCACCCTCGTGCTGCTGGCCCTGATTCCCGGCCTGCCCAAGGTGGCGTTCATCACCGTGGCGGCCTGTCTGGGAGCGGCGGCCTATGCGAACCGGGCCGTGTCCGAGCGGACCGGAGCTTCGGCCGAGACGCCGGCGCCGGCGCCGGACGCGTTGGACACGGCGGTGGCCGTCGATCCCCTGAGCGTGGAAGTGGGCTACGCGCTGGTGGCCCTGGTCGACGAACAACAGGGCGGCACGCTGCTCAATCGCGTGCGCGCCATCCGCCGACAGATTGCGACCGAGACCGGCGTGATCGTGCCGCCGGTGCACGTGGCCGACAACCTGCAGCTGGCGCCGCGCAGCTACGCCATCCAGGTCAAGGGGGTCGAAGTCTCGCGGGGCGAACTGTTCGCCGATCGGCTGCTGGCGATCAACCCGGGCACGGCGGACATCACGCTCGACGGCACGCCCACGCGCGAGCCGGCCTTTGGTCTGCCCGCGGTGTGGATCAGTCCGGACCAGCGGGAGCGGGCCTCGGCGGCGGGGTTCACCGTGGTCGACCCGACCACGGCCCTGTCGACGCACTTGTCCGAAACCATCCGCACGTTCCTGCCCGACTTGTTGACCAGGCAGCACACCAAGGAACTCGTCGACCGGGTGGCGCAGTCATCCCCGAAACTCGTGGAGGAACTGGTGCCGAAGCTCGCCTCGATCGGCGACATCCAGAAGGTGCTCCGGCAACTGCTGCGCGAGCGGGTGCCGATTCGCGACCTGACCAGCATTCTCGAAGCGATCGCCGACGCGCTGCCGGCGACGAAGGATCCGGATGCCGTCTCGGAGGCGGTGCGGGCGGCGATCGGCCGCGCCATCTGCCGACCGTACCAGACCGAGCAGGGCGACCTGCCCACCATATCCATTGCCCCGGCGCTCGAGGAGCGGCTGGTGTCCTCCCTCGTGCGCACCGAGCAGGGCGCCATGCTGGCCCTCGACCCGGCACAGGCCCAGCGACTGGCCAGCCGGATCGCCGAAATCATCGGCGCTGCGGTGGCACAGCCTGTGCTTCTCTGCACACCGACGCTACGGCCGCATGTGTGGCGGCTGTTCGCCAGGGTGCTTCCGCATCTGGGCGTGCTGTCACACAACGAGATTCCGCCACAGATTCGCGTGGCGTCCATTGCAACGCTGGACTGAGATGCAGGCAAAACAGTTTCGCCAACCCACGGTGCGACAGGCACTTCGAGCGATCCGGGAGGAGTTGGGCCCCACCGCGCTGGTGCTATCGAGCGAAATGGTTCCGGCGCGCGGCTGGCGCGGGTGGCTCGGCATGCGCGAAGTGCAGCTGACCGCGGGCATGCCGGGTGGCGACCGCGAGAGTCGACCGGCCGCCGCCAGCAGCCGGCCCACCGACACCTCTGGCCCCAGTGACGGGATTGTGGCGCGGCTCATGGCCAGCGGCCTGACCAGGTCCCTGGCCGAAGCCGTCGCTGAGGGGCTGTCGCCATCGGAACGCCGTGGGGCGTCACTCCGCGCGTTGCAGCGGGCCCTGGCCACGCAGATGGAGGCGATTACCGCAGGCGAGGAAGCGTTTGCCCGGGTCGAGGTGTTCATCGGGCCCCCGGGCGTCGGCAAGACGACCACGATCGCGAAGATCGCGGCGCAACAGCGCGCGCTGCACGGCCGGCCGCTCGGGCTGGTCGGCGCCGACGCGTTCAGGGCCGGCGCGGTGGAGCAACTCCGTGCTTACGCTCACATCATCGGCGCCCCATTTCGCATTGCCCGGACCATTGAGGATCTCGACGAGGCGCTGACGCGGGGCCGCACACCGCTGCTGGTGGACACGGCCGGCCGCTCGCCCCGCGATGGTGGCTTGCGCGATCTGCGGCGGCTGCTTGGCAGCCGGCGCGGGGTGCGGACGCATCTGGTGATGGCGGCAGACACCAGCGCGACGTCGGCTCGCCGCATCCTGGACGCCTATTACGACGTCCACCCGAACCGGTTGGTGATCACGAAAGTCGATGAAGCCGAGTCGCTGGCGCCGCTCCTGGGTGTGCTCGCCGAGCGGCAGATTCCCGTGTCGTACATGACGGCGGGCCAGCGCGTTCCGGAGGATCTGGCGCGCGCCACGTCGGAGGGGCTCGCGGCCGCGGTGCTGCGAGACGAAGCGGGCGCCTGGGCGGCGGCCACATGTTGAGCCGGCGATTGAGTTCACCCGCGATGGACAAGACAACGGGGACGCGGAGGTAGGCATGACGGGACAGTCTGATGATCTGGAAATCCGCGACAAGCTCGTAATGGAACACGTCGGTCTGGTCAAGACGATGGCCAGCCGGCTGGCCCACCGCCTGCCCTCGCAGGTCGAGGTCTCGGAGCTCGTCAGCGTTGGCGTGCTCGGGCTGATTGACGCGGCGGGCCGCTTCAAGCCTGCGCTGGGCGTGCCCTTCGACGCCTTCGCACGGCGCCGGATCCACGGTGCCATGCTCGACTCGTTACGCGGGCTCGATTGGGCGCCGAGGGCGGTCCGCAAGCTGCGCCGGGACGTTGACAGTGCCATCGGGCGCCTGCGCGGCGAACTCCGACGCGAACCCGACGCCGCCGAGATCGCCGCCGCGCTGAATGTTTCGGAGCCCGAGTACGACCGGATGCTCGATCAACTGCGGAGTGTGGACCTGGCGTCGATCCGTCAGGCCGCGGCCAGTGGTGAGGGCCAGTCGGCCCTGGAACTGGCCATCGAGCCGGCGGAAGGGCCCCACGCCCGCCTCGAGCGGGAAGAGCTGCGCGGGCATCTGGCTCGCGCCGTGGCACAACTGCCCGACCGCGAACGGCAGATCCTCGCCCTCTATTACGAAGAAGAGTTGACGCTGGCGGAAATCGGCGAAGTGATTGGCGTCGGTGAGTCGCGGGTGTCGCAGTTGCGCACGCAGGCCGTGGCGCGGCTGCGGTCGTTCCTGGGCGATGTCATCCAGCGGAAGGGGACGCACTAGTCGCATGGGCAAGATCCTCACCCAGGACGAAATCGACGCCCTGCTGTCGGCGCCCGTCGAGTCCGCCCCGGAACGGCACGACGAGCCCGAGCCGTCGGCGGTCCGCCGCTACAACTTCCGGCGCCCCGACCGCGTGTCGAAGGAGCAGTTGCATTCGCTGCGGTTCCTGCACGACCGCTTCGCCCGCAATGTCTCGACCTCGATGTCGGCGTACCTGCGCACGATCTCCGACGTGTCGGTGGTGTCGGTCGAGCAGTTCTCGTATTCCGAGTTCCTGATGTCGCTGGCCGACCCGACCGCATTCTATGCGCTGGCCATCCCGCCCTTCGACGAGTTGGGCGCGCTCGAGATCAATCCGGCGGTAGCCTTCGCCATCATCGACCGGATGCTGGGCGGTGTTGGCAAGACCGCGACGCTGACCCGTGCGCTGACCGACATCGAACAGCACGTCATTGACGCGATCGTGAAGCTCTTTCTGGACGCCTTGACCGAGACCTGGCGCCCCTTGGTCGAGTTGGCCTTTGGCATTCGCGGCCGCGAGACACGGCCGCAGATGCTGCAGGTGGCCGCGCCGAACGAGACCGTGATCATGATCGTGTTCGACATGAAGGTCGGCGACTCGCGGGCGATGGCCAACCTCTGTCTGCCCGTCAGCCTCGTCGAAACCACCGGCAGCCATTTCGCGCAAGCCTGGCATCGTCAGCGCCGGGAGCCGACGGCCAGCGAGCGGCAGTGGGTGCACGAGAGCCTCTCGCGGGTTCCGGTGGCGATCAGCGCGCTGCTCGCATCGCAACTGCCGGCCCGCGAACTGCTGGCCCTCGCGCCCGGCGACGTCGTATCGCTCGGCGTCGCCGCGCACCGGCCCATCGACGTCCTGGTCGGGAGCACCGCGAAGTTCAAGGGCCGCCTGTCGGTCGAGGCGGGCCGCATCGGTGTGCGTCTCGATCAGCGCTGCGGCGGTCGCGCCCGGACCGCAGCCTGACATGGAGACACCGCTGACTCCCCGATCGTTTGCGGAATCGCTGATCGCCGAACTCGTCGCGGCCATTGACGCCGTGGTGGGCGGCGTCACCGCCTCACCGGCGGCCGAGGGCGCGCACGGGCCGGGATGGTGCATCACGGCCACCGCCAAGGGCGCGCTCACCGGAACCGCGTTGTTGTGGGTCGATCAATCAGGCGCCGAGGCCCTGGCGCGGCGCGTCATGGGCATGGACGAGACCCCCGATGCGGCCACGGTGGCGGACATGCTCGGGGAAATGTGGTCGCAGGCCGCCGGAGCGCAGGCGACCAAGCCGCCGTTCACCGCTGTTGAGATTGCCCTCGCGGGCGCCGCGGCCGGGGAGTCGCCGGCCCCGGCGGTGTGGGCGGACCTCCACGTGGGCGACGCCGTCGCCCGCGTCGCGGTTGGCGGGGCCACCATCGTGGCCGAGGCCGCCGTCGCCACGACGGCCATGGTCGCAACGGCCAGAGTCGCCGGCGCGGCGGACCACGGGGCTGCGAACAAGCTCGACGCGGTGCTCGACATCGAGTTGCCGCTGGTCGTCCGGTTCGCCCGAACGGTGATGCCCCTCAAGACCCTCCTGACACTGGGACCGGGATCGATCATCGACATGGAGCGTTCGCCCGACGAGCCGGTGCAGATGCTGGTTGGGGATCGGTTGATCGCCCGCGGCGAGGTGGTCGTGGTCGGCGGCAACTACGGCGTCAGGATTACCGACGTGGTGAGCCCGACCGAGCGAATCCGGGCATTGGAGGCATAGGGTGGAAATCTACGTGATTGGCGGACTCGCGCTGGTGGCGCTGGCCGAGGCGGTGGTGATCGTGCGCGTGTCGGCGGCGCTCAAGACCTTGAGCCGTTTTGGCGATCGGCTGGCCCACCTCGCGGCCGCCCTGGAGTTGCTGACCGACACTACCGAGATCGGCCTTGCCAACGTCGCCACCGAACTTGACCGGACCGCGCCTCAGCGTGCCGCCCGGTCGTCCCGCGGCGCCACGGCGCGGCGGATCACCAGCGCGGCGCGGCACGGGCAGTCGATTGACGACATTGCCGCCGCCGAGGCCCTTTCCCATGGCGAAGTGCGGCTCCACCTGGAACTGGCATCGACCATCGCAGAGTCTGGAGACAATCATGGCGCGATGCGCGGCTGAAGCGTGTGGTCGGTGGCGTCCGGAGCTGCTCGTGCGGCACGGCCTGGGCGCCAACGTCGACGGCTTGTGGTTCTGTTCGAAGGCGTGTGTCGAGCGCATGGCGCGCCGGCGGCTCATCGAAGCGCGCCCGGTAGCCGCGGGGATTCCCGCCGTGCCGCCGATGCGGCTGGGCGCGCTCCTGCGACACACGGCATCTGCGGCGCCGACGCCATCGAGCGCGCGCTGACGGCGCAGCAGGGGAGCCGGCTGAAGCTCGGCGAACAACTGTGTGCGATGGGCGCGGCGGAGCGCGAGGGCGTCCTCCGCGTGCTGGCGGCGCAGGCCGGTGTCGGTTATCTCGCCGCCGTGGACGTCTCGGCGGTGCGGGACGCGCCATGCGGTCTGTCTCCTCACGCGGTCCGGGCGCTTGGCCTGGTGCCAATCAGCGGCGTTGAAGAGGGCCGCCTGCGCGTGGCCTGTTCCGCGCCCGTGCCGCGACGCGCGCTGGGCGCGCTTCGGCGGCTGACGGGGTGGGTGCCCGAACCTTACCTGGTCACGGATGACGACTGGCGGGCTCTGCTCGCCAACTATGGCGCCGATGTGGACGCCAGTGCCAGCGGCACCTCCGCGACTGACTTCGTGCAAACCGCCAGCCTCTCGGACGCCGCCGCGCACATTGCCGCCGCCGCGACCCGCGGCGGCGACACCACCGTGACCGAAGCCCGATGGGAGCCGTATACCTGGGTCCGGGTGCAAGGCGGCGGCCTCGTCGAGGACGTGCTGCTGGCCCGTGCGGTCAATGTGACGTCACCAGAGGAGGTGCCATGTCAGGCGGCTATTACATCGCACTGAGCGGCATGCGGGCCCGGCTCGACCAGCTCGATCGCCTGTCGGAGGACCTGGCCAACACCGGCACCGCCGGCTTCAAGGGCGAACGCGTGAGCAACGCGAACGCGCCGCGTCCAGCGTTTGGCGACGCCCTCGAAACCGCCATCGACGTCTCCGTTGGCCGGCGCCGCCTCGACATGCGGCAGGGGACGGTGACACCGACCGGCCGGCAACTCGACATCGCTATCCAGGGGGACGGATTTCTCTTGGTGCAAACTCCGAACGGCCCCCGCTACACCCGGAATGGCAACTTGCTGCAGGCGGCGGACGGGTCGTTGAAGACTTCCGACGGCAGCGTGGTGCTGGGCGAGGACGGTCCCATCAAGCTCGGTACCGGCGTGGCGACAATCGCCGACGACGGCACCGTGATGAGCGGGAACAAAGCCGCCGGCAAACTGCAGGTCGTCAGGTTCAACGAGCCGCGCGAGCTGGTCCGCGAGGGTGGCGCCATTCTGCGGGCCGGGCCGTCGCAGGTTCCGCAGCCCGTCGACGGAGCGGTCGTGAAGTCCGGCGTGTTCGAGGAATCGAACGTGTCGGTGTCGGAGCGCATCGGCGAGCTGACCGGCGTGTCGCGCAGTTTTCAGGCGTTGCAGAAGGCCGTCTCGGTGCTCATGAATGATGTCGACGGGCGAGCCATTGACTCGCTTGGACGCCGGTAACCGCTTAGGAGTAGACCATGATTCGCGCCTTGTATACGGCCGCCAGCGGCATGAACGCTCAGCAGGCCAACATCGACAACGTCGCCCACAACCTGGCGAACGTCAACACGCCAGGGTTCAAGAAGAGCCACGTTCAGTTCGAAGATCTGGTCTATCAGGAAACCACGGCGCCGGGTTCGCCGACGCCCGGCGCCGGCGAATCGCCCACCGGCATGCAGACCGGTCTCGGCACCCGTCCGGTCGCGACCTCGCGCGACTTCAGTTCGGGCAACCTGCGCGCCACCAATTCACCGATGGACGTGGCGATTCAGGGCGACGGCTTCCTGCAGGTGTCATTGCCCGACGGCAGCACCGGATACACACGGGCAGGCGCGCTGCAGCGCAACGCGCAAGGGCAGGTCGTGACGTCAGAAGGCTATACCGTCGAGCCTGCCATCTCGCTTCCGCTGGCCACCACCTCGGTCACCATCTCGAAGGACGGGATCGTGTCGGCGATGGTGGCCGGGCAGACCGCCGCCCAGCAGGTGGGCACCCTCGAGATGGCGTCCTTCCAGAACCCGGCCGGGTTGAAGCCCATGGGGGGCAACATCTACACCGCGACGACCGCATCCGGCGAGCCCCAGGTGGGCGCGCCGGGCACCGACGGTCGCGGCACCCTCCAGCAGGGATTCCTCGAAGACTCCAACGTCAGCGTGGTGGAGGAGATGATCAACATGATCCTCGGCCAGCGCGCCTACGAGGCCAACTCGAAGGTCATCAAGGCGGCCGACGAGATGCTGGCGCAAGTCAACAACCTGGCCAGGTGATGTTGAGCCTGCTGACGACCGCACTCCTGCTCTCGGCCCCGGGGCCCACCGCCGCCGGCGATCCGGGCGGCCGGGTCGCCGCCGCGATTGTGGCCGCCATCCGCGAACGCATGGGCGCGGACGCGACGGTGCTGGTCGAGGACCTGCGCGTGCTGTCTCCCGTCGCGGCGCAACGGATGCGAGCCATTCCCGATCCGGCGGCGCGGCTGGATCGCCCGATGCGCTTCACCCTCGAGTCCACGGAGCCCGCCGAATCGCGCCGCTCGGCGCGCCGCGGACGAGCGCTGGCCAGCGTGCGCGTCATCCTCGATCACGCGCACGCGCGACGGGCGATCGGGCGCGGCCATGACCTGCGGACGGACGATCTCGCGCCCGCTCGTCACGCGATCGAGACCGGCGTGCTGCGTCCCGTTCCAACCCTGGCCGAGGCCCACCGCAGCCGCGCCGTCCGGGACCTGGCGGCCGGCGCCTGTCTCGGGCGCTCGGTGCTGGCGCTCGCCCCCACCGTTCGCGTCGGCGATGAGGTCGTGGCCACCGCCGTCGTGTCCGGCGCCGACGTCTCGGCGACGATGGTGGCGGCTCAGAACGGCGGCACCGGGTCGGTGATTCGCGTCATCAACGCGCACAGCCGTCGCGCCCTCAAGGCCCGCGTGGTGTCTGCGGGCACCGTGGAGATCGTTCATGACTAGAGCCGTACTGTTCGCCTGGGTGATGACGGTGACGGCGATGCCCGCCCTGGCGCAGGGCAAGAAGGGCAACGCCAAAGCCGCCGACACCTACAACGAGTTGATCGCCCGCTATCTCGAGACCGCGCGGACCCAGGCCGCAGGACCCGCGGCGGAGCCGTACGGCTGGATGAACGGCCTCATGGCCGACCTGCGCGCGCGGCGGGTCAACGATCTGGTGACCATCAACATCGCGGAGAACCTGTCGGCGTCGGGGACTGCCGACTCGACGCTGTCGAAATCGAGCGGCGCCGACATCGGCGTGCCGTCGCTGTTCGGCCTCGAGAAGAAACTGCCTGGCATCGTGACGCCCGCGAGCCTGGCGGCGGCCAAGGCGGAGACCGGGTTCACGGGCGCCGGCGCGACCACGCGCGCGGGCTCGCTGTCGGCGATCGTCACCGCGCGTGTCGCCGAGGTGCTGCCGAACGGCGACCTGCTGCTCGAGGGGGTGCGCGAGATCGAGATCAACGGCGACCGTCAGATCGTGGTGCTGACGGGCGTGGCGCGGGTGGCCGATGTCGGCCCCGGAAACGTCGTCTCGTCAGCCGCACTCGGCCAGTTGCGCATTCGCTACTTCGGCCGCGGTCTGATCAAGGACAGCCTGTCGCCAGGCTGGCTGGTGCGGTTTCTCAACAAGATCTTCTAGAGGTGCGTCCCATGCGGCAGTATCTTCGCGTTCCGATTGTGGTCTTCCTGCTGGTCAGCGCCAGCGCCGCTTCCGCCCGAGTGGATCCGGCGGCGCGCCTGAAGGATGTGGCGTCGTTGCAGGGGCTGGCCGCGATGCCGCTCCTCGGTTACGGCCTGGTGGTCGGTCTCAACAAGACCGGCGACCGCCGGCAGACGCTGTTCTCGATCCAGTCGCTGACCAACATGCTCGAGAAGTTCGGCCTGTCGGTGCCGGCCGGCCAGGTGAAGGTGGAGAACGTGGCGGCCGTGCTGGTGACCGCCGAACTTCCCAACTTCGCGCGAGCCGGCGCCCGCGTCGATATCACGGCCTCTTCCGTCGGTGACGCGCGCAGCCTGCAGGGCGGCACGCTCCTCGCCACCCCGCTGCGCGGCCCCAACGGCCAGATTTACGCGCTGGCGCAGGGGCCGTTATCGATCGGCGGCTTCGGCGGCGGCGGCGGCGACAACTCGGTGGCCGTCAACCATCTCACCGTGGGCCGCGTGCCCAGCGGGGCGACCGTGCAGCTCGGCAACGGCGCGACCCTGCCGGCGACGGAGACTGTCACGCTGGCGCTCCGCGAACCGGATTTCGTGAGCGCGTCGCGCGTGGCGCAGGCCGTCAACCTCGAGCTCGGGGTGGGCACCGCGCACGTGGTCGATCCCGGCACCGTGGCGATCCGCGTGCCGGAAAATTACCGGGCGTCGATCTCCGAGATGATGGCGCGGCTCGAGGTCATCCCGGTGGAATCCGATGTGCCGGCACGGGTCGTCATCAACGAACGATCTGGAACCGTGGTGATCGGCGGGGCCGTCCGTCTCGGTGCGGCCGCCGTGGCCCATGGCAATCTATCGGTGACGATTCGCACGCGTTACGACGTCTCCCAGCCCGCGGCGCCGTTCTCCAACGCCGGTGACACGGTGGTCGTGCCCCAAACCGACGTCACCGTGCAGGACCAGCCGTCTCGGCTGGTGGCCCTCGAAGAGGGGACGACGCTCGAGGCCGTGGTGCGCGCCCTGAACGCGCTTGGCGCCACGCCCCGCGACATCATCGCCATCATGCAGGCCTTGAAGGCCGCCGGTGCGCTGCGCGCCGACATCGTGATCCTCTAAGTCATGGACGCCATCAACACAATCGACCGTCGCGATCGTTCGCTTGAATCGGCCGGCGGCGAATCCTCCGGACCGGACCTGACCGCGGTTCGCGCACTGGCGCAGCAGTTCGAGTCGCTGTTGCTGGCGCAGATGTTGCGAGAGATGCGGGAATCGCTGGACGCGGAAAGCGAGGGCGACGACCTGGGCGGGTCGATGCTGACCGACGCCTTCACTAGTGAACTGGGCTTGTCGCTCAGCCGTTCGGGCGGCGTCGGACTGTCGGAGTTCCTGGTGCAGAGTCTGGCGCGGCGCGCGCCGAGCGGCGCCGGGGCATTCCCGATCGCAGGATTCGAGGCCTTGTCGGCACCCGCCCCGGCCCCGGCGGACGTGGTGCCCGACGGAGCGACGATGTCACGGGCGCCGGGTCCGATCGTCAACTCGGACTTCGGCTGGCGCGCCGATCCGATTCTCGGTGAGACGCGGTTTCACGCCGGCCAGGACCTGCGAACCGCGTACGGCGAAGACGTGCGCGCCGCCGCCGGCGGCGTGGTCTCGTTTGCCGGCGAGCGGGGCAGCTACGGCCTCATGGTCGTGGTCGACCACGGTGGCGGAACTGAGACGCGCTACGCGCACCTGTCGGCCAGCGAGGTGCGGGCCGGAATGACGGTGGCCGCCGGACAGGCGATTGCCCGCTCGGGCAGCAGCGGACGTGCCACCGGGCCGCATCTCCACTTCGAAGTGCGGCAGAACGGGCAACCGGTGGATCCCGAATCGGTTGCCGGGCTCGCCCGGGTCACCGGCGCCGCCGGCCTGGACGGCCATTAAAGGATTCATGGCCTTGGCCGATTCTGGAATCATGGCGGTCTCGTGCGCCAGCGCCTTGGCGCGAGATCGGGAGAGACACAATATGAAGATCGACAACACCCGCGCCAATCTTGAAACCGCCGCCGCGCAGCAGGCATACGCCGCGGAGACCCGGGACAGCAAGGGCGCCGGGCGGGTCCGGCCGTCCGCAACCGCGGATCAGGTCAGCCTCTCGACCGGCGTCCAGCTGGCCCAGTCCGCCGCGGCGGCAGCCGGCCAGACGCCGGACGTGCGGCCCGAGGTGGTGGCGCGAGCGAAGGCCCTCCTCGCCAGCGGTGAGCTCGGCAACGACCCCGGCCGGCTGGCCGATGTGTTGATCGACCGCGCGCTGGGCCAGGACGAGTAACGGATTCTGACGATGGTTCGCTCACCTGCGGTGGCTCTGGCCACCCGATTGGCCGCCGCCCTCGAGGCGGTGGCGAGCGCGTTGTCCACACCGGACAATTCGGCGCTGATGGCCGCCGAGCAGAAGCTGGCGGCGGCGCTGGCCGATCTGGGCCACGTGACCGCCGTGGCCTCGGCTGATCGGGCCGCCCTCGCCGCCGAGTTGACGCGTGCCCGCGCGGCCCTCGCACGGTGCCGCATCCTGGGCACGGCGGCGGCCGACGTCGTGCAGGCGGCGCTGGCGGCACAGGGCCGCTCGGGCGGGTACGACCACCGGGCGGCCATGCCGGTTGGTCCGGGTCTGCGCGGTACGGGCATGAAAGGACGGCTCTGATGTCCGGACTCATGAGCAGCCTCGCGATGGCCGCCCGCGCGCTCGACGCGCAGCGCGCCGGTTTGGACGTGGCCGGTCAGAACATCGCCAATCTCAACACGGATGGGTACACGCGTCGCACGGTTGAATTGGCGCAAAGCGGTTCGGGGCAGACCGGTGTGGAAGTGCTGGGCATTCGGGCCCGTCGCGACGCGATGCTCGAGGCGCGGGTGCGCCAGGAGTTGCCGGCGGAAGCCAGGGAGGGAGCCGTCGCCGATTCGCTGGCGGTGGTGGAAGCGTCACTGGGCGCGCCGGGCGCCTCGCTCGACGCCCAACTGACCGCGTTCTTCGACGCCTTTGCTGACCTGGCCAACGACCCCACGTCCACCGTCTTACGTGACAGCGTGGTCCTGCAGGGCGGGCTGATCGGCAGGGCATTCGGCGACCTCTCAACACGGTTGAGCGATGCGCAGCGGATGGCCGATGCGCAGGTGCGCGGCGGTCTCGACCGCATCAACGCGCTCGGTTCGCAGGCGGCTGGATTGAACGCCGCCATCGCCGGCGCCAACGGCGCCGATACGGAAGGACTGAAGGACCAGATGGGACTGGTCCTGAAGGAACTGTCGGAACTGGCCGGCGTCTCCGTGGTCCCGCGGGCAGACGGCGGCGCGGATGTGTCGGTGGGGAATGGGCGTGCGATCGTGATCGGCGGCAACGCCTATGCGCTGTCCGCCACCAGTGTCGCCCCTGCCGGACTGGCCGCGGTCACGCTCGGCGGCGTCGACATCACCGCCGGCATCACCAAGGGACGGCTGTCAGGCTGGCTGGATGTACGCGACACGAACATCCCGGCGTACCGGGATCGCCTCGACACCATTGCCTTCGCGCTGACGCAGCAGGTGAATACGCTGCATCGTGGCGGCATCGACCTTCTCGGAGGGACCAACCGGAACTTCTTCGCCCCCCTCGCCGTCGCCGCGGGCGCGGCCGCGGCGGTGACGATGGATCCGGGCGTGGCGGCCGACTCGAGACTGGTGGCGGCGTCGCAGTCCGGCGCGGCGGGGGACAACCAGGTGGCCAAGGCCATCGCCGGCGTGCGCGAGGCCCGGATCGTCGGCGCCACGGCCACGCTCGCCGAAGGCTGGGGGCAGCTCGTCTACCAGGTGGGCTCCGACGCCCAGACGGCGCAGACGCAGCAAATGAGCCGCCGGGAGATCGTCGACCAGGTTGCCAAGCTGCGCGATCAGATATCCGGCGTCTCGCTCGACGAAGAGGCGGCCATGATGATGCGGTTTCAGCGCGCATACGAAGCCAATGCGAAGTATTTTTCGGCCGTCGACCAGATGCTGGCGACGTTGATGCGGATCGTGGGAGGCGGGTGATGCGCGTGACTTTCCGGGCGATCGACGAGAGCCTCGACGCCATCAATACCGCCGCCCAGCAGTTCGCGCGGGCGCAGGAGCAGGTCGCCACCGGGCGCCGCCTGCGTTCGGCGAGCGACGATCCTGTGGCGGCGCAGCGGGCGATTGACGGCCACACCGAAATTGGCACCCTCGACGCCTACACGCGCTCCGCCGACACCGCGCGCGCCCGCTTGTCAGTGCTCGACGGCGTGCTCACGGCGCTGGTCGATACGCTGTCCGAAGCGCAAGCCACCGCCGCCACGGCGCGCGGTAACACCGCGGATCAGGCGACTCGGGACGCCCTCGTCGCGAAGCTGCAGGGGCAGCGCGACCGGACCGCGAGTTTTCTCAACTCCACGTTTCGCGGCACGTATCTCTTCAGCGGCAGCGCCGCGCTGACGCCGCCGTACGTCTTTGCCGCCGGTGTGTGGACCTATCAAGGAGACGGCGCGCCGGTGACCGTGGACATCGGACGCAGCCGCAGCGCGACCATCGCCATGGACGGCCGCGCCATCGCACAGGGTGCCGACGCGACCGACGTGCTCTCGGCCTTCGATGTCATGATCGCGGCCGCCCAGGTCAGCGACGAGCCCGGCATGGAAACCGGCATGGCGGCCCTCGCCCGGACCTTCGACCGCACGCTGCGGGCGCAAAGCCAGGTCGGCGCCGATCAGTACGGGATCGACGAGGAGCAAGAGACGCTCGTCCGGTTCCGCCTGGCCGCCGAGAGGCGTGTGTCTCAGGATCAAGACGTTGACATGGCGAAGGCGATCAGCCAGATGACCCAGGCGCGGACGGCGTACGAGGCGGCCCTCGGCGCCGTCGGTAACGGGTCGAAAGCGTCGCTCCTCGACTACTTGAGGTGACCAGTGTCCGGCAAGTCGATCATTGAAACCCGGTTCGGGTCGTTTGACGTGCAGTCCGCCGCCGTCGTGGCATTCCCTGAGGGGGTGCCGGGCTTCGAGGGCTGCCAGCGTTTTGTGATCATCACGGCGTCTGCGCTCGATCCGCTGACGTGCCTGCAGAGCCTGGACGACCCGCATCCATCGTTTCTCGCCGTCGACCAGCGTCTGGTGCTGCCGGCCTACCACTTCGAGCTTCCTCCGGCGTCCCGCCATCGCCTAGAGGCGCGCGACGACGACCGCCTGGTCTGGCTGGCCCTGGTGCGCCTCGATGCCGACACCGCCCTCGTCAACTTGCGGGCGCCGGTGGTCGTCAACCCGCGCCGGATGATCGGGGTCCAGGTGATTCCTGGTGATAGTCCGTATCCGGTCGACCATCGCCTCTCTCTGGCCTGACGCCATGCTGGTGTTCACCCGCAAGCGCGACGAAGCGAACATCATTGGCGACGGCATCGAAGTGCGCGTGCTGCGCGTCGGCAAGGACGGCGTCCGGCTGGGCGTCACCGCCCCGCGCGAGGTCGCCGTGCACCGGCAGGAAGTCTACGAACTGGTGAGCGCCGCCAATGCGTCGGCGGCGACCGCAGGCCAGACCATGGACGCGGCGAACCGGTTGCGCCGCCGGCTGGCAGGCGCGCTGGTGACCGATGCCCCGCCATGACGGTGAGTGACTGGCGGGCCGGTGACGCGGCGCTACTGGCGCCTCTCTATGCGGCGGAGGCGGCGCGGTGGCGCCACGACTTGCTCTGGGAGACCTCGCCGACCTGGGCCTGCATCGAAGACGCGCGGCGGACCGGCGCGCTGCCCGGTTTCATCGCGACCGGGGCCGACGGCCGGGTACGGGGCTGGTCATATCACCTTCGTCACGGCGACCAAGTGCAGGTCGGTGGGCTCGTGTCCTCGTCGCGGGAAGTCACGGCGAAACTCCTCGACGCGGTGTGGACTTCGCCGGAAGCCCAATCGGCCAGCGGCGCCCTGCTGTTCGGACCCTTTGATGCGCCGGGGCTGGCCGGCGAACTGGCCGTCAGGGGCGTGGCCGTGGAACGCTACCGCTACCTCGTTCGCGCGTTGTCCTGCGAAGCGAACCCGGACCCGACGCGCCCGGCCGGGCCCCGTGGGTGGCGGCCGGCCGATCTGTCGAAGCTCGCGTCGTTATTGGCGCAGACCTACGGCCCCGACCGCTCGCGCCCTTTTGCGCCCGGGGGCAGGGTGGCCGACTGGATCGAATACCTCGCGCAACTGCTCGGCACGACCGCGTGCGGGGCATTCGCGCCGGCACTCAGCGCGGTCACGCCAGACCCCTCCGGCAACCTTGACGGCGTCGCGCTGGTCACCCGGCTCGCCGCGACGACCGCGCATCTGGCGCAACTCGCCGTGCGCCCGGACGCGCAGGCGGGTGGCCTCGGGTCGTCGTTGCTGGCCGAAGTGATGGCGCGCAGCGCCAGCGCGGGCTATCGCACGCTGACACTCCTGGTGAGTGAATCCAACACCCGGGGCGGCCGATTATACGAGCGGTGCGGGTTCACCGAGATCGCGGCGTTCTTGTCGGGGTCGATCCAACATCCTGTGAGCGAATGAGGTAGCTGATGCAGTCCATGGAGACGGCCCGGGTGGCGAGACTGGAACGCCGGGTTCACGAGCTCGAGACGTTGTGCGCCGAAGTGTATGTGGCGGGCATCGAGCTCGGGCTGCCGCAGGCTCTGATCGACAGGCTCTGGAGCATTGGCGCCGAAGGCAACCTGCCGGTCGCGTTTCGTCTGGAACCGGCTCCCGACCGGGAGCGCTTCCAGGCGGGCCGCACGCCCGCCACCGCGTCGCTCCCGGTGCCGGACCTGGCGCAGCTGGATCGCCTGCTGGGGGAGGCGCCGGCGGGCCAGCGCCGCGACACCGACGGTCACCTCAGGCCGCTTCCACGCAAGCGGGTGATGGTCGTCGACGACGATCCGTTGATGGTCGAAGTGCTGCTCCGGATCCTCAGTCATGAAAACTTCGAGCTCCTGTCGGCAAACAGTGGGATGGAAGCACTGGAGCGATCGTCCGGCCAGGACCTCGACCTGCTGATCACCGACTTCCACATGCCGGGGATGACGGGGCCGGTGGTCGCCGACCGGTTTCGCCAGCGGCTGCCCAATCTCCGCGTGCTCTACCAGACCGGTTTTTCCGACCAACTCTTCGAAGGCCGCGACGAACTGGCTGAGGGGGAGGCGTTCCTGGAGAAGCCGTTTTCCGCAACGGGCCTGCGCGAAGCGGCGCGGCTCGTGCTCTTCGATCGGCTGAATCAGTAGCTCCAAACGGGGAACCACGCCCGCCCGTGTCGAAATCCCGACATCACCGTCGGTCCGCCAGCCATCGCGTTGAACATCACGTCGCGCGGATCGTGGCCACCCGCCGGTTCGGCCATTGGTGCCGTTCTTGCTAGGAAGAACGCCTGGCGGCCCCACTCGCAGGCCGGCCGGAAAACAGGACCGATGATCGCTCGACTCGCAACCCGTTCGTATACGGCATGGAAACGCACGATGGCACTGGGCATCACGTCACGGATTGTCGTAATCTTCCTGCTCTTTGCCGCCACGCTGCTGACCGTCGTTGGCGTGCTTTCGTATCGCAGTGGGAGCGCCAGCCTCGAGTCGGCCGCCGTCGGCGAAGTGCTCTCGCTCGCCATCGAAAAAGAAGCGGCGCTCGATGCGGCCATCAACGAGCGCCTGAATGATCTGGGGCAGCTGGCTGCGGGCGGCGATCTGGTGACACGCGTCGCCAGCCTGGCGGCGGCGATGCCGCTTTCCGGCGAGGCGCGGTCCATTCACGGGCTGCTCCTTCAGGAGCTGGCGCCATTCACGAGCGGCCCGCACGCCGCCTTCCTCGACGTGTCGGTCATCGAGCCGCAGGGCGGCATCGTCGTGGCGTCGACCGCGCCTGCGGAAGAAGGCACCTCGAAACTGGCCCGCCCCTATTTCATCAGCGGCAAGGTCGCCGTTCACTTGCAGGGGCCGTACTACTCCACCACTCTCAAGGGGCCGGCGATGGTCGTCTCGGCCCCGGTGCGCTCGGCCGAGGGTCGCCTGCTGGCGGTGCTGACCGGCCGCATGGATCTGGCCGCGCTGAATGCGATCGCTCAACGGCGAACGGGCCGGCACCAGTCGGAGGACTCCTTCCTCTTCAACGGCGACCGCTTGCTGATTACGCAGCCGCGATTCATCAAGGAAGCGGCGGTGCTGCGGCGCGAGATCGACACCCTGACCGTCCGCCGCTGCATCGAGAGTGGCAGCGGCGTGTCGCGGGCGCACGATTACCGGGGCGTTCCGGTGGTCGAAGCGTGTCACTGGGTCGATCGGTATCAGCTCGGACTCGTCGTCAAGATCGATCAGGCCGAGGCCTTCGCCTCGGTTCGCGCGTTTGAGTGGGCGCTGGTCCAAATTGGTGCCCTGGCGCTGTTGGGCTCGGCGGCGCTCGCGTTTTTGGTGGCGCGCCGGATTGTCCGGCCGCTGCGGGCGTTGCGTCGCAGCGTGGCGAGCGTCGCCGCCGGACGATTCAACGAGCCCATCCCGGATTCATCCAACGACGACATCGGGCTGGTGGCGCGCGAGTTCAATGGCATGGCGCGGGCGATCGGCGCCAAGGAAGACGAGCTTCGCCAGGTCGCGGTCGAACTGGACGAACGGGTCCGGCAGCGCACCGCGGAGCTGGCGCGGGCACAGGCGGTCGCTCAGGTCGGCAGCTGGGAATGGGACGTGGTCGCCAATGCGATGACCTGGTCGGACCAGACCTTCCTGATCTTTGGCGTCGACCGCGAGCACTGCATCCCCAGCTACGAGCAGTATCTGGCCTGCCTGCATCCGGACGACAGGCGGCGGATGGTTGAATGGGTCAACTCCGTGCTGGCGACGAAGACCCACGCCAGTCTGGATAACCGGATCGTGCGGCCTGATGGCGAGGTGCGCTTCGTGCACGGCAGCGTGGAAGCGTTGCTCGACGGCGCCGGCAACGTCACCCGCCTGGCCGGCACGATCCAGGACGTCACCACGCGGAAAAATTCCGACGAGCAGTTCAAGCGGCTGCTGGAAGCCGCGCCCGATGCCATGGTCATCGTCGATCGCGACGGCCAGATCGTGCTGGTCAATTCGCAGACGGAACAACTCTTCGGCTATTCGCGCGCGGAACTCCTCGGGCGGAGCGTCGAGGTCCTGATTCCAGCCCGCTTCACGGGCCATATCGCCCGGAGGAACTCGTTCGCGGCCTCTTCCAGCGCGCGACGGATGGGCGCCAAGCGCTCGCTCTTCGCGTCGCGCAAGGATGGCTCGGAAATCCCGGTCGAGATCAGCCTGAGCCCGTTGGAGACGACGGATGGCGCGGTCGTGATTAGCGCGATTCGGGACGTCACGGAGGCCAAGCGGGCCGAGGCGGAACTGCTGCAGGCCAAGGCCGAGGCCGAAGCCGCCAACCGCGCCAAGAGCGAGTTCCTGGCGACGATGAGCCACGAGATCCGCACGCCGATGAACGGCGTGATTGGCGCGGTCGGCCTCCTCATGGACGGCGACTTGACCGCTCGGCAGCGCGAGCTGGCCACGATCGCGCGATCGAGCGCGCACTCGCTGCTCACGCTGATCAATGACATCCTCGACATCTCGAAGATCGAGGCCGGCCGGATGCCCATCGAGGAGGCCCCGTTCGATTTGCTGACGACAGTGGAGGAAGTGGGCGGGATGTTCGCCGAGCGCGCGCAGCAGAAAGGGCTCGAGCTGGTCCTGCGCTACGCGCCGGACGCCCGGCGCCGGTTCCACGGCGATGCCAGCCGGATTCGACAAGTGCTCGTGAACCTGGTCGGCAATGCGATCAAGTTCTCCGAGCACGGGCATGTCCTGGTCAGCGTTGAGGAGGAGCCGCAGGCGGCGCGGCAGGCTCGGGCCGGGCTGCGTGTCTCGATCGAGGACAGTGGCATCGGCATCACACCCGAGGCGGTGAGCCGCCTGTTCGAGCGCTTCTCGCAGGCCGACGCCTCCACCACCAGGCGCTTCGGCGGGACGGGCCTGGGCCTGGCGATCTGCAAGCGCCTGGTCGAGTTGATGGGCGGCCAGATCGGTGTCGATAGCCGCATCGGCGAAGGGTCGAAATTCTGGTTCACCTTGCCGTTACCCGTCGAGGCCAGTCCAGTGCCGGCGCCGTTGGGCGTGGACATCACGGCGGCGCGCGTACTGTTGGTCGACGACAACGCGATCAGCCGTCGCGTCGTCTACGAACAGTTGTGTGGCTGGCGCATTCCCAGCAGCGCCGCGGCCTCCGTCGAGCAGGCGCTGGCCGAGCTGCACGCCGCCGCCGCGGCCGGCGATTCGTATCAAATCGTGCTCATCGACCATCACCTGCCAGGCATGGACGGCATCGGCCTGGCCAGGACCATCAAGGCCGATCCCCTGTTGCGCGAAGCCGCGTTGATCTTGTTGACGACCACGATCGAAAAGAACGCGGCGGAACTGACACGGGTGGGCGGGTTCGCCGGATCCCTGGTCAAGCCGATGCGGCCGTCCGCGCTGTTCGATGTGCTGATCGCGGTCCGAGCCGGGCAAGTGGGCGCCGGCCAGGCGCCTGGCGCCGCGCGGCCCGCCGCCAACGCAGTGCCGGGCCGGCCGCGCTTCCACGGCCGCGTACTCGTGGCGGACGACAACACCACGAACCAGCGCGTCGCGCAACTCGCGCTCGAAGGCCTCGGCTGCCAGGTGGAGCTGGCCGGCAACGGCGCCGAAGCCGTGAAGCTGCTTCAGCAACAGCCGTACGATCTCGTGTTCATGGACGGCGAAATGCCGGTCATGGATGGCTTCGAGGCCACGCGTGCATTCCGGGCTCTCGAAGCGCGACTCGGCGAATCGGCCCGGCCTCGGCCCCGCGTTCCGATCATCGCCATGACGGCCAAGGTGCTGGCCGGCGACCGCGAGAAATGCCTGGCGGCCGGTATGGACGACTACATGAGCAAGCCTGTGCAACTGCAGGCTCTGGTCGAAACACTCGATCGTTGGCTGAGCAGCGGACCGCGGCCAGGCAGCGGGTCGCCGGCGGCGATGTCACAGGAGGCGGAACGCCCGGCCCCGCCGCCGCGTGACGCGCTCGACCCGGCCGTGATCGAGCAGCTCAGGACGCTGGCGCAGCAGACGACGCCCTCGCTGTTCGGACGGGTGATGCAGGCGTTTCTGGAGGATGCCCCGAAGTACTTGACCGACCTGCGGGCGTCGGCCGGCCGGCAGGATCCGGTTGCCCTCGGACGGGCCGCGCATGCGCTCAAGGGCGCGAGCCTGAACGTCGGCGCGGCGACCATGGCTCCCATCTGCGGCCGGCTCGAAGCAGCCGGGTGCGCGGAGGACCTGGCGGACGTCACCCCGCTGTTGGTGCGGTTGGACTCGGAATTCCAGCGCGTGCAAACCGAGATCGCTCGGGAACTGAACCAGGATTCACATCAATGAAGATACTTATCGCTGAAGATGATGCCACCTCGCGCTTGATTCTGCAGGCCACCCTTCAGAAGGCCGGCCACGAGGTCGTCGCCGCCGAGAACGGCCTGCACGCGTGGACCGCGTGGCGTGAGGCGCCTTGTCCCGTCCTGATTTCCGACTGGCAGATGCCAGATCTCGATGGCCTGGAATTGTGTCGTGCCATTCGCCAGACAGGCAACGCAAATTACACCTACATCATCCTGCTGACCGCCCACGGCGGGAAGACGAACTACCTGGAAGCGATGACCGCGGGCGCCGATGACTTTCTGACCAAGCCTCTGGATATCGAACAACTGCTGGCCAAGCTGCACGTCGCGGAGCGCATCCTCGGCCTGCGCCAGCACGTGAAGCGCCTCGAAGGCATCCTGTCGATCTGTTCGTACTGCAAGAAGATTCGGGACGACAGTCGATGGCGTCAGATGGAAAGTTACGTAACGCAGCATTCCGAGGCCCAGTTCAGCCACGGCATTTGTCCCGATTGCTTCACCAAGGTGAAGATGGAAGCTGGGCTGTCGTAGCTGCGCTGAACAGCGGCCCAAGAACGGACGCTAGCCACGCCTGTCGAGCAGTGAGGCGCCGGTGATGGGGGGGCTGAGGACGCGCCGGTAGGCTGCCAGCGTGGTCTCGCCGCACTCGAGGCTCGCGACGGCGGCCCGCCGCGCCAGTTCGGCGTCGGCCAGCGCTTTCATCGACTCGCGGTCGGTGTCCAGGATGCCGGCCACCAGTTCAGCGGCCGTCAGGCGGAGGGCCAGCACTTCCGCAAACCCCGCAATCGTAGTGAGGTCAACCCGCACCGCCGCCAGGCGCGCGCGCACGGCGCGCAGGCCCGGCTCGACCGCCACGAGTGCACGCGTGAGCCGGTCGCGCGCGTCACTGTCGGCCGCCAGGCGTTCGTAGTCGCGTTGTTCGGTGCCTTCGCGTTGCCGGCTGGCAATGTTCCGCAGCTGCCTGAGCAGCGTCACGCCGGTTTCGAGACCCGCCCGGTACTCTTCGACCGCGTCCGCGAGCTCGTGCGGGTTCACCTGGTTCCCGCGCGGAGCCCGGCCGCCGCGTCGGCCGCCGCGGCCGGCGACACGGCAATCGTCTGCCAGGCATCACGAAGGGTTTCGAGCAGCCGGCGCGCGTCGTCGAGCGGCGCCGTGTCGTTCTTGGCGGCCGCCTCCATCACGCGCTTCGTGATGTAGGCATACAAGTTATCGAGGTCGGCGGCGACGACGCCGCCGCGTTCGAGGTCGAGCGTGCTCTGCAGTTCGGAGATGATCGCGAGCGCACGGGAGATCGCGTCGCGCCTGGCCGGGATGTCGCGGCGCTGCACGGCGTCGTGCGCCACGGCCAGAAACCGCAGCGCGCCGTCGTAGAGCATCACCACCAGCTCGAGGGGCGTGCGGGATTGGGCTTCGGTCTGGCGGTAAGCGTTCAGGCCTTTGTTCTGCATCATGATGGGTGGTTTCGGTTCGGAGACATCACAGGGATTGGCCAAACGACGAGAGCGATCCGCTTTGGCTCTTGAGGCGCGACATCGCCGCATCCGCGGCGCTGTATTCCTGCTGCAGGCCCGCCCGCCGGATGGCGAGGCGATCCTGCATGCTGATGATTTGGCTGCCAAGGCGTGAGATCTGCGAGGTCAACTGTTCCTGAACGCCTTTGAGGATGCCGGACGTCTGCGTGTACTGGGTCAGGAGGGTCTTGATCGACGCGAGCGCCCCTGGCGTCACATCGGTGCCCGCCAGCAGCTTGCCGGCGTCGGCGCCCCCGTTCTTGGTGGCCTCGGCGAAGGTGGTGGCGTTCAGTTCCAGCGTACCCGCCCGTGTTGCCTGCACGCCGACCTGCGCGAGATACGAATAGGGCCCGCCGGTGGCGTACGGCGCGCCGAGGGCGCCGCGCAGCGAGTTGCGCAACTGGCGCAGCAGCGGGTCGCGGCCGATGCTGCCCTGGTCGCCGCGGCCGGCCGAAAGGCCCTGGTCGGTCGTGAACTTCACCAGATCGTTGAAGGTCGAGACGAACGTTTGCAGCTTGGCCTTGAGCGCCGACGGATCTTCGGTAACGTCGACCACGATGGTGGCCGCCGGGTCTTTCTTGTACAGCGTGATGGTGGTCCCAGGCACCGCGGCGTCGAGCGTATTACTGGCGCTCGAGACGACGATGTTGTTGATCAGGGCCTGGGCGTCGGTGGCTTGCACGGCGTTGTCGGCCGCCGAATCGCCCGAGACCAGGTCGGCGTCGGTATCGGTGAAGCCCAGGCCCGCCCCGCCGGTGAGACCGTTGGCAATCGTGAAGGCGTTGGCCGCCCCGGTACTCTTGGACGTCAGGACCAGCTTGAAACTGGCGGCGCCGGATTGCACGACCGATGCTCGCGCCGGAGCGTTGGCGTTGGCGTTGATGGCGTCGCTTAATTGCTTGAGCGTGACGGAACTGCTGACGGTGATGATCTCGGCGCCGATCGTGATCGTCCCGCCGGTGGCGATCGCCGTGGTGTCGGCGTCGGGCGCCGTGCTCGCGGACGCCGTGACCTGTGCGCGTGCCAGTTCGTTGACGACGATGTCGTAGCGCCCGGCGACGGCCGAGGAACCGGCCGACACGCCGACCGCCAGCGGATCGCTGCTGGTCGCCTTGAAGGCCGTGGCGGTCCCGGCCGTCGACAGGGCTTTGGCGGCGCTTTCCAGTGCCGACACGCGCGTCTGCAGCGTTGTGAAGCTGGTCACCCGCGACTGGAGCGCGCTTTGCCGGCTCTGCAGCGACGTCAGCGGGCGGCTCTCCTGCTGCATGACGGCGTTGAGGACGACGTTGAAGTCGATGCTGTTGAAACCGCTGAACGTGATTCCTGAACCCACGCTCACGCTCCTGCAAATGCCAAGCCACTGGGGGCCACGACTGACGAAAAAATAACGGGCGGGGCCGTATACCGGCCCCGCCCGCTACGAGCGTCCCTTACCGGAGGAGGGACAGAACTGACGAACTGGACTGGTTGGCCTGCGACAGGGCGGCGATGCCGCTCTGCGTCAGGATGTTGTAGCGGGTCATGTTCGCCGACTCCTCCGCCACGTTGGCGTCGCGAATGCGGCTTTCGGCGGCCTTGTTGCTGACGACCTGGTTCTGCGCCAGGCTGGTGGCGAATTCCAGGCGGTTCTGCAAGGTGCCGATGGTGCTCTGCGCGGTGCCGAGCTTGGTCACCGCCACCGCGATCGCCGCCAGTGCCGTTTCCGCGTTGGCCGCGGAGGTGACGGTCGTGGCGTTAATGGTCAGGGTGGTCAGGTCGGCCGCGCCGATGGTGCCCGTGACCTTGCCGTTCGACGCCGTCGCTTCGGCGCTGACAAACACCGAAAAGCCCGCCGAAGCCGTGAGGCCGGCGACGTTGGCTTCACGAGTGATTTCGGTCAGCACGTCCGCATACTCGGCATTCAGCGAGGTGCGGTCGACGGTGCTGGCGGCCGAGGCCGACTGCGTGGCGAGCGTGGAGAGGCGGTCGAGCAGCGTGCCGATGTTGTTGAGCGCGCCGTCCTTGATCTGCAGGGTCGACAGGCCGTCGTTGGCGTTGCGGATACCCTGGTTGAGCACCGCCTGCGTGTTGCGGTACTTGTTCGATACGGCGAGGCCCGCCGCGTCGTCGCCGGCCGAGTTGATGCGGAAGCCGCTCGACAGGCGGGTAAGGGCCTTCTGCAGCCCAAGGCCGGTGGCCTGCAGGTTGGCCTGTGCGTTCGACGCCGAGATGTTGCTGACTACTGAAAACGATGCCATCTGAACTCTCCTCCGTGAAGTGGGGCCGGCGTCCCTGCCGGCGTGGGGTGGCGCTTACCGCCTCCCCTGTCTGAGGAGTAATCGGGCACCCGGTCGGGTTCTTGAATGAACCGGTGTGGCCGACGTGCCACAAGCAGCGCTGCGACCTCATCGACGCTATCCCGGCGCGGCGGCCGGTGGCCCGACACCGCCCTCGCGGACACCCTCAACCTCCGCCCACGGGCGCCGATGTGTTTTATAGAGGGAACAATGCCCGGACTGACAATGACGGCGTTGCCGGCGGCGATCGTGAAGGGGCTCGCGCACCTGGAACCGCTGCCGATCACGGCGCAGCGTCTGATCGACATGGTGCGCGGCAACGACGTGGCGCTGGCCCAGGTCGCCGAGCTCATCGAGCTGGATCCGGTGGTGACCGCTTCCGTCTTGCGTCACGCGTCCTCGGTTCGTCTGGCGCCTGCGGGCGCGCCCACGGTGCGCGAGGCCGTGCTCCGCATGGGCGCGGTCGCGTTGCTGGACCTGGTGCTCGAGGGCTACCTCGCCAAACTTCGCGTGACGACGCCGGTCTACCACCTCAACGAACGCGACCTCTGGGTCCATGGTGCCGCGTCAAAGCTCGCGGTTCGCGCATTGGCCGCGGCCGCTCCGCGCGCGTCGATTCCGCCGATGGCCGAGACCGCGGCGCTGTTGCACGACGTCGGCAAACTGCTCATCTCGCGGTGCCTGAATACCGGCGTGCACGACCTGGCCACGCATGCGCGCACGCGCGGCCTGACCTTCGTGGAGGCGGAACGCGACCTGCTCGGCACCGATCACGCCGCGGTCGGCGCCGCGATGGCTGACGCGTGGCGGTTCCCACCGGAAGTCACCGACGCCGTTCGGCGGCATCACTCGCCCCCGTTCGTCAATGCCACCGCCACGCTCGACGCTGTCTGCGTCGCCAATGTGGTGGCGAAGACGATCGAGGCCGGCTCTGGCGCGGAAGGGCTCAACGTAGCGGTCGACCCCCTGAGCTATCGTCGGCTCGGGCTCGACTTCGTGACCTTCGGGCGCGTGTGCCTGCTCACGGACGCGGCGTTGTGCGAGGTCTCACGGGCGCACGGCGTCGCGGCTTGACGAGTCGCCTGCCGAACCCCGTCTGACGAGGTAGATGCTGACCGCCGTCGCCACGCCGATTAGTGCGGCCCGGCCCGCCGCATGGGGCATCGCGAGCACGATGGAGGCGGCGATCGATACCCAGAGCACCGCTAACGCCAGCGCGAGGTCGCGCGGGGACAGCCGCCGACCCGGTTGGTAGCGCGCGAGATAAGGGCCGAGATGGCGGTTGGTCACCAGCCAACCATGCAGCGTCGGCGAGCTCTTGCTGAAGCAGTACGCGCTCAACAGGAGAAACGGCGTGGTTGGGAGCAACGGGACAAAGATTCCCAGGGCACCCAGGCACGCCGATGCGGTGCCGGTCGCCGCGAGCAGGCCCCGCATCACCGGGCGCCGGGCCTTGTCAGTCGAGCCATACCCGCACCTTGCTGGCGCCGTCGTCCAGTCGAAAGAGATCCCCGGGCGGGTATCCGGCGGCCACCGTCGACTCGGCCAGCTGCGCCAGAGAAATGCCGCGAGCGTGCAGCCGTTCGCCGAGGTCCACAGGTACCAGGTCCGGCAGATGCGCGGCGGCGCTGGCCGGGAACGCCAGCCGGACAACGGTCTCACCGTTGCGTTCGACCTGCAGTCGCAGGTTGGATGCGAGCATTTCCATCGAGTCTCCTGCTGAAGCGCGCGCGGCCGCACGATCGGCGCGCGGCTGTGGGTGGCCGCTATCCAGGTGGCGTGGAATCGCGAGCAGTTCGCGCCGCCAGTCAATCGTGGCTTCAAACGCGCGGAGATACTGCACGAGGCCTTGAAAGGCACGAATCAAGAAGAGGAGCGACGCTGGTCCCGCGAACCGGAAATTCCACCGGTCGTCGCCGAGGGCCTCGGCGAGCCGGGCCGAGACGTCCCAGTGCCGGGAGTCGAATGGCCCGCGGGCATGAAACGGTTCGAACAGCACCGCCGTGACGGCGTGCAGGCGGCCGGCCATCGGCGCGAGCAGGCGCGGGTCGAACCCCAGCTCAACGTAGGTGTCGAACAGTTCGTTGCCCGTCATGTCCGGGCCGTCCTGGGCGAGCCGCCGGAGGGCGTCGCTTTCGGCGGCGCTCAGGGTCTTGACGCAGCCGAAGTCGATGACCCCCACGCGCACGCCGTCGTGCTGACGCGCGAAGCGGATGTTGCCGGCATGCGGGTCGGCGTGTACCTCCCGCCAGACGAAGCTGCCGCGGAGGAACAGGCGGAGGAGCACGAGTGCGGCCTCATGCCGCGCGGTATCGGGCCAGTTTGTCGTGGCCTGCAGGCGGTCGCCAGGAACCCAGGACATGGTAATCAGGCGCGGCGTGCAGAACTGGTCAATCGGGATGGGCGTGACGAGGCCCGGCACCTGGTCCGCTCTCGCGGCAAAGCGGCGCAGCGTGGCCGCCTCGAGATCGTAGTCGAGCTCTCGCAGCAAACTGCGGCGCATCTCCGCCCGGTACTCCTCGAGGTCGAAGCCCGAGCGCCTGGCCGAGAGCGGCGCGGCCAGCCAGCCCAGGGCCGACAGATCGGTGTCGAGGGATTCGCGAACGCCGGGGAACTGCACCTTGACGGCGACGGCCCGCGCGTCGTGCAGCTCACCCCGATGCACTTGCCCGAGCGATGCCGCCGCTCCGCGTTGGTCCAGATGCCGGAAGACGCGTTCGATGGGGGCGCCGAGCTCGCGCGCGATCCAAGCGAAGCTCTCCGCTGCCGGCGCGGGCTCGGCGGCATCGGTCAGTTCCGAGAAGAGGGACGTGCCGGTGTCGAGCTCGCCGAGGCTGAGGATCTGGCCGATCTTCTGGGGCAGGCCCCGCATGCGGCCCATCCGGAGCGCGACCATTCGGCGGGCGGCGTCGCGGCCGGGCCCATCGTCCTGCCGTTGGGCGCGCAGGACATCGACGCCAAGGCGTCCCAGTTCAAACGATCGTCTGGCGGTGGCGCCGAGCGACACGCGATCAGCCTGCTACCGTTGAGTGCGCCGGGCGAACCGCCGGGCGATCACAGCCGCGTCCTGGTGAAGTCGATCCAGTCGGCGAGAACCTGATGGACGTCGACGTTCTCGCAGGCCAGGTCGCGATGCGACAGCTCGCAGGAGCACGCCCGCTTTCGCAGCGTGAGTAGAAGGGTGGAGGCGACCTCGAGTGCGTACCGCGCGCGATCGAGATCCGACGGCTGTTGCGCGAAGCGCTGCTGCAGCTCGTGTTGGGCCGCGGCGATGCGCGCCGAGGCGCCGGCGGCTGCCGCGGGCGTGCGGTAGAGGCTCAGCGGACCGAGTGATTCAAAAACCGTCAGCGGCTCGACCATTGGTGTCTCCATCGATCAACCTTGAGACGTGCCGGCCGTCATCAGGCTGACCAGGGCGGGGAAGCCAGCGCACTCGAAGGCGACCTTGGTGACCACGTGAGAACTGGGTACGCGAATGGTGTAGGCCCGTCCCTCGATGACGGCCGGGAGTGACAGCACGCACTGGCCCGGGAGCAGTGCCTTGATGTTGCCGCCGGTCATGTTGGTGATTTCGCCGAGGGCGTCTTGCATGTCCTCGATCGTCGGTTGCTGGTCACCCAGGCGGAACATCCGCGCGGCGATCACCGCGGCGAGCGCCCTGGGAACCTGCACCGCCACCGTGCCCTGCCAGTCGCCGGCGATGTTGATGATGCCGTCGAGTGTGGGGTGGGCCGCAGACGGGCCGTCGGCATCCGGCGCGGCGGGCCGGGTCGGGAGGCCCAGCGTGGCCATCCAGATGTCGTCAATCAGGCCCGCGATTTCTTGTGCGTCAATCTGCATCACGCCGCTCCTCGCGTCATCGACAGGTCCCGCGCGGCTTCACTGGTCCGGTAGCATCCGGCCCGGTCGAGCTGCACGCGCTGGAACGCTTCTGTCAGTCCCATGGTGGTTTCCGCGCCGCCCAGAAACAGGTAGCCATCGGGCTTGAGCTGGCGGCGGATCTTACCCAGAATCTGCTTCTTCGCTTCGACATCGAAATAGATCATCACGTTGCGCAGCATGACGATGTCGAAGACCGGCAGCGTTGGCCACGCCTTCACCAGGTTCATTTGCTCGAACCGCACTTTGTCGCGCACCGCCGGCTTGAGCTGCCACTCGAGCCCGCACTTCTGGAAGTACTTGACCAGGTAGGTCACGGGCAGGCCCCGGTTCATCTCGATCTGGTTGTACTTCCCCTGCCGGGCCCGTTCGAGCACCTCGAGGTTGATGTCGGTGGCAAAGTGCGTGACGTTCCACGTTGCGAGCTGGGGAAAGTGCTCGAGCAACATCATGACGAGCGAGTACGGTTCCTGGCCGGTGGACGACGCGCCGTACCAGATGTTCAACTCTCTCGAGGCGCTTCGCGCGGCCAGCAACTCCGGGACCACGTGCTTGCGCAGCGCTTCGAACGGTTCGATGTCGCGGAAGAACGTCGTCTCGTTGGTGGTCATCGCTTCGACGACGGTCCGGCGCAACGTGGCATCGGTGCGGCGGAGGGCCACGACCAGCGACTCGAGTGAGTCGAAGCCGGACCGCTTGGCGAGAGGCCCGAGGCGCGACTCGACGAGGTATTCCTTCCCGTTCTCGAGCACGATGCCCGCCTGGTCGCAGACGAGCGTGCGGACGAAGTCGAAGTCTGGTGCCGAAATGCTCATGTGGTCCTCGCAACAGCCATGCCGCCAAACGCGCTCACCGGAACGGCGGGCCGGGCACTAGCGGAGGCGGTTCTGCGGACAAGCTCGCCCGCAATCGTGTTCAACGGCAGCACGCGGTGGGCCAGCCCGGCGCGCGCCACGAAGCCTGGCATGCCCCAGACGACGCTGGACGCTTCATCCTGGACGACCACCTGGCCGCCGGTCTCGCGAATCAACTCGCAGCCACGCAGGCCGTCCTGCCCCATCCCGGTGAGGATGACGCCCAAGGTGCCGCTCCCGAACTGTGCGACGACGGACCGGAACAGCACATCAACGGCCGGCCGGCAGGAGTTTTCGGGAGGCTCTTGGTTGACGGCCACTTCCACGGCCGTGCCGCGCCTCTGGAGCGTCATATGGAAGTCGCCCGGCGCGATGTAGGCATGGCCCGGTTCGAGGGTCATGCCGGCGCGCCCCTCGGCCACCTTGATGGCCGACTGTGCGTCCAGGCGTTCGGCGAGCAGGCGGGTGAACATCGGTGGCATGTGTTGCACGATGACAATCGGCACCGGCAGCGTGGCCGGCAGCGCCGGCAGGAGCTCCGCGAGCGCGTTGGGGCCACCGGTCGACACGCCAATGGCAATGATGTTGATCTGGCCCGTCAGGCTGGCGGGCGAGCAAGCGGTCGCCAGCGTCGCGATTTGCCGCGCGGCCGGTGCCACGGTTGCGGGCACCGCGGTTCGTCCGGCGAGCGCCTTGATCTTGGGGATGAGATCCCGGCGGACGGCCTCGAGGCCGGCCGTGACACTGCCGACGTTGGCGGGCTTGGTCACGTAGTCGGAGGCGCCCGCCTGGAGCGCGTCCAGCGTCGCCGCGGCTCCCCGCTCCGTGAGCGTGCTGAACATGATGACCGGGAGCTTCAGCCACGTCTTGCGGATTTCCTTGAGGGTCTCGATGCCGTTCATGTCGGGCATCTCGACGTCCATCGTGACGACGTCGGGGTTGCACTGCGTGATCTTCTGCAGGCCGATCCGGCCGTTGGCGGCCGTGCCCACGACCTCGATCTCCGGGTCGGCGCTGAGGACGTCGCCGACCAGGCGGCGGATGACGACCGCGTCATCGACAATCAGTACACGGATCCGACTCACGCCGCGGCCCCTTGCGCGCCTGGCAGGCCGAGCAGCTGCAGCTTGCCCTCGATCACGGACTTGGTGAACGGCTTCATGACGTACTCGTGGGCGCCGGCTTCGATGGCGCGGGCCATCTGCGCCATCTCGGTTTCGGTGGTGACCATCATCAGGCGGATGTCGGCCAGCTGTGGGTCGGCGTGTACGGCCTGCACGAGTTCCAGGCCGTTCATCTCGGGCATGTTCCAGTCGATCAGCGCGAGTGCGGTATCGGTGTGGGCCTGAAGATGAATGAGAGCCTCGCGCCCGTGCCGTGCTTCGGCAACCTCGTAGCCGAGGTCCGACAGCATCTGGCCCAGAATCACGCGAATTGCACGAGAGTCGTCGACAACGAGAGCCTTCATGGAGTCTCCAAAAACGAAGCCATCGCGGCCGGCTCGGGCGCCGGCCGCGACGGGCAATGACTATTTGGTCCGGTTGACCAGATCCTGGAGACCGGCGGCCAGCTCCGAGAGCTGGTTCGAGGCCTTCTGCGTCTCCTGGGCGCCGTCGCTCGTGCTCTTCGCGGCCTGGGCGACGGCGGTGATGTTCTGCGCGATTTCGGCGGTGCCCTTGGCGGCTTCAGCCACGTTGCGCGTGATCTCGTTGGTGGTCGCCGTCTGTTCTTCCACGGCGCTGGCAATCGTGTTCGAGATGTCGTTGATCTGGTTGATCACCTCGCCGATTTGCGCGATGGCCGCGACCGCGCCCTTGGTGTTGAGCTGAATCGCCTCGATCTTCTGGCCGATGTCCTCGGTGGCCTTCGCGGTTTCCTTGGCCAACTCCTTGACCTCGTTGGCGACGACGGCGAAGCCCTTGCCGGCCTCGCCGGCCCGGGCGGCCTCGATGGTGGCGTTGAGGGCCAGCAGGTTGGTCTGCTGGGCGATCGACGTGATGACCTTGATGACCTTGCCGATCTCGGCGCTGCTCTCGCCGAGCAGGTTGATCGTGGCGTTGGTCGTCTCGGCCACTTTCACCGCATTGGTCGCGACTTTGGCGGCCTCGTTGGCGTTCTTGGCGATTTCGCGAATGCTGGCGCTCATCTCCTCCGTGCCGGTGGCAACGGTCTGCACGTTCCTGCTGACCTCCTCCGACGCGGCCGAGACGATATTGGCTTGCGCGGCCGTTTCGGTGGCGCCGCTGCCCATCTGCTGGCTGAGCGCCGTCAGCTCTTCCGACGACGAGGCCAGCGTCTGGGCCGTCTGCGCGATCTCGTTCTGCAGTTCCTTGGCCTTGCGCTCGGTGGCGAGCTTCTCGGTCACCACCGACCAGGTGACCATCGCGCCCACGTAGGTCTTGTTGTTGTCGTAGATCGGGCTGACCAGCAGATCGAGCGTTTCCGGCCCGACCTGAATGTGGGCCTGCCGCGGCAGGTTCTTCGGGTCGCCGAGCAGGCTGCGCTGATGGGCCGGGTTCTTGTGGAAGACGTCGATGACCTGGCCGATCAGCTGGTCGACGCGGACCGGCAGATACTGCTCGAGCGTCTTGAGGGTCCGGGTCGACGCCGGGTTCAGGTACTGAATCTTCAGATCGCGATCGGCGAACATGACGTTGATCGGCATGTTCTCCATCATCGAACTCACACGACCCATCTCGGCGTCAAGCCGCATGCGCTCGCTGACGTCGTCCCAGTTGACGACATAGCCGATCACGTCGCCGTGCGGGCCGTGCGCGGCGTTGACCGACGCCTTCAGCGTGATGCCGCCGAAGGTGAACTGGGCCTCATGAGGCAGGGAGGCGGGGTTTCGCAGGATGGCCTCGATGCGGCGGGGATCCTTGTGGAAGCGGTGAATCGAGCCGCCGACGATGTCGTTGAGGGAGAGGCCGAACGACGACTTGATGTCGCCGGCGATGCCCTTCAGCGTTTCGACGCTCCGTTCGTTGACGTAAACGATCTCGAGATCGCTGTTCGCGATCATGACATTGGCGCGGAGCGCATCCAGGCTCGCGCGCAGTCCCTCGGTCGATTCCATCAATTCCGTGATGCCCGCCCCCGCCTCGTCGCGCGAAGCCACGGCGTTGGCGCCCTTCGTGTGTCCGTTAGCCATACCGAATCGCTCTTTCTGTGCGGGGCGCGCAAGCGCCAGTTGGGGCCTGCGCGCACCCGCGCCGGCCGATGACGCCGCGCCGCCCACTGGCTGCGACGGCGAATTGACAATTTGCGCCGCCAGCGGCGCCACCGCCGCCACCACTTCGTCGACCAGGGCCTTCGGCACGCCGACCGCCGTCAGGGCCGCCACCAGGTGCCCCGCGACCTGGCCGAAGTGCTCCGGCGTGATCGCCAGCTTCGCGTGCGCGGCCGCCATGTCCTTGCCTTTGTAGACCTGTGGCCCGCCGAGCGCCTGGATGAAGAAGGCGTTCTGGCGCCCCTTGAGCCAGCGCATGTTGACGCCGGTGAAGAACGGCTTCAGGTCGGTGTCGGCCAGCACGCGCTCGTAGAAGGCGTCGACGGCGGCCTTGATCGCCGGTACGCCGCCCAGACGTTCGAACAGCGTGGTGGTGGCCAGAGGGGTGGTTGTGGCGGTTCGCATCAGATCTACTCTCTCTCGGGAAGGGGGGTGAGTGTCGTGGTCGCAAGATCGGTGTCCGCGGGATGCGAATCCGCTGCCTGTTGCAGCACGGCGGCCGGGGCGGCGCTCGACACCATGAACGCCGTGACGTAATTGGTCCCGCGCAGCACGCAGAACGTGAGGCCGAGCGCGATGTGCGCCCGGCGGGAGGTCGCGCGGCCGGCCAGCATCCGGCGGCCGAGCGTAATTTGGCCCAGGTAGGCCAGGAGCACGAGCGTCGAGATCGACGCATGAAACCAGATCAGCGGCCCAGCCGGACCGACAACACGCTCGACCGCGTGGCGGGTGACTTCGATATAGAGCACCAGGCTCAGGTCGATCACGAATGCCATGACCATCAGCGGCAGGTGAATGGCGGGCCGCTTGCGGGCCATCACGCCCGCGAAGACGATCATCACGACTAACGTCGACAGTGCGTGCAGCATGGTGTCAGATCCTCCGCTCGGCGGCCGACTCGAGGTCGAGCGCGGTGGTCTGCTCGACGTCGAGGGCGAGCAGCAGGCGATGCTTCAGCTTGTAGACGCCGGTTACCAGCGCGCGCGCCGCGCCGCTAATCGTGTCCGGTGGACGCTCGAAGCTGGCATCGTCGACCTCGACGACGTCGCCGATCTCGTCGACCAGCAAACTGACGACGCCGTCAGAGGTGCGGACCACCACGTTCATGGGCCGCGCGTCGTCGCTACGTTCGGGCAGCTCGAGGCGGCGCCGCAGATCGATCGCGGTCACGATTTGCCCGCGCAGGTTGATCAAGCCCTGGACCACCCCGGGCGCCAGCGGCACGCGAGTCATGTCCTGATAGCGGATCACTTCCTGGACCTTGAGCACCTCGACGCCGAAGTACAAATCGTCGAGCACGAAGGTGCAGAACTGTCGCGCGGTGCCGGTCGGCGCCGAGGCGCCAGCGAGAGAGGATGCAGCGTTGGCTGTGAGTGTGCTCATGGGTTGTTGCTCGCTGGCTACGCGGCCACCGGCTCGGACACGGACTCGGGGAGCGCATGCCGGACGATGGCGGCGACGTCGAGCAGGTCGGTGACCCGTTGCTGGATGACGGCCGCCCCGAGAATGCCGGATCGGGCCTGGGACCGCGTCGGAGTAATGGTCTCGGTGACGATGTCGAGAATCCGGTCGACCACGAGGCCAACGCTCCGGCCATGGTCGGAGAAGACGATCACCTGGCGGGGGTCGGACTCGCTGTTGGCGGTGCCACCAAAGAAACGGGTGAGGCTCACCAGCGGCAGAATCTCGCCGCGGTACTGCACGACCTCCTGTCCGCCCGAACGCTCGATGTCGGCGGTCGCGAATTCCTCGAGGCGGGCCACCAGGTGGAGCGGCATCGCCATGCGCTCGGTGCCGTTGACCTGGAACAACATCCACGTCTGCGCGTCGGCGGTCTCGTGCGCGAGCGGGCCACCCTGCCGGTCGCTCGGCTTCCGGTCGCGATCCGCGCTCAGCACGTGGGCCTGTTGCGCCAGCCGGGTGGCGTCGAGGATGAGGGCGACGTGGCCGTCGCCCATGATCGTGGCGCCGGCAAACACCTGGACGCTCTTGAGCTGCCGTCCGAGCGGCTTGACCACGATTTCCTCGGTGTCGTTTACGCTGTCGACGACCAGGCCGAACTGGCGGTCGTCCGCCTTCAGCACGACGATGTTGACAATGCCGGGATCGCCCTGCGACGCCAGGTTGAGTTCGCTATGCAGTTGGACCAGCGGCAGCAGGTTGCCGCGGAGTCGATAGAACGTCGCGGCGCCGATGCGCTCGATGCCGGCCCGGGCGTGCTCGCCTTCGAGCCGGACCAGCTCGAGCAGGCTCACCTGCGGAATGGCGAACACTTCGCCGCCGGTCGACACCATCAGCGCCGGGATGATGGCCAGGGTGAGCGGAATGCGGATCTTGAGCGTCGTGCCCTGGCCGAGCGTGCTCTGGATGTCGACCGTGCCCCCGATCTTCTCGATGTTGGTCTTGACGACGTCCATGCCGACGCCGCGGCCGGACACGTTGGTGATCTTCTCCGCCGTTGAGAACCCGGGCAGGAAGATCAACCGCAGCGCTTCGTGGTCGCTCATCCGGGCGGCCTGTTCGGCCGAGACCATCGACCGGTCGACCGCCTTGCGGCGGACTTTTTCCGGGTCGATGCCGGCGCCGTCGTCGCTAATCTCGATGTTGATCTGGCCGCCCTCATGGAAGGCCCTGAGCCTGACGACTCCTTCCGGCGGCTTGCCGCAGGCGATCCGGGCGCTCGGCGTCTCGATCCCATGGTCAGCCGAATTGCGGACGACGTGAGTGAGGGGATCCTTGATCGCCTCGATGATCGTCTTGTCGAGCTCGGTGTCCTTGCCCACCATCTCGATGCGCACCTGCTTCCCGCAGGCGATTGCGAGATCCCGCACGACGCGTGGGAACTTGCTCCACACGTTGTCGATCGGCTGCATGCGTGTCTTCATCACGCCTTCCTGCAGCTCGGAGGCCACCAGGTTCAGCCGCTGCGTGGCGCCGATGAATGCCGAGTCGCTCAGCGAGGTGGTGAACTGCAGAATCTGGTTGCGAGCCAGGACCAGTTCCCCGACCAGGTTCATCAACTTGTCGAGCAGGCCCACGTCCACCCGCAGGGACGTGTCGACGATGGCGGGACGGCGCTCGCCGCCGGTGGGCCGCTCGTCCGAACTGCGCGCGTCGACGATCTCGATCTCCATAGGGATCTCCTCGGTCGCGCGCGCCGGAGCGTGTTCCGGGCGCGGCGCTGTCGTGTCTGTGGCCGTCCCAACCGGGGACGACGCGGGGCCGGGGGCCGCGACGGCCTCGGCCATCACGACGGTCGCCGCCGGCGCGGCCGCCGGCTTCTGGCCGGGCGCGTTCAAGCGGTTCAGCATGGCGATCAGTTCGCCGTAGTCCTCATTGGGTTCACCTCCGGTGGCCTCGACGACCGCCAGGATGCGTCGAATGGCGTCGACCATGGCCAGCAGGCCCGTTGTGATCGCGGCATTGAGCACCAGTTCGCCGTCACGCATGCGGCTCAGAAGACTCTCGCCGACGTGCGACACCGACTCGAGCTTGCCGAACCCGAGGAATCCACAAGTGCCCTTGATGGTGTGGATCGTGCGAAAGATGCTCGCCAGATTCTCGCGGTCGTGCGGGTCCTGCTCCAGGTCGACCAGCGAGCGGTCAAGCCTGTCGAGGTTCTCCAGACTTTCAACCAGAAATTCCTTGACCACGTCGTCGAGAGGCTGCATGCCTGTTTTCCAATACCCTTCCGAATCGATTCCGGTCGACCCGCGTCCCAGCGGATGCAAGACCGTGCCATCTCGCCTGATGAGATGTCCCGCCGCAAGAAAGACCGCCTATTTCGCGATTTGCGCGTGACAGCCAACGCGGCGGGTGTCGTTGGTCCGGCGGCCCGGTGTCGCCTGCCCGACAATTTGGCCGCCTAACGGCGCCACTGACATATCAAGGAGGCGCGATCCCATCCAAAGCGACTGCTTGAGTTCAATCGGCGACCAGCGCGTTTGCTTGACGACTGCGGCGGTGCGTTGGTGCGTGGGCGAGGCGTCCGGATGCGGCCGGCGCGAAACGCGATCGGTTGGCAAGCTTCTCGCTCTGCGGGACGGCAAGAGGAGAGATGCAAATGGTGGAGTGCCTGGTCAACGACTCGCCCAGACCGCTCGATTCCGGCCAGAAAACGTGGGGAGACCTGCTGAACGGGTTGGATCAGGAGTGCGCCGGGCGCCGGCAGGCGGTGACGGCGGTCCGGTTCGATGGTGTCGACCAGCCGTCATTTCGCGCGCCCGACGTGATCTCCCAGCCGTTGGCCGGCATCCGCACGATCGACATCGACATGCTCGATCGCGCCCGCGTGCTGCGCGGCACGCTGGGCACCGCGGGGCAGAGCCTCCCGGTGCTGGCGGCCGCGTCCTGCCGGGTCGGGCAGGCGTTTCGCGGCCATGACCTCCAGGACGCCCACGGGCAACTGACGTCGCTGGTCGAGGCCATCCGCACGCTCACCATGCTGACCGCGGCCTCGGCAACGGCCGCCGGGACCGAACTGGATTACCTGCCGTGCGGCCGCGGCAGTGCCGCCGACGTGCTCGGCGCCGTCGGTGTCGTGCTCGATGTCATGGCGCAGGGGCAGCACGGGCAAGACTGGGTGGCAGTGGCCGATGCGCTGGAATTCGACCTGGCGCCGGCGCTGCTCGAGTGGGGCGCGGTGTTCGACGCGCTGCACGACCGGTGCGCGGCATGACGACTCATATCGAGCATCTCGTGACCGGCGTCGCCAAGGTGAGCCTGGGCGGACACGGCCGCCGCCTCACCTATCGCTGCGATCCCCTTCGACACCGGGTGACGATCTCGGATGAGTTCGAGCGGCTGTTGCACGTGTTCGGCGAACGGGGCCGGGGCCCGGGACAGTTCAACACGCCACTGGACCTGGCCTTCGTGCGGCCTGAATTCAGTGGTGAGTGGCTGCCCGCGTCCGGCCCCGACGCGCTTTGGCTGGCCGTCGCGGACTACGGGAACCAGCGCATTCAGATCCTCGAACTGGATGGTGTGTTCGTGGGCGACGTGAATCCCCAGCAGGAAGTGGCGATCGGGCCACCGTGCGCGCTCGGGTGGCGCGCGCCGTTCCTCGAGGTGGAAGGCGTCGAGGGCGCCCGGACCCGGATCCACTTGACCTCAGCCCTTCTGGGCGATGGCCCCCGCACCCGGTCGGCGCCGCGGCCGCCCCGGGAATGGCTGCCGACCCGGATGTGGGTGAATTGATGGCCGTCAGCACCACGGTGGCCGACGGCGTCGTGAACTTCGCCCCGCCCTCGATCGGTCATCTGGAGATCGACGAGGTCGTGGCCACCATGCGTTCGGGGTGGCTCTCGACGGGGCCCCGCGTGCGCGAGTTCGAGCGGGCGTTTGCCGAGTACATTGGCGTCGAGCACGCGGTCGCCGTCAACTCGTGCACGGCGGCCCTGCACCTGGCGCTGCTGGCGTCGGAAATCGGTCCCGGCGACGAGGTCATCACCACGCCGTTGACCTTCTGCGCGACCGCCAACGTCGTGGTGCACACCGGCGCGACGCCGGTGTTTGCCGACATCGACCCGGTCACCTGGAACCTGTCACCGGCTGCCGCCGCCGCCGCGGTGACGCCGCGGTCGCGCGCCATCATTCCCGTGCACTACGCCGGGCGTCCGGTGGATGTCGCCGGCATGCGGGCGGTGGCGGCGCGCGCCGGCCTGATCCTGATCGAAGACGCCGCGCACGCCGTCGAGGCGGTCGCGGCAGGCCGCAAGATCGGCACGACCGGCGATTTTTCGTGCTTCAGCTTCTACGCGACCAAGAACCTGACGACCGGCGAAGGCGGGATGTTGACGACCTCCTCCCGCGAGGGCGCGGAGTACGCCCGCGTCGCGGCCCTGCACGGCATGAGCCGCGATGCGTGGGCGCGCTACGGGCCGAACGGGTCGCCCCACTACGACGTGGTGATGCCCGGCTACAAGTACAACATGATGGACCTGCAGGCGGCGATCGGCCTGCACCAGCTGGCGCGCCTGGGTCCGCACCTCGTGCGACGCGAGGCCATCTGGCGCATGTACGACGAGGCGCTCGCCGGGCTGCCCCTCACGCGGCCGGCCCCGGTGGCCAAGGGCGATCGCCATGCGCGCCATCTCTATACGGTGCTCGTCGCGCCCGAGTCCGGCTGGACCCGCGACGCGCTCGCGGCGGCCATGGCCAAAGAGGGCATCGCGACGAGTGTCCACTTCCGCGCGCTGCACCTGCACCCTTACTACGCGCAACGGTTTGGGTTGACGCGCGGAATGTTCCCGCATGCCGAATTGGTCTCGGATCGTGTGTTGTCGCTGCCGCTGTCCGGAGGCATGAGCCACGCCGACGCCGGCCGCGTGATTGAGGTCCTGCGCCGCCTCATGCTGGGACGGGCATGACGGTCATCGACAGCGCCGCGCCGGCCACGGTCGTGTTTCGCGTCGCGGCCGGACCTCGTCTTGGGTTCGGCCACCTGGTGCGCTGCCGATCGCTGGCCAGCGCTCTGGGAGTGCCCGCCGTGGTCTCGCTGCGGGGCTCGGGCCAGACCCGCGCTATTGCCGCGTCGCTTGGCTGGCGCGTGCTCGGCGGTGGGCGTGACGAGGGCGTGTCGACAGGGAGACCGTCACTGATCGTCGTGGACGATCCCTCGCCCGTCGAAGAAACGCGCTGGGTCCGTCGGGCGCGCCGCCTCCGTGTGCCCGTGGCGACGATTCGGGACCTCGAGGGCCGCGACTCAGAGTCCGATCTGTCGATCGACGGGAGCGTCACGGCGCGGCCGGCGCGTGGCGCCGACGTGCTGCGAGGTCCGCGTTACGCCATCCTCGACCCGGCCGTGAACGAGGCGCGACAGGCTGGCCGGTCGGCGCGGGCCGGCCGCGTGTTGATTGCGCTCGGTGGCGGCGCGCATGTTTACGCCATGGCCGCGTGCCTGGTGGATGCGATCGCGGATCGCATACCCGGCGCCGACATCCGCGTGGCACGCGGATTCTCTCGGCGGCGTCAGGCGCCGGCGCTGGCCGGGGCATCGTGGGTCACGGCGCCCGGTGGGCTGGTGGCGGAGTTGTCCGGGGCGGCGGTGGCCGTGGTGGCCGGCGGGATCACGCTCTACGAGGCGTGCGCGCTTGGCGTGCCGACGGTGGCCCTCGCCGTCACCGCCGCTCAGCGGCCGGCGATCCGCGCGATGGCCCGCCACGGCGCGGTCGTGGACGGCGGCGGTCCGTCCTGTGACCAGACCACCGCCGCGCGTGTCGCTTCGGCGGTGCAAGACTTGATGGCTCCCGCCACCGCCCGGCGTCAGGCGCGGGCGGCGATGCGACTGGTCGACGGCTGCGGCGTCTTTCGGGTGGCCGGCCGCCTGCGGCCGTGGCTCGACGCGCCACTGGTCGAAGGGAGGCCACCGCTTGGGGCCTGAGACACGCGCTGTGATCTTCGACCTGGATGACACGCTGTACCCCCTCGACGGCTTCGTCGAGAGCGGGTTCGACGCCGTGTCCCGCTATCTCGATCGGACCTGGGGCGTGCCGCGGCGTGCCTCGCGCGCCGCCTTGCTCCACGCCTCTCGGAACGGGGAGCGGGGGCGTGAACTGCAGCGCTGCCTCTCCAGGTTTGCGCTGCCGCTCTCGCTGGTGCCCTCACTGGTCGACATGATTCGCGCGCATCGGCCGCGCCTGCGGCTGCCGCGCGCGTCCTTCGACACACTGGTCGGCCTGCGCGCACGCTGGCGGCTGGCGGTCGTGACCAACGGCCTTCCCGAGATGCAAGCGCGCAAGGTCGCCGCTCTCGGACTGTCACCGCTGGTCGACACCATCGTCTATGCCCACGCGGTGGGCACGCGCGCGGGCAAGCCCGATGCCGGGCCCTTTCTCGAGGCCGCGGCGCGTCTCGGCGTGCCCGCCGGCCGATCGGTCTTCGTCGGTGACGATCCCGTCGCCGACATGCTCGGCGCGTCGCGCGCGGGCATGCGAACCATTCAGGTGGCCACCTACCGGCTGCCGTTCATTCAACCAACGCACGCCGCCGATGCGACCGTGCGCTCATTGACCGAGGTGCCACATGTCGCGGAACGGCTCATGGAAAGGCATGGGGGAGTTCATGGCCTTTGATCGGGCGGAGTGTGAGGTCGGCGGTCGCCTGATCGCCAGCTCGGAGCCGGTGTTTGTCATCGCCGAGATCGGCTTGAATCACGGCGGCTCGCTCGACCGCGCGCTGGCGCTGGTCGATGCGGCCGCGGCGGCCGGCGCCTCGGCGATCAAGTTGCAGACCCTCGAGGCCACCGCGCTGGTCGCGCCGAATGCGCCCGCGCCGTCGCACGTGACGGCGACGTCGATGCGCGAATTCTTCGCGCGGTTCGAACTGGACGAAGCGGCCCACCGTCGCATCATCGCGCGCGCGCGCGAACACCGCCTGGCGGTCCTCGCGACGCCGCTGTCCGAAGCGGCCGTCGACCTGCTCGACGGTCTGGGCGTCGACGGGTTCAAGATTGCCAGCGGCGACGTGACGTGGGCCGAACTGATCGTTCGGTGCGCCCGGACGCGACGCCCCCTGGTGATTTCGACCGGCATGTCGGCCCTGAGCGAGGTCCGGCGAGCGCTGGGCTGGGCGCAGGCCGCGGGGGCCGATCAGGTGGCCCTATTGCACTGCGTCTCCGCGTATCCCGTGCCCGCGGGCAGTGAGAACCTCCGCGTCATCGCCTCCCTGGCGGACGAATTCGGCGTCCCGGTGGGCCTCTCGGATCATAGCGCCGACACCGCCGGGCTGCCGCTGGCCGTCGCGCTCGGCGCGTCGATCTACGAACGGCATCTCATCCTCGAACGCGGCGACGGCTCGATCGACGCCGACGTGTCCAGCACGCCGGCGGAGCTGGCCGCGGCCGTGCGGACCGCGGCGCAGGCCCAGGCCGCGCTCGGCTCCGGCCACAAGACGTGCGTCCCGGCGGAGACGCCGAACAAGGCGGCCAGCCGCCGCGGACTGTATGCGGCTCGCCGGTTGCCGGCGGGCCACGTCCTCGCGCCCGGCGACCTGGTCGCGTTGCGGCCCGCCACCGGCGTTCCGGTGGAACGTCAGGGCGCCGTGATCGGCTGCCGGTTGGCGCATGACGTCGAGGCGGGCTTGCCGCTGTTCGACCTCGACCTGGCGGGATCGTCACGCGAGGCCAGCCGTGTCGCATAACGTGCTCGTGACCGCCGCCTCGCGGCGGGTTCCGCTGGTCCAGGCCTTTCAGCGGGCGCTGCTTGACACCGGGCTTGGCGGCAGGGTCGTGGTGACGGACGTCAATGCGCTGTCACCTGCGGTGTACGCGGCCGACCGGGCGTTCCGGGTGCCGTTGGCCAGTGAGCCCGGCTACGTGGACGCGGTACTCGAGATCGCGGTCGCCGAGGGAGTGTCGCTCGTCGTGCCGACCATTGACGACGAATTACCCCTGTTCGGGCAGGCCCGCGCGCGTTTCGCCAACCACGGGGTGTGGGTCGCGGTGTCGGCCCCGGAGACCTCGGTGCTCTGCGACGACAAGCACGCGACCTGCGTGGCGCTGGCCGCCCGCGGCATCGCCGCGGCCCAATCGTGGCTGCCGCACGAACTGCCGGCCGCGCCGCGGTATCCGTTGTTCATCAAGCCGAGGCACGGCCGCGGCGGTGTAGGCGCCCACGTCGTCCGCAATGCCCGTGAGCTTGCGTTCTTTCTCGATTACGTGGCCAATCCGGTCGTCCAGGGCTACCTCGAAGGTGCCGAGTTCACCATCGACATGCTGTGCGACTTCACGGGCCGTCCCCTGTCAATCGTGCCGCGGCGCCGCGACCACATTCGCGCCGGCGTCATCGATCGGGGCTGCACCGTGAACGATCCCTCGCTCATTCAGTTGGCCGAGGCATGCGCGAAGGCCATCCCGTTCGCCGGCGCCATCAACATCCAGTGCCGGGTCGTCGGCGGACGGCCCGTCGTGTTTGAAATCAACCCGCGCTTCTCTGGCGGTATTCCCCTCACGATTGAGGCGGGGGCGGATTTTCCGCGGATGCTGGTCGATCTGGCCGCGGGCCGTGCCGTGCCGCCCGCCATCGGCCAGTTTCGCGATCGGTTGTGGATCACCAGTTACGAGGCATCCGTGTTTCTCGAAGACTCACAGGTCAGGCTGTCAATGCATCAACCCGAAGTCGCCATCGGAGCGGTCGCATGAGCGGGCGTGCCGCCATTCTCCTGCAGTCACGCATGGGCTCGACGCGCCTGCCCGGCAAGTCACTGGCCCCAATTGAAGGCCGGTCGCTGTTTGCGCACTGCGTCGAACGGTTGCGGGCCCGCTCCGGGCTGCCGGTCGTGCTGGTGACGACGGCCCAACCCGAAGACGATGTCCTGGTTGCCGAGGCCGGTCGTCTCGACGTTCCGGTCGTGCGAGGGCCCGCCGACGACGTGCTGGGCCGTTACGTGCTGGCGGCCACCACGCTCGATCTCGTCGAGTGCATCCGCGCCACCGCCGACAACCCGGCCGTCGACATGGACGCGCCGCGGCGCATGCTCGAACTGCTGCGGCGCACCGGGGCCGGCTATGTGCTGGAACACGGGCTCCCATACGGCGCGGGCGTCGAGGCCGTGTCGTGTGCGGCCTTGCGCTATGCCGACCTGCTGGCGACCGAGCCATACGATCGCGAGCACGTGACTCCGCTGATCCGGCGCGACCGCCGGTTCGTGGCTCTTGACGCGCTGGCGCCCGGGGCCCTGCGGCGGCCCGAGGTGCGGCTGACCGTGGATACCGCTGAGGACCTCGAAGCCATGCGACGGTTGTATGCCGCCGCCGGCGGCGCCGCCGCGGCGCCGGTGCCCTTGTCCGCGTTCATCGCGGCGGCGGACGCACTGCGTGACGAACGCCAGCCCGAGTCGGAGACCAAGGCGAGATGAGCCTGCGCCCGCGGCCCCGTCGCGATCGGGTCGCAATCCTGAGCCTCGGATTGACGGCCGCCGTGATTGGCGTGGCGCAGTGGGCCGATGGCGGGCGCTGGTACGCGCTCGTGCAGCCGACCGCCGCCCTCGTGGTGTTTGGCGGCACGGCGGCGGCGCTGATGTTGAGCTTTCCGTGGTCGCGCCTGGTCCGGACGGGAGCGGCGTTATCGAAGGTCTTCCGCGTGATGCCTGACGCCCAATCGGCGCTGATCACCCGATTCGAGCACTACGCGGCCCGGGTGGTCCGCCGCGGGCCGGCGTCGCTCGAGTCCGACCTCGCCGCCGCGGACGATCCCTTTCTCGCGCGCGCCCTCGGCCTGGTCGTCGACGGCCAGCCGGTGGAGGAGATCAGGCAGGCCCTCACTACTTTCAGCCATGCCCGTGAAGACGCCGACGAAGAGTGCGCCCTCGTGCTGGAGACAGCGGCCGGTTACGCCCCGACCCTGGGCATTCTGGGCGCGGTGCTCGGGTTGATCCGTGTCATGGAAAATCTTGCGACCCCGGCCGGTGTCGGCGGGGGAATCGCGGTGGCCTTCGTGGCCACCGTCTACGGCGTCGGGTCAGCCAACCTCGTCCTGCTGCCCCTGGCGTCGCGATTGCGCGTGATGAGCCGGACTGCCGCGCTTCACCGTGAGCTGATCATCGAGGGCGCGGTGGTGCTTCGCCGGGCCGCCCATCCCCGCATGGTCGAAGAGTACCTGGCCGGCTTTCTGCGGTCGCGACACGAACCGTCACGGGGGGCGGCGTGAGACGACGGGCGCGGCATCCAGTCGGCGCCGGCGCCCCATCCCGAGACCGGTGGATGGTGCCGTATGCGGATCTGGTCACGTTGTTGTTCGCGCTCTTCACCGCGCTGTACGCCGTCGCGGCGGCGGACGCGGGGCGGCTGCCGGAACTGGCCCAGGGCCTGCGCCAGGCCGTGGGCGCCCCACTGCCGCCGCCTCCGAGCGACGGGTTGCTGGGGCAGGGGCCGGCGCTGGTCGGCCCGGCGTTGCCGGCGCAGCCCGACCCGGACGTGCGGATGGCCATCGAACACGCGCTTGCCGCCGACCTGACGTCGGGGCGCCTCGAACTCATCGAAGACCGCCGGGGACTCGTGCTGGCCATTCCCGAGGCGTTCTCATTCGCGACCGGCCGTGCCGACCTCGCGCCGGATGCCGAGACGCTGCTGGCCCGCGTGGCCACGGTCATGGCACAACTGCCCAGCGCCATTCGCATTGAAGGGCACACCGACAACACACCCATCCGCACGGAGCGGTTCACGTCGAACTTCGAGTTGTCCACCGCCCGCGCCACGCAAGTCATCGCGTTCTTCATTGGGCAAGGCGGCATTGCACCGGACCGCTTGTCGGCGGCGGGCTATTCGGAGTTTCACCCCCGCGCCTCCAACGAAGCCGCCGAGGGCCGTGCCCGCAACCGGCGGGTCGATATCGTGATCTTGAACCCCGCCACTGAAACGTCGGACGAACCATGACCATTCCCTTCACCGAGACCGAACTGGAAACACTGATGGACCGTCCGGTCTGCCGCCTGCTGACCGCCGCCGACCGGGGCGCGTTCGAGGGGCGCCGCGTGTTGATCACCGGCGCCGGTGGTTCGATTGGCGCTGAACTGGCGCGGCAAGTCGCGCGCTGCCAGCCGGCGGGGTTGACGCTCGTCGATCAGTCCGAGTTCAACCTGTTCCAGATCGAACGTGAGATCACACACGCCGAGCCGGGTGTGCCGCTCGAAGTCGTGCTGGGCGACGTGACGCGCCGCCGCCTGCGCGCGGTCTGCCGGGAGGCGCGGCCCGACGTGGTCTTTCACGCCGCGGCCTACAAGCACGTGACCATGGCGGAGCGCGCGGTGTGCGCCGCGGTTGAGACCAACGTGCTCGGCGCGCTGCAGATGGCTGAAGCGGCCCGGGAGGCCGGTGCGCGGTTCGTGCTGATCTCGTCGGACAAGGCGGCCACGCCTCGCAGTGTGATGGGGGCCACCAAGCGACTGGCTGAGCTCGCGGTGACCACAGGCGCCGACCGCAGCTTTCAGCCGATCGTGGTCCGCTTCGGGAACGTGCTGGGCAGCAGTGGCAGCGTGCTGGCAGTCATGCGCCAGAGCATCCGAGCCGGGCAGCCCGTGCCGGTGACCGATCCGGCCGCCACCCGCTACTTCATGACGGCCGGCGAGGCCGTGTCGCTGGTCATCAAGGCCGAGCGGCTGTCGCAGCGGGCCGAAACCTATTGGCTCGACATGGGGCAGCCGGTCGCCATTGGCGATCTGGCCGCGCGCCTGATGCGGATCGAGGCGGCGGCCGGCCATGCGCCCGTGCCGCTGCAGGTGATCGGCTTGCGACCGGGCGAGAAGCGGCACGAGGAGCTCACCACACAGGGCATCCGGATGTGCCGCACCAGCGACCCGCGAATATGGGTGGCCCGCCAGGTGACCGGCGACGCGGCGGCCATCGCCGCGGCCGTGCGTCGCCTCCAGTACCGCGTGGCTCGCGGTGACGCGGCGGGAACGCTGACCGAGCTGGCGGCGGCCGTGCCGGATTACCGCGTGAGTCCGGAGGCCATGCAGCTGGCGCGCCCGCGACCGCTCGGGCGAGTGGAGCGTCAGGCGCGGCGCGCGTAGTGGTGGACTCGTCGCCGGCTAGTCCGCTGCCGGGTCCGCATTGGCCGCGGCACCCCGCGCCACATGGGCCTGTTCGAACGCCTGCGCGTAGCCATCGACCATTCGGCGTTCCGTGAAGAGGTCGTCGAAGCGCCGCCGGGCCCGCGCGGTCATGTCCGCAACTTCGGACTGCGGTGCGCGAAGGCCGCGATCGAGCGTTCGAACCAGGTCATCGGCATCGTCGCCGTCGAACATCCAGCCGTACGCGCCGCCGGCCAGCAACTCGGCCAGCGCCGGAATGTTGTTGGCCACCACCGGCACCCCAGCGCGGAAGGCTTCGGCCACGGCGATTCCGAAGCTTTCGGTCAGTGACGGCTGGACGAGTACATCGGCGATCGCCAGCACGCTGGAGGCCTCGGCCACATAGCCCGCGAAGTGCACGCGGTCGCTGACACCCAGATCGACGGTGCGCGCGCGAAGCTCCGGCAACTCGGGACCCTCTCCCACCAGCAGCGCGATCACGTCGTGCCGCTCGACGAGCGGGGGCAGTGCGTCGATGACCACGGCGTGGTTCTTCTGGCGCGTCAGGCTGCCGATGGTCACCAGCACGCGGGCGCCCTGGGCCCGGCGACGCTGAAGGTGCTCGAGGCCGGCCGGAAGCGGCGCCGCGGGCGCCCCGACCGGAATGCCGCACGGGACGATGGCAGTAGCGCGGAACGATCCGCCTGCGGCGCGCAGTTCCTCGGCCGCGGCCGCCGACGGAAAGACCACGAGATCGACCTCGCGCATGATGTCGAGGTCCTGCGCGACCTGGTCAGGCGTCTTGTGCCGGCTCCATCCGTGCATCGTCTGCACCACCGGGCAACCTCGTGACGCCAGGCGGAGGCCGATGCGCGCGGGCACGGCCGCATGCGCGTGCACGAGCTGCGGTCGCTGCCCTTGCAGCGCCGCACGTGTACTGTCGAGCGCCGCCCGGTTGAGGCCGTCATCCCGTTTGAACAGCGAGTCGACCTGAACGAGCCGGCAGCCGGCCGCGGCAATGGTGTCGAGGTATTCCTGATAGTTTTCGTAGCCTGGCGCCGGCGTGCGGCTGGTGACGACCACCACGTCATGCCCCGCGCGCCGCTGCGCACACGCCAGCAGCGTCACGGCGCGTCCGGCGCCGCCCTGCAGAAACGTCGTCAGGTGGACGATTGGCCCCGTCCTCACGAGACCACCCCGATCGAATCCCCGGCGACCAGGAAGTTGGCGATGCGCCGCAGGGGGCGCGCCTCGTGAGCGGCGGCGTCATGCATGTCGGCGTCGAGCCGGTTGAAGTCGGTGAAGACGGCGACATCCCATCGCTCGCGCGGCCCGGCAAGCGCCCACCGGGATGCGGCCAACGCGCGGCGATAGATGTCGGCACCGGTGCCAGCTCCGAAGATGCGGACGCGAGCGGCGGCCGGCACCGGCGCGACTCGCTCGAGGTAACGGAGCTTTGCGGTCACGGCATGTTCGGCCTGCACGGAACCGTGACTGGCACTGATCTGTTTCGAATGGATGCGAAAGCTGTACAGACATTCGTCCAGTTTCGCGAAACGGTGCTCCGGCAGCAGGCGCAGCCAGAGGTCGTAATCCTGCGCCACTGGCAACCGCTCGTCATACCCGCCGCGGGCCATCAGGACCGAGCGGCGAGCCATCACGCTGCCGTGCACGAGGCAGCAGGTCAACGGCATCAGCGTGCCGATCTCCTCTGGCGTCCGGGCGCGATCCCATTGCGCTGCGACGGCCCGCGTCCACGGCGTGTGAACCGGGCGCCCCGCGTCGTCAATGAAGTCGACCTGCGACGCCACGACGGCCACCTCTGGGTGGTCGTCGAGGTAGCGGGCCAGCCGGGCGAACCGATCAGGAGCGGAGAGGTCGTCGGCATCCTGCCGCGCAATGAACTCGCCCGTGGCCGCGGCCAGCCCGAGGTTAAGCGCGTGGGCGATGCCGAGGCCCCCGCCCGGGATGACCCGCACCCGCGCATCACCACTGTCGAGGCCAACACGGCCGGAACCGTCCACACTCCCATCGTCGATGAGGATCACCTCGATGGCAGTGAACGACTGGGCCAGGACGCTGCGCAGTGCCGCACGCAAGTGGGGCAGGCCGTTGCGAACCGGTAATAGTACCGACACCCGAGTCGGAGGCGTCATGCGGACATCGCCTTGCGCGGCGCGGACACGCACCACCGCGCGCGGTCCGCCTGACGGACAATCTCGTCGGTGGCCAGCAGCAGCGGACGCCACAGCGGGCCGGCTACCGATGGTGCAGCCTGACGCCAGAACCGGGGCAGGAAGCTGACGCTGAGGTCCTCTTGAAACGCCGCCCGCATGGCTGGCGTGTGGCGCCAACCCAGCACGACATTCCAGGCGTCGGCCAGGCGTCCTTCCGCTTGTCCCCGCGGCCGAGAGGCGCGCGCTTCAATCGCGAGCGCGCGAAATGCTGTCGCGCTGTCCAGGGCCTCGCGCAGGTATTCGAGTCCCGCGGCGAGCGCCTCGATGCGAGCCTCGGGCTCCGGCCACGGCGCGCGCTCCAGGAGGACGGTACGCGCGCCGGTCGCGCTGGTCAGCGGGGTGATCGGCGCGCGGGCCCAGCCCGGTTTGTCGGCGCCGCCGGCATCGACGGTCACGGCGGTGGTGGTAGTGGCGAGCAGGCCGAGGAGCGCCCGCAGGGCCTCATGCGCGGGGTCCGGCGCGTCAGCAGTCCCCAAGTCGATGCCGGCCAGGGCGATGGCGTCGGCGCCGGCGGCCGCGGCCAGCCAGGCCAGGCTGGCGGGCCACAACCCCCAGCCGCAGGCGCCGTTGAAGGCCGCCAGCCGGGCAGAAGGAACGCGCGCAATCAAGGCCGCCGGTGTTCTTGCTTCGGCCAGCACGACCGGGGCGTGATTCGCCGGGGTGGCGCCGTTCCGATCGTCCAGGTGACGGACGCTGAGATACGCGTCGAGGTCGCTTTGGTGCTGGACGAGCAGGAGATCGGGCGCCAATCCGTAGGTCGCGAGAGCCTCGGCTCCGCGCAGGGAGGTCCAGATCGACAGGCGGTCGCGCGCGTGCGCCAACTCGGGGGCCACGTGCTCCAGCGACGGGCCGGCGCCGGCGATGATGACGGCCGTGCCGGGATGGACCCGCGGTATGCCGGCGTGTGTGGCCGGATGCGTCAGCCTGGCAAACTGCGGGTCGAGACAGGCGCCGGCAAACCCGTCAAACTGCGTGCGGTAGGTCTTCCACGTGACCGCTGCATCGTGGCTGAATGCCCCCGAGCCCAGATCGTCGGCCGTCAGGTAGCGATCGGTGCCGATCGACGCAATCAGATCACGCGGCATGGCGGACCGCCTGCGCGGCAAGCACGGTGGACAGCCGCGCCGCGATGGCTTCGACGGCGTGATGGCGGGCGCGGGCGCGGCCGCGGCGTCCCAGTTGTCGCGCGAGAGCCGGGTCCTGAAGCAGGCGGATCAAGCGATCGGCGATGGCATCGACATCGCCGATGGGCACGACGAATCCCTCCACGCCATCGCTCACGATCGATCGCACGTGGCCGGCGTCGGTAGCGACCACGGGGCGCCCCGCGGCCATGGCTTCGAGCAGAGCCGTGGGCACGCCTTCGCTGCCCGAGCATAAGGCGACGACGCGCGCTTGACGCAGTTCGGCAGCCACGTCGCGCGAGACCCCGGCCAGGTCGAACGCGCCGGCGGTCCCGCGCTGGTGCGCGAGCGCGCGCAGGCGGGCTTCCTCGGGCGGATCACCTTGTCCCAGCACGCGGATCTCGGCTTCCGGTACGGTCTGCCTGACGATCGCGAGCGCCGCCACGAGGTCGCCGAGCCGTTTGCGTGGCGTCGGGTTGGCGATCACCAAGACTCGCTGGCGGGCGTCGGCAGCGGGGGGCTCGATCGACAGCAGGGGTGTCACGTCGGCGCCCTTCCCGAGCACACACCCGCGCGCCGTCTCTTCCGGAGCGTAGCCGGCAGCCAGCGCCGGCGTGGTGAAGGTCACGCCGTCGCACGCGGCCATCATCGCGTCGTCCGGGGTCCAGTGGAATCCTTCGGTGGTGCGCCATTGGCCGCTGAAGTCGTAGTTCTTGCCGTAGACAACCGCGGTGGCGGTACGCGTGACCAGCAGCGGCAACAGCCGCTCCGCGCAGCGCTCGAAGAGGATATGGGCGACGTCATAGGCGCCGTCAGCCAACAACGCTTCGAGATCGCGGGTGCGTCGCGCGATTGTCACGCGATTGGCGATGGCTCGATACTCGGATTCGAGCGCGCCGCCGGCGAACGCCAGCACGTCGTGCGTCATGGCGGTGGACAGGTGCCGCAGGACATTCAGGAACGTGGTTTCAACGCCGCCGGCCGCGAGGGTCTCGAGCACATGGAGCACGCGCATCAGCGTGACCTGGTGGCGGCGGCGCGCGACGGGCGCCTGAAGAGGCGCGCCAGGTGAGCCGGCAGATACAGGCCAAGGGCCATCACCGTCAGGGCGGCCATCGACCGAAGCGCGGTACGCAGTTCGCGGGTGACCAGCGACGCGGTGTCACGCTGGATGAGCGTACCGTCAGGCGTGATGGCTTCGAACCCTCGCGGCGACAGCAGCAGGGCCGCGCGGTCGACATTGGCGCGGTCGGCCCCTGACGGATCCTGCCACAGCACGGCCACCCGATCGTAGCCGCGGAGCCATAACCGCAGGGGCACCCCGCTCCGCAGGAACGGCCACGCGTCGAACTGGGGCCGGGTCCGGTAGATCAATAATTCCGACTCCAGCACACCGGCCTGCCGCAACGAGGCTTCGGCGGCGGGGGTGGTGACGATGGTCACCTGACAGCCACGGTAGGCCGTCCGCAGCGCGGCGATTGCCACGCCAACATGGCGGCCAGACCGGATCAGCACGACGCGTTCAGGCGGCGACGTCATCGCGCACCTCCGCCCGGGCATCCAGCACCGCGGTCGCCCAGCCCTCGAAGGCGAACAGCGTCCACACTTGTCGCCAAATCGCGTCGTCTCCAGCGTAGAAGCGATCGACGAGGGCCTGCGCGGCCACGGCATCGAAGACGCCTCGACGGCGGATGCGATCCGGGCTGAGCAGGTCGCGCACCATCGGGGCCAGCGACCGCCGCATCCAGACGTTGTACGGAAGCCCGAAGCCCATCTTCGGACGGAAGAGCACGGCGTCCGGGAGCACGTCTCGCAGCGCCTGTTTGAGCACCCACTTGCCGATGCCGTCGCGTACTTTCATCTCCACCGGAATGCGCGCCATGGCTTCGGTGTAGCGCGGGTCGAGAAACGGCACGCGGACCTCGAGCGAGTGGGCCATCGACATGGCATCGATATCGCGCAGCAGGACGTACGACAGGTAGGCGCGCTGTTCCAATCGGGAGATCCACTCCCCTGGCCGGGCCGGGTCCGGAGGCACGTCGGCGCGCAGGAAGGCCGTGGGATGCATGAACGCGCCGTGGCGCGCCTTGAGCGCGGCGGCCATCATCCGATCGCGCGCCGCCTCCTCGAAGATGCCGATGACACGCGGGCTGACGAACTCGGCATCGAGCAGCGCGAAGGTTCGCGCCGCGTGCTTCAGCCGGGCGGCGCCGGGCCAGAGGCCGGTGTCCGGCATTCGGTCGAGCCAGCGCGCGACGCGCCGGACGTAGCCGGCCGGCAGGGTGGCCAACGGTGAGGCCAGCGTCGAGGCCTCGAGCAACGCGCGGTCGCGATCGTAGCCGAGGAACAGCTCATCGCCGCCGGTGCCCGAGAGGGCCACGGTCACGTGCCGAGCGGCGGCATACGACACCCAGTATGAGTTGATCCCATCCGAGGTCGGTTGATCCATGGCCGCGAACGTGTGGGGCAGCGCGTCCCGGAACATCGACTCCGACAGCACGACTTGGTGGTGGTCGGTGCCGTAGCGTTCGGCGACCAGGCGCGCCCACGGCCATTCGGTGAGGATGGCTTCGTCTTTCCCCTCGAATCCCACCGAGAACGTCTTGAGCGGATGGGTCACGTGCTCGGAGGCGAGCGCGACGAGCGCGCTCGAATCGACCCCTCCAGAGAGAAAGACGCCGAGCGGCCGTTCCGACATCATCTGCCGGCGCACGGCGTCGCGCAGACCGCCAAGCGCCAGGGCCTTCGCTTCGTCGACCGATTGCACCGGATCGTCCTGGTGGGTCGGCGGCCGCCAGTAGATCCGAATCGTCGGGCTGTCGCCCTCGTGGATCAGGACGCGGCCCGGTGGCAGCATCTTGACCTGCTGCAGGATCGACAACGGCGGCGGCACCGCTTGGTACACGAGGTACTGGCCGGCCGCCTCGGGATCGATGTCGCGCGACACCAGGCCGCTGGCGAGCACCGACTTCAGTTCCGAGGCGAACAGGAACGAGGTCGCGGTCTGGCTCCAGTAGAGCGGCTTCACGCCGTGATGGTCGCGCGCCAGCACCAGGCGCCGCGCGTGGCTGTCCCACAACCCGAACGCGAAGATCCCGTTCAGGCGGTCGACGAACGTCGTCCCCTGCTCTTCGTAGAGGTGCAGGATGACTTCGCCGTCACTCTTCGTCCGGAAGCGGTGGCCGCGCGCTTCGAGCTCCGCCCGCAGTTCGAGGTGGTTGTAGATCTCGCCGTTGAAGACGAGGCGCAGCGAGCCGTCTTCGTTGGTCAGGGGTTGATGGCCGCCGGCGACGTCGATGATCGACAGGCGGCGGAACCCGAGGGCCACGTGCTCGTCGACATGGAAGCCGTCGTCATCGGGGCCGCGATGCACCATGGCGGCGGCCATCCGGCCGACCACCGCCCGATCCGGGCGTCCAAACATTCCGCAGATGCCGCACATGGATGGCTGCCCGAGGGCATTGCAAGCCGTATGCCCGCAAATGACCGTCGCAGGCATCGTTGCTGTCTCCGGGAGCGCCGACGGAAGGGGCGTGCGATGTCGGCAGGACGACACTGGTGTCGGCTGGCGGTTCGACTGACTGGAGACAGGAAGGCGGCAGCCATCAGGGCAATGCGGTGCTGAGTCTGCTGCTTTGTGAAACGTTCATAATAATATACAATAAGCTATATAGAGAGCATTAAAATGGACGTTACAGCATGAGAACGAGTCGAGCGTCAGTCGTCGTCCCGATCCCCGTCAGACGCGCTTTACGCAAGCTGGGGCACGACATCCGCGATGCCCGTCGGCGCCGCCGTATTCCTGCGGCCATCGCGGCCGAGCGCGCTTCGATCAGCCGCACGACCCTTCTGAAGCTTGAAAAGGGCGATCCCGGTGTGGCGCTTGGCATCTGCGCCACCGTCCTTTTCGTGATGGGCATGGTCGAGCGCCTGGCCGACATTGCCGATCCCAAGCACGACTCACTCGGCCGTGAGCTTGAAGAAGAGCATTTGCCGAAGCGTATTAGGGGACCGCGCACACCGAAAGGCATCGAGGGCGCGTGATGGATCGGGAAATCCTCGTCCACGCCGACCTGGCAGGTGTCCCGCATCTCGTCGGACGTCTTTGGGCTCGTGTCCGCAAGAACCGGGAGACCGCGACCTTTGAATACGACGCCGGGTGGCTGCGGCATGCCCGGCGTTTCTCGCTGGAGCCGGCCCTCAAGCTGGGCCCCGGTCCGTTTCACACCCCCGCGGACGCGCCGATGTTTGGCGCCATCGGGGATTCGGCGCCGGACCGTTGGGGCCGGGCGCTGATGCGGCGTATGGAACGCCGGCGCTCGGCGAAAGTGGGGAGCGTCCCCCGCACTCTCCAGGAGATCGACTACCTCCTGCTTGTGGACGACGAGGCGCGACAGGGTGCGTTACGATTTGCCGAACACGAAGGCGGACCGTTCTTGCGCGAACAGGGGGGCACGCGCATCCCGCCTCTGGTCGAACTCCCGAGGCTGTTGTCGGCCGCCGAGCGCGTGGTGGACGACGAAGACACCGACGAGGACCTGCGCCTGCTCGTTGCGCCGGGCTCGTCGCTGGGCGGTGCCCGGCCCAAGGCGTCGGTGCGAGAGCAGGACGGCAGCCTCGCCATCGCGAAGTTCCCCCACCGCGACGATGAATACGACACGGTGGTGTGGGAGGCGGTGGCCCTGGCGTTGGCTCGGAAGGCCGGTCTCAGGGTTCCCGCCGCCCGCCTCGAAACCGTGGCGGGCAAATCCGTGCTCCTGCTGCGGCGTTTCGATCGGGACGGCCGGCGGCGCATTCCGTATCTGTCGGCCATGAGCATGCTGGGCGCTCGAGACACCGAGACGCGGAGCTATCTCGAAATCGTCGATGCCCTGCGACAGCATGGGGCCGCGCCGCGGGAAGACATTCAGGCGCTCTGGTGCCGGATGGTCTTCAACATCCTGATCTCGAATACCGACGACCACCTGCGTAACCACGGGTTTCTGTACGAAGGACCAGGCGGCTGGCGACTGTCGCCCGCTTTCGACCTCAATCCGGTGCCCGTCGATATCAAGCCGCGCATCCTCACCACGGCCATCAACGAAGACGACACCACGGCATCCCTCGCCCTGGCGATGGCGGTGGCCGGCTACTTTGAACTCGATGCCGGTAAGGCACGGGCCCTGGCTGGGGCCGTTGGGCACGCCGTCTCGACGTGGCGCGAGGAAGGCGCGCGGCACGGTCTCTCGACGGCGGCGCTCGACCGGATGGCGTCCGCCTTCGAGCATGACGACCTGCGGACGGCCCGCGGCTAGGCAAACATCAGTGCCCCACAGACGATAGATGCGTCGACCGAAAGAATGCAGCCGTCAGCACACAGCGGCAGGTAGCGGTCGAAATCGCGTTGCACCATGCCGACGGCGTCGATGCAGAGCATGCCGATCAGATTGTGGCGCTACGTTTCCGAACTGGCCAAGCGGAGCAGCGGCGTGAGGTTTTCGACGAATCCCAGCGAAAAGAAGTCGCGCTTGTCCACCAAGCCAGCCTGGCTGAGTTGCGCGGAGATGGCGGGCAGGCCGCCCGGCGATGCGATGACGATGTGGTCATAGCTGTCCCGTGGCACATCATCAAAGGGCCTGACCGTATGCCCCGCGAAGCGCGCGCCAGCCTTTGCCGGGTCGTTATCGCACACTGCGACCACTTGGTTGGGAATACCGATTTTCTGGAGCTGCTCGAAGGCCAGTAGACCTGCCGCGCCGGCCCCGAACACCACGAGGCGCTTGTTACTCAAGTCAGGGAGTGCCTTAAGGAGCGGGAGTGTCCCCTTGGGATCCTTGCGCGCGCGAATGGAGGTGGGGAAGGTGAGGAGCTCCACGCCACGCAGGCCGCCCTCGCGGCACCAATTGACGACGCGCTCGGGCGAGCAGTCCTTGTCTTGATATACCGGCGAGTACCAATCGAACGTGTCGAGTACACGCCAATGCCAGTCTGGATGCGTGTTAACCGGTAGTACGCGACGGAGGTGGCCCCATGGCCAGCGCGACATGAACGGCCGCCTGTACAGCCCAGAGAAGAGAAAGCAGAGCAGCCACGACCACGCATAGATGGCGCCGTTGGGCCACCCGCCCACCACGCGCCGCCAGAAATCCGTGGCGCGGTTGTAGAGTGGATCGGTGTAGTAGTAAAGCCACACCGCGATCTCACCACCGCTCTTCAGGTGCCGAGGCAGCGACAGAAACGCCTCACGCGTATTGCGAGTGTGGTGAAGGACGCCGATCGAGAAGATGGCGTCGAAGATCTCATCGCGGAACGGCAAATGGAACACGTCAGCCTGGATGACGTCAACATTGGGCCGCAGTCCGAGATTCGCCTGCGATGCTTCGACCGCGAACGAGAAGTCGATGCCGATGGACCGCGCGCCCCAGCGCGAGGCGATGTCGAGGAAACGTCCGGCGCCGCAGCCGACATCGAGTACAAGCTTGCCGCGCAGGTCGCCGGGTGTGAAGCCGGTCTTCTCGGTGAAGGTCTCTTCCGATTCGCGCCCGCCGTTGGCCGGGTCGAGCTGGACGCGACTCCACTTGTTCCATTCGTATGAGAAGGTGCCGACATAACCATCATGACGAACGAACCGCGGCACGCCCCTCACAATCGGATAGCTGGCGTGGCACGTCGCGCAGGCCAGCGTGCCTTCAGTCACGGTCGTGGCATCGCCGGTGGTCACTGCGAGCGCCAGGTCGCTCTTGCAGTCCGGGCAACAAATCCACTCGAGCAAGTCGATTTTCACTGTCTGTCTCCTTTGTCTGGCAACAGTCGGTCGTACCAGGCCCTCACCCTCACGCCGCGCCGTGCTGGTACAGCGCCATCCACTTCGCCACCATCCGATCAGCGGTGAAGTGCTCATGGCACCGGGCCTTCAACCGCACCGCCCTCGCCGCGGTCCGCTCGGGATGTCGGATCGTTGACGACAGTGCCTTGGCCACGGCCCGCGCGTCGCCGCACGGACAGAGCCCCTCCGCATCGGCCAGCACATCGATGACGCCACCGGCATCAGTCGAAACAACAGGTACACCCAGAAGCCCGGCCTCGAGCAAGACGTTGGGAAAGCCTTCGAAACGCGACGTCAGGGCCAGCACGTCAAGACCCGCCATGATCCGGCGGGCATCGGTGCGCGCGCCAAGAAACGAAATGCAATCACCCAGACCCAGGTCGACGACCAGCGCCCGCAGAGCGGCCTCGCACGCTCCGTCGCCCACCAGGACCGCGTGGAATCGGACGCGGTCATCCCGAAGCAGGGCGAGCGCGCGTACGAGTGTCGCCTGGTCCTTCTCGATGGCCAAGCGCCCAACGCACCCGATCAGGGGCGTGTCAGCCGCAATGGCCAGCGACTGGCGCAACCATGTGCGCGCAGCCGCCAAGTCCTCTTGAATGAAAGACGGATCGATGCCGTTGTGCACGACCTGGACGCGGCGCGGATTCATCAGAGCCCACCCGGCGTGATCCTTGACGAGCGGCTGGGCATTGACGGTGACAACATCTGCGATCCGAGCCGCCAGAACATCGCCGATGCGATGCCACCATTGCCGCCATTGCGGGAAGTTCCCCGGGTTGACGCTTCGTACCGATGCCAAGATCCGAGGCACGCCAGCCAACCGGGCGGCGGCCGTACCCACCATGTTCGCCATGGGCAGCCATGTGTGGACAACGTCGTACCGACCGCGCCGGCAGTGTTCAGCGATGGAGTCCACGATAGTGCCGGAGTGCCAATCGGACTCCAGGTAGGCGATTGAGACGTCGCTGCGGCGTAGCCGGTTCAGCGAGAAATCGCTGTCGTTAGCCAACACCAGGACGTCGATATCGAACTGCCCACGCGGCGTGCAGTTCACCAGTTCCGCGCACTGCGTCTGCGCGCCACCCACGCCAAGGCTATTGATGATGTGCAGAACGCGCATCGGCGCTCCGGTCAGCCTGGGCTCTCCGGCTGGTCGGTGCCGAACGGCCGCCCGCAGCATTTGCCCCAATATGACGATGTCCCGACAGTTCAGCGTCGCGGCGACCGCAAGCCGGCGGAAGATTCGAAGCGGGTTTGTCCGCATCGGCGCCCCGCCGACATGTAGCGACACCGTGGGGGCGCCGAGACAAGCGGCCAGCCGCATCAGATTGGCCGCGGGTCCGAGTTGGGCGCTCATGAGTGGGATGACAACGACATCGAAGTCGAGCCGCCGCAACCGCATCAGGAGCCTGAGCCCGAGTCGAGCGGCGCCAAGGCGGGTCGCACGATGGGTCACCACCTGGTCAACACCGGTCGCCAGCACCTGGTCGGAGAAGTCCTCGTGAGTCAACGCCCAGACGTCTGCCGATGGATGCTGACGTCTCACCTGCTCCAGCGCAGACCGGAACTGTGGCATTCGGCAGCTTCGGAACACGAGCACCCGACGCCGCGGTCCGGTTGCGGCTGTGGCCCCGCGAGATAAGGACGACAACATCGTCAGGTCCCCGGAATGTGGTGCGTGCACGGTTCTAGCCAACGCCTTCACGGTCGATCGCCTTGTCTGACCTTCGTTCTGATCGTTATCAACTGGTCCGTCTTCCTGGCGTTACTGAGCCTGCCGCCCAGGTCCCGGTTGCTCATAACCGACGCTGTCGATACTTCGACACCGGCTGCCGTGGGGCCGACGCCGGGCGATAGCGCGCGCGGCAATTCCCCCGAAAAACAGGCCGTGCCGACGAATCAGAGCAAGAGCAAGGCCAACAGAGGGCTGGCTGCCACCTTGCAGGTCTTGCGCGCATGCGGCGACCCCTGGTGTTGATCGGTAACCCCAAATCGACATTTGTCCAATCGATGGCGCGCTATTGGAAGGAACGGGGCATCGAGGTCGCAATCGTCACGGCCCATCACTGGGATGGTCCCAGCGTCAACGCGGATGGTGTGCGTGTCGTCGCGGCGGAGCACGGAATGGCGCGCGAGGTTCGCTCCGTACTTGACCTCGTCCTGCCCGTGCTCGCCCGACTCGAATCGGAACTACACAGAGCCACGGCTGACAGAGTGGCGACCGCCCTCGCGTCGTGGGAGGGCGGCGCCCAGCCGCCTTCGCTTCTGCCTCCCCTCGCCGATGGTCTCGCGATTGCGGCCGCCGTCAACGCCCTGAGTCCAATTGCTGTGCTGGGCCACGAGGCGTTCGCATACGGGACGGCGACCGCTCTCTGCACCAACGTGCGGCGCACGCTCTTCGCGTGGGGCGGGGATGTGCTGCAATTCTGTAACACGTCAGATACAGCGGCGGAGTTGATGAAGTCGGCCCTGCAGCGGGTGACGTACGTCATCGCTGGATCGCGCGGCGTTCAGCAGCGCATCATCAACCAGTTCGAAGTGCCATCACAACGGACGGCCGTTATCTCTTTGGGCGTCAACCGCCAACAGTTCGCCCCGGCACCGGAGGCCAAAGCGGCAGAGATTGCCGCCAGGTATGGCATCCCGAGGGGCGCGGAGGTGGTCATGAACGTTCGGCGACTTCGGCCGTTCTGGGGTTCCGAGGTTGCGCTGGAGGGGCTGCTGGATCTGGCCTCGCGTCGTCCACGCACGTATTTGGTCTTTCTCGGCGGTTTAGGCACTGAGGTCGCGATGGCCGAAGCACGCCGGCGTGCCGCGAGCGCTGGTGTCGGTTCCCGTTTCATTGGCGTTGATGGCGATGCCCCTCTCGACCAAGTGGCTGAGCTCATGTCCATCTCGGATGTGTTCGTGTCGCTGACCCAGCAAGACGAGCCATTATCGCTTTCTGTCCTTCAATGCGCGGCGTCCGGAGGTGTTGGCGTGATTGGCGATCAGGCGACCTATCGGGAGGCGATCGATCAAGGTCTCGGGGCAGTCCTCGTCAACTGTACGTCACCAGAAGAAGCCGGGGGTGCCGTCGATCGACTCTTGGCGGATCGGCAGGCACGCCTACGGATGCGCGCCGCCAATCTTCGGTATGTTGCGCAGCACCACGATGAGGACGCGCACATGGAACGCATCCTGCGCATCGTCGTGGGCAGCGAGATGGCGGAGCGGTTGCTCGCCGGCGCGGCGAGCACCCACTCAACTGGTAGGGGGTATAAGCGGACGCGATCCGCGATCGAACTATTGTGAGACGCTGGTCACAAGCCGTGCTCCAGAATGGTCGCGATGGGAAGGCGCTCGAGCCAGGCAATGTGGGCCGGCACGGACACTGTGTAGTGTCGTCCGTTGTGGCGCGGATCACTGCCGTCGGCAGCGGAGAACGCGATCGAATCCTGGTGCACTGCGAACGTGCCGAAGAGGCCGGACCGGTCCTGTTCGGCCGACTCGAGGCGCCGCAGCGGGCGCTGGTCCTCATGAAGGCTCGGCGGTTCGGCGCCTGGTGCGAGGAGCGACAGCGCGGCGGCGGCACGGAATCGAAACACGCGCACGCCCTTGGCGCCTCCGGATTCCATCCGCGCCGGAGGTATCGTCAGCCGCTCGTAGCGCACCTGCGGCATCGCCGGCTTGCCGGTGGCCCGTGGCACGGCGCCGAGGGCGTGTGCGTACCAATGAGTCTGCAGCACGAGGTCGTCGGCGCGGCGGGCCGCCGCGATGAGTGCACTCCGTGTCGGGGCGGAGAGCTGGTTACCCCCGCTCGCGACGCGACGATACACCGTCAGCAAGTCGTACGACGAGCGGTAGCCGCCCCAGCGTTCCTCGACGATCGGACGGAGTTCGTCGTGGGCGGCGAACCCGTGCTCCAGGAACAGCTCGTGCCACACGCTCGACGGCCGCTCGTTGATATAGCCCGGCGCCCCAATGGCCGCGGCCGCTACCGAGAACGCGACGGTATCGCTGGCCTTGGTGCAGGCGGCGACGACGGCGTCGGCTGCCTGGGCATGGAGCCGCTGGACAACACCGAGACAGAGACACAGATCGAAGGAGCGCGTTGGGGCGAAGGTGGCCAGATCTTCGCCTTCGACACCGCACACGTCGGCCACTCCGTGTGATTCAAGTGCGCGCAGCCAATAGCCTGCCCCGCACCCGATGTCGAGCACCGATCCTGGCGTGAAGTGCTCGACGAGCAGCGGAGCGAGGCGCATCGCCACTGCCTCGTGATGCGGGGCAAACTTGTCGAGGTCCAGTCCTGGAAACAACTCGCCGGGCGAGCGCCTGTCGACCCAGGAGGTCTTGCTGAACGGATCGAAAAAACGGCCGTGACGGGCGGTGACGTCTGGATGGCGTTCGAGAAAGCGGAAGAGGGCCCGCCTCACCGACGCGCCGCCGGGCGCGCCGGTCTGGTCGAGCAGGACCAGTCGATCGACATCGCCCAGGCGTCGCCACGCGTCCTCGATTGTAGAGACGAGGTCACGGTCCGCCGCCGTGCATTCCAGAACCACTTCCGCCGAATCCGTCGTCGGGTTGGCCGCCGGCCGAACGGCAGGCGGCAGATCGACCGGAGGGCCGGGACCGCCGCACCGACCCAGTGCCCGCATCACCGCTTCGACGTTGCAGTCGGTGCCGCCGAAGCCGCGCCAGGCGTTGAGCGTAGGCGTGTCGATTTCGGCCGGGAAAGGACATACCGCCTGCCTGTTCGGGCGGCAGGTGCCTGCGATGCGGTCGCGCGCGGCCGTTGCGAGCGCCGGCAAGTGCGAGAGCGTCAGTTCGAGCGACGCTTGAACGATGCCCGGTCCGAGCAGGATGCCGGCACCGGTGCCGTTGAAGATCGTACGACCCACCGCTCGGCCCGCTTCCGTCGCGATCCAATCGCGGAACGCCCGCAAGTGCGGGGCCGTGCGGACCGACGCGCCACGTACGTCCGTCTCGAAAGTCTCCGGCCACGCCGCGACAGCGGCGGACCAGCACTCCTCGAGAGGCTGTCCCCACGCTTGGGCGCGGTACCAGACCTCCTCAAACGTCGTGCCTCGCGCGTACGGCCGACCATCGGTGAACGCCAGGTCCGCCCCGGCGAACACGATCGGATCGCAGTCCATGGTCAACGCGAGGTCGAACGCCGTGGTCAGGACCGACCCCCAGGCACGCAGCCGGCCGCGGCTGACGCCAAGGCTCCGCAACCACGGCCACGGATGGTGATCCGACACGTTGAAGAAGAACGTGCGGCCCGCGAAGTGAGGCAACGCTTCCGGATCGAGGCTGCCTTCCGCGACCAGGAAGGTGCCGGGACACGGCGGCAGCTCGGTGAGATGGCGCGCGTTGGTTTCCGTTGGATCGAGGGCCACCACCAGGTCGGGATGGATGCCCGCCGCCAGCAGCGGCCGCAGCGACGTGTCCGCGGCGATGATCAGCGCGCGATCGCGGTACGCCGCGATGTCGGGCAGGTTGCGGTCGAGCGAGGGGCCGGCGCCGACCACAATTGCGGGCACGTGCGCGCCAATGCCCGCCAGCGCCGCGGCGTCGCCCTCCGCCGCTATCGTCCGGGCGTTGCGCAGCGTGTTGAGCAGGTAGCGCCCGCCGTTCTGGCGCTTGGCCTCCTGGTTGGCTCGTGCCCCAAACCACGCGCGGCCAATGAGCCGAGCGGCCTGCATGGCCTGATCCCGATGCGCGCGCGCCACCGACGGATTCAGTACGATCACCGGCTTCTCCGAGGTCAACTCGATCGACAACAGCGCGCGGTCGAGACCGTCGTAGGTGGGACCGGCTACGATCGTGAGCCGGCCCGCGTTCAGCCATGCCTGGACCTGAGGCCGACCGAGGCCTTCGGGCGACGAGGAGGTGTCCGGCTCCAGCGCGACGACACGGCCGCTCCAGCCGCGCTGGTCCAACGCATCCAGCAGACAGCCCTGACCGAGGCCAATGACACAAAGCGCCGAAGAGCCCTCGACCGGCACTCCGGCAAGCCATCGCTCCGCGTCCACGATCGAGTCGCGTGTCGTGGTCACGCCGCCACCACCCGAGCGGCGGTCTCGCGCCAGCCCCAGATGTGCCACGGCGCGTCGGGTCCGGTGTGGAACAACAAGTCAAGGATGCTGACGTCGTGGCGAAACGGACCGTGCGCCTGGGGATACTCCGGGTATCCGCTGTAGTCCTTCCAGACGACGCTCATGCCGCGCGCCGTGAAAGCGTCGTCGGTGAGGTAGGCACGTGCGGCAGGTCCGGAGACGTACACGTCGGCACCGACTTGATCGAGCAGGTCGAAGACGCGCGCGCCTTTCGTCCCGGTCAGCGCGTAGTCGCCGGACTGCTCGAACCGTGTCGCCACGCCGAGCAGGTCGCGGCAGATGCCCATCACGAATGCCTGGTTCAGCTCAGACAACGATGTCGACCGGCGTCCTCGATACAAGGCCTCGAAGTAGTCGCGGTACTGCGGGAAGTACGGCGTATGCCGATAGGCCGCCTCAATCCGGCGCCAGTGCGTCTCCGCCCAGGCCCCGTCCCATGGCAGCGTGACGTCGCAGATCCGGCGGTGCATGTGCTTGCCCACGGGTATGGTCAGCCATTGCGGCCCCGACGCGGTCTTGATGCGATTGCGGTTCCGCCAGTCGTTGGTCGTGTACTGGACGTCGTCATAAAACACGAGCGTATCGACGTCGTGGATGAGGTCGAAATACCCCTTCCACGGAATGTAGTTCGACTGGAGAATCGCGACCCGCTTCATCGCATGTCCGCGCCTCAGCGACGCAGCGCCTTCCTCGCGGCAAAGCATTTCCGGGTCATCTGCCGCTTGAGATCGAACTCGGGACTCTCGATGATGAACTCGGTGACCGCGCGATTCACGCCGTCATAGCCGGAAAATGCATCGTCGAAGCAAATCCACCCGCCCGGGACCAGGAAGGGCGTCAACCGCATGATGTCGTCCCGCACCGCCGCATAGCCATGGTCGCCGTCAAGGAACAGAAGGCGGCATTGGAACGAGGGCGGAGCCTGTCCGGCGAAGGTGGACGCGGTGCCGCGATGGGGCTGGACCACGGACTGCAGCCCGCGCTCGCGGACGTTGTCCAGGAACCCGTCGAAGACACTGGGATGGGTGGCGTAGATGGGCGCCATCTGCGCCTCGAACGGCGCCGGCCACACGGTCTGTTCCAGGTAGCCGGTGTGGCGGTGGCCATCGACCGCCACCTCGAATGAGTAGCTGCCGTCCGCATTGCGACGCCAGTCGTCCCGCTGCGGGAACGGATCGATGCAATGGACGATGCCGTGCGTGTCGCGGGCGGCGGCGCCGAGCACCACGGCCGAACGGCCAAACCACGATCCCACTTCCACGAGATCGCCTGGCAGGTGCGACGTCGCGTGGACGAGCATCGACAGCATGAACAGCTGGTCGATGGGCGACCAGCCGTGCACGCCTTCCACCAACGTTTCAATGTCGGAGACAAGCGGCGTGGTCACACATTCAGCGACGGTCATGCGGCGGTCTCCTTCAGGCCCTGAACGAGGGTCGCGTAGCTGGCGCCCTGCCCGGGCCATCGCGTTTCCCGCCAGTCGGGGCACTGCCCACAGAAGGCGTGGGCGCTGTAGTCGTTGGTGAGATGCGCGCGGCGCAAGGCCTCGTACCGACGGCTCTGCCACAACTCCGCGATCGTGGTGGTCGCGTAATCGACAAGGGACGATCCGCCGGTCCAGTCAGACGGGCAGAACGCCAGCGTCCCCCTGGGCGTGACGACGACGCGCTCCCACGGATAAACACATGGCCGGCGCGCCTGCGTCGCCGCCTGGCGGCGCATCACATCGGCCACGGCGATCACGGCGCCCGACGCGGAATGGAGGCGTCGGATGGCCACTGAATGCGCGCCAGCGTCCGTCCAGAACCGCTCGAAGTCGGCGGTCTCGTGGGCGTTCCCGGGTTGTTCGATGAAGCTGACGGCAATCCGCGTGGCCGATCCTGATTCACTGGCGCGCGCAATAAGGCGCTCGATGTTGCCGCGGGTTACCGCCAGATCGCCGTGCACGCGAATGTTCGAGTAGGTCTCCGCCGAGAAGGCATCGATGCTCACATCCACCAGTTGCACGCCGGTCTCGAGCAGTTGGTCGATTCGCGACGGTGTCAGCAGCGTGCCGTTGGTGGTGAGCGACACGAACGTCCCCGAGCGCTCCACCGCATCCGACAGCATCCTGTAGATCGCCTTGTTGAGCAGCGGCTCCCCGTCACTCGCATAGCGGACATTCCGCACGTGGCCGCGGCCGGCCGCCGCCACTTCGCCGATAGCCTTGGCGCTCAATTCGAACGCCAGCGATCGCCCGGCATAGTGCGACGATTGCTTGAACGCCGGGTGCGGACAGTGCGTGCACGCGAGGTTGCAGAGCTCGGTCACGTCGATGATGACCTGCGACGGAAACGCGGCGGACAACCGGTCCCCAAACCCGTAGTCCATCAGCCCACACTCCGCTTCAGCTGCGGTTGCCGGACCGGCTGTGTCGACACCACATCCGCGAGCGCCGCGATCGCCTGCCGGGCATCCGCCACGGACATCGAAGCGCTGATCGGCAGCGTGAGAATCCGGCTCGCCACGTGGTCGGTCACCGGCAGGACATCGGCTCGCCCCCGCGCGTAGAGCGGCATCGTGTGGACCGGCTGATAGTGAATGCTGGCGCCGATGTTCCGGTCACGCAGGCCGCTCAGAATGTCGTCGCGTGATTGCGCGAGGTCGCCGATGGGAAGCTGCACGAGGAACAGGTGACGGGCGTGCGCGGGTTCGAGCACGCCGGACTGGATCGGAATCGCCCACGGCAACGACGCCAGACGCTCGGCGTAAGTCCGAGCCACGGCCAGCCGCCGCACGGCAAACTCCGGCTGGCGGCGAAGCTGCACGCGCCCGATGGCGGCCTGCAGGTCCGTGTAGTTCATCTTGTAACCGACTTCGTCGATCGCCGTCGAGCCCAGGCTGCGGGCGTCGATGAACCGCTTCCATGCGTCGTTGGGCAGCGCGTGCTGACGCAGCGAACGCAGGCGGTCCGCCAGCCGTCCGTCCGCAAGCGCGATGGCGCCGCCATCGCCCGTGGAGAGGTTCTTGTTCGCGTAGAAACTGAAGCAGGTCAGGTTGCCCGACGATCCCACAGCCGTCCCATCCGCAAACCTGGCGCCACACGCGTGGGCCGCATCCTCGACGATGGCGATGTGCGAGGGGATCGCGCGGCGGATGGCCTCGACGTCCACCGCGAGGCCGCCCAGGTGCACGACGACCACCGCCTTGGTTCGCGGGGTCAGGCGCGCGCGCACCGTCGCCGGCGTCACGCACATGGTCTCGGAATGGATGTCACAGAAGACCGGCGTGGCACCCAGGTGGCGTGCGGCGTTCGCGGTGCTGATCCACGTGAGGCTCGGGACGATCACCTCGTCTCCGGCGCCGACGCCGTGGACGAGCAGCGACAGGAACAGCGCCGACGTGCACGAGTTGACCGCGACCACATGAGGCGCGCCGAAGCTGCCGGCCAACTCTTCCTCGAACGCTATCGTCTCGGGACCGAGGCCCACCCAGCCCGAACGCAGCACGCGGGTGACTGCCGCGATTTCCTCATCGCCGAAGTGCGGCTGCCCGAACGGCAGGTAAGTGGAACGGCGTGTCGGCAAGCCGACATCCTCGATTCGGCCGGCCGTCACCGTACGGCCGCCCATCGCAGGGTTTTCCTGCTCTTCCGTCATCTCACAGGGTCTCCGCCCTCCGACACAGCGAATGGTGTGCCATCGCCAAGAACCAAATGGGACAGCCTGATAGGCCGGTATGAGGATTGCAGTCGCGGGCGCGCCAGAAGCCATGCCGAACACGACCGATCCGTCGGCCCCGCTCTCGTCCGGCCTGCACCGGTCCCCGGTATCGGGCCGTCCGGTCTACATCTGGGGTGCCGGGCAGGTGGGTCTCGAGGCGCGGCGACTGTTGCGCGACCGGAACCTGTGCGGATTCCTGGACCAGGCGTCCGGGCGATGGGGCTCGACGGTCGAAGGACTGCCGGTCGCCGATCCGCGGAGTGTGCTTCACCAGCCCGCGCGCCCGTTCGTCGTCATCGCGTCGATGTACGAAACCCAGATCGCGGAACAGCTGGTCGAAGCCGGCTGGATGGCCGGTGCCGACTTCGCCACGGTGGCGTCGCTCGCCACCGGCGACGGCGAGCGGAGCGAGGACGTGTTCTCCCGCATCTTCCACACCAACAGTTGGCGTGATGCCGAGTCGGTGTCGGGCGGCGGGTCGTCACTTGGGGCTACGCGGCGTGTGCGCGACGCGCTGCCCGCGCTCCTCCAGCAGTACGGCGTCCGCTCGATCCTGGACGCGCCTTGCGGCGACGTCAACTGGATGGCCGAGCTGCTGCCGAGCCTCGACCACTACACGGGCGTCGATATCGTGGCGCCGCTCATCGCCCGAAACGCGGAACGGTTCGCGGCGCCGCGCGTGACCTTTCTCCATCGCGACATCGCCGTCGACGCGCTGCCGTCGGCCGACCTCATCATCTGCCGCGACTGCCTCGTCCACCTGCCCAATCACGTGGCGGCCGACGTGCTCCGCAACTTCGCGCGCACTTCGTCCACCTACCTCCTGTCGACGACGTTTCCCGATTCCGGCCGGAACCACGACGTCATTACGGGAGCATGGCGCCCGGTGGATCTGCGGCAACCCCCGTTCGGGCTGCCGGCCCCTCTTGAAACGATCGCGGAGAAGGCGCCCGGCCCGGACGGGCTCTTCGCCGACAAGGCGCTGGCGCTGTGGCGGTTCGACACCATTCGCGCCAGTCTTTCTCGAAACACGGCATCGCGATGACCGAGCCCTCCCAGTGTCCCCTGTGTGACGGCGGCGGGCTGGTGCCTGAGACGGCACGCTACCTCTGTTGCCCTGCCTGCGGCACCCTGACGCAAGTCACGGGTGAGGCGAGTGTGTTGTCCGATCCCGTCGACTATGCCAGAGGGCAGAATCCGGCGGACCACCGATGGCTGTCGCTGCTGTCCACGCTCACGGAGGGGCGCCGATTATTCGACGTCGGGTGTGGGAGCGGCGCGTTCGTCGAGGCGGCGTCGGCGGCCGGCTGGCAGGCCACCGGCTTCGACAGCGATCGACGGCTCATCGGTCTGGCGGGCCACCTTGGCGACAAGGTCGAGGCATTGGACGCTCAGCACTGGAATCCGGTCGACGACAGCTACGATGTCGTCAGGCTGTGGTTCGTGCTGGAGCATGTGCAATTCCCCGGACGCCTGCTGCGACGCGCGATCGGCGCGCTCAGATCGAAGGGACTCCTGCAGCTGGCCGTGCCCAACGACGCCGGGTGGCTCTCGCGACGCGTCATGACCTCGCCTGACGACCGGTTCTGGGAGCATCCGCTGCACCTCCATCACTTCGCACCGTTCGGGTTGGAACGGTGGCTCGAGACGCAGGGCTGCGAGGCGGAGGTGGCCGAAGCGGGGCGCCCGACCGAGTTGATGCGCGGCGGCTCGCTGCCGCTGGACGAAACGTGGGAGGCCGTGCGGCGAACCGACCCAAGCCTCAGCCGGCTGTTCTACCAGCTGGGCGTTGGGAGAAGCCGGGAGATGATCTGGCGGAAGACGGGCACGCAGGGCGCGTGGTGAAGCCCGATGGCGTCAGCGGCGCTGTGTGGCGACGGCCGGGCGGGAGTGCCTCTGCCGCTACTGCGCCGGCCCGGACGCGTCGAGGGCAACGCGCAGAGCGGCCGCCAGTTTCTCTTCCGTGAAAGGCTTGTCGAGCACAAGGCGCACGCCCAGCTCCCTGAATTGTTCCGCGGCGTCATCGAGCCGCCCGCTGGTGACGATTACCGGAGTGTCGGGCAGCATCAGCCGCATTGCACCGACGAAGCCGAGGCCGCTCATGTGCGGCATGTGCAGGTCGGTGATCACCACCCGAATCGCCGGACCGTGGCGTGCGACCAATGACAGGGCCTCGTTGCCGTCGGCGGCGAGGAGGCACGTGAAGTTGAGTCGCGCCAGCACCTGGCCGGCCGCCTCGCGAACCGAGTCCTCATCATCCACCAGCAGCACCAGTTCCCCGGCGCCGGTGATCGAGCCGGTCGCCGGGGGCGAGGCTTCCGCGGTGACGCCCTTTGCGGCCGGGAGGTACACCGAGAAGGTGGTCCCGTGCCCCACCTTCGATGACATCAGGATGAAGCCGCCGTGTCCCTTGACGATGCCGAGAACGGTGGACAGGCCCAGGCCGGTACCCTTGTCGGGTCCCTTCGTGGTGAAGAACGGATCGAAGATCCGCTCGGTCATTTCGGGCGGGATGCCGCTTCCCGTATCGGTGACGTGCAAGGCGACATAGGGGCCCGGCCGGCCGGCGGCATCCGGCGCCGACGCCGCGAGCGCGGCATCGACGTCGACATCGGCCACCGCCAGGGTCAGGGTGCCACCGTCGGGCATGGCATCCCGGGCGTTCACGCAGAGATTGAGCAGCACCTGGTGCAACTGCGTGGTGTCGCCCATCACCGGGGCCGGCGCGGCAGCAGGCACGTGAATGTCGAGGGTGATGTTCTTGGGGAATGTGGGGCGGATGATGGCCTCGAGGTCGCTCACCAGGTGGGTGGCCTCCAGAGGCGTCCGTTGACCGTCCGCCCCTCTCGCAAAGGCCAGCAACTGCTGCACCATGCCGACGGCCCGCATGGCGCTGCGCTCCATCGTGTCGATCAAGCGCGGGCTGTTCGGCCGTGTCCTGAGCATCGACAGCGACATCGTGATGGGCGCCAGCGCATTGTTGAGATCGTGCGCAATGCCGCCGGCCAGCGTGCCGATGGCTTCCATGCGCTGCGCCCGTCGCGCCTGCTGTTCAAGTTTCAGCCGATCGGTCACGTCCCGGATCGCCGCCACGACCGTCGTGCCCTCGTCGGTCTCGATCGGGCTCAGGGTGATCTCGGCGGGAAACTCGCTGCCGTCCTTGCGCCGGGCGAGCAAGGTGGGCCGGTCGGGGCCCATGGCTCGCTGCTCGGGTCTCTCGAAGAAGCTCTGCCGGTCACTGATGTGGCGGGCCCGGACGTTGGCCGGAATGAGCACTTCGACCTGCCGCCCGACCAGTTCCTCTCGAGACCAGCCGAAGAGCCGTTCGGCCTGCCGGTTGACGAGCGTGATAAGGCCGTGCCGGTCGGTCATGACGATGCCGTCGGAGGCAAACTCCACCAGGTCACGGAATTGTCGCGCCCCTCGCTCGCGCTCGATCTCAGCCGCGATCGACACGCCAAACAGCCCCAGGATGGCCTCGGTGCGCGAGGGGTGGGTCAGTGGTCGCCGGCTCATGACCCCGACCACGCCGATGACGCGGCCCCCGTGATCGATGATCGGTACGGCCGCCACGGCTTCGATCTGTTTGGCCGCCAGGATGGGATCCAGAGGGTAATGCTTCCGTGCGCCGCGTGACACGAACACGCCCGCCCCCGCCTCGAGGACGTCATGGCAGGGCCGGTTGGTGACGTCGTAGGCGTAGTCCCGCTGCAGCGCGCCGTCCTCGATGATGGCGATCGTCTGCAGCTGGCTTCGCTGCACCGCCACGCGCTGGCTGGCGAACGCCACCTCGCAGTCCAGTAACTCCGCCAGCGAGCGCACGGTCGAGTCAAAAAACGCCGCGCCCTTGAGGCCGAGCAGATCGGATGACAAGGCCCGCAAGGCCCGTTCGGTCTGCTTCTGCTCGGTGACGTCGGTCAGCGTGCCGATATACCCACCGGCGATGCCGCGGTCGTCGACGATCGGCACCGCCTGCCCCAACACCCACGTGCTCTCCCCGTCGGGCCGCTGGAATCGATACTCCGATCGAAATTCCCCACTGGTCTGCACGGCAGCCATCCATTCGGTGCCGACGCGGTCGCGGTCATGCGGATGCAGTGCGCGGCTCCATCCGGTGCCGCGCGCCTCTTGCTCGGAGAGAGCCGTGATCTCACACCACCGGTCGTTGACCGACACGCACTCGCCGGCGACGTCGGTGCGGAAGACGCCGACGGGTGACGCCGTGGCGAGCGTCGAGAACATCTGCTCGCTCTCCGCCAGCGCGGCCGCGCGGCGCTGGACCTCCGCCTCCAGGTTGGTATTCAGGTCGCGGAGGGCGACCTCCGCGGCCTGGCGGCGTTGCTCGTTGCGCCGTGCCAGGATCAGGCTGCCACAGGTGGTCAACAGCGGCCGCAAGTCCGCCAGCAGCGATTCGTCGTAGCCACCGGGACGGTCGGCCATGCCCACCATGCCCACGGTCTCATCACCGACCACAATCGGGATTCCCATGAACGCGTGTGGCCGCTCGGCCCCCGGCGGTGGACCGTCACGCCGGGGGTCGGTGGCCGGACGGTTCGAGATGAACGGTGCGTGAGCGGTGACCAGCGTGGCGATGAGCGCATCAAGATGACCGGGCTCCGGACTTGGCACTCCCGCCAGTAAGCCGAACCAGGCGACGAACTCCCGTGGCGCTCCGGCGCTGACCGCATCGATGCTCAAGTGCGGCCGGCCGGTGTCGTCGCGGTGGATTTCGGCGATGAAGCCGCACGAGCTGGCCGTGGACTGGATCACGGCGGCTAACAGCCCGTCGAAAGCAACGTAACTGTCGGGGTCGGTGATGTACTGCTCTTGCGCGAGGTGCAGCGCCGCCAGCATGGTCCGCTGCCGTTCCACGAGTCGCCGTCGGTCGCGGGCCTCGGTCTCGTCCCGAAAGACCAGCACCACGCCCAGCAACCGCCCCCCGGCATCGCGGATCGGGGCCGCGCTGTCGGCGATGGCGCGCTCGGTGCCGTCCCTCGCGACAAGCGCGGTGTGGTTGGCCAGTTCGTGGGGGCCGCCAGAGGCGAGCACCTCGCCCACGGGCGAGTCCGCGGGTTGGCGGGTGGTGGCGTTGATGATGTGGAACACCTCAGCGACGGGGAGGCCCAGCGCCTCACTCAGCGGCCATCCCGTGAGCTGTTCGGCGATCGGGTTCATCTGGGTAATCCGGCCCGCCGTGTCGGTCGCCATCACGGCATCGCCGATGGATTGCAGCGTGACCGCCAGGCGCTCTTCGCTCTCGCGGAGGGTGGCTTCGGCGTCCTTGGCCGCCGTAATGTCCGTGGCCACGCCGTCCCGGACCTGCGTGCCATCGGGCAACCGTTCGCTCAGACGTGACCGGAAGTGAAGCCACGCGATGCTGCCGTCAACACGGCGCAAACGGAACTCGACCGACGCGGTGTTCCCGGTGCGCAACGACTCAGTGATGTTGGCGCGAACGCGGGGCACGTCCGCGGGCTCCATCATCCGAAAGATGGCGTCGGCGTCGGCCATGAAGTCGACGGCGCTGATGCCGAAGACATCCTCGACGTTGGGACTCATATAGGTGCAGCGCATCTGCCCGGTGGCGCTGAAGGCCATCCGGTAGATGACGGTGCCCTCGAGATTCGCGTTGATGCTCGACAGGAGGCGCCCGCTCGCCTCGAGCGCGGCCGTGCGTTCGCGCACGCGTTCCTCGAGCCTCTCGTTGGCCTCCTGAATCGCGCGCTCCATCCGGCGGCGATAGAGCGCCATCTGGATGGTGGCATGCAGTTCCCGTTCCTCGAAGGGCTTCACGAGGTACCCGTGCGGTTCCACGGCTCCCGCCCGCCGCAGCAGGTCATCGTCCGAGTAGGCCGTCAGAAAGATGATCGCAGCGTCGGTGAGGTCGTGAAGCCGGGCGGCCGTCTCAATGCCGTCCATGGTGCCGGCCAGGCGGACGTCCATCAGCACCACGTCCGCGCCGCTGGCCGGGACTTGCTCCAGGGCCACCTCGCCCCGCAAGGCATGGCCACAGACGTGGTAGCCGAGCACCGTCAGGCGGTCGCGCAGTTCCATGGCGATGAGAGCTTCGTCTTCGACGATGAAGATCGCAGTCGGAGGTGTGGGCATGATCAACCCGTTTCGGACAGGAAAGTTGGGGCCGGAGTACGAGCCCGCTCCGCCATGGGAAAGGTGATGACGACGCTGGTGCCGGCGCCCCTGGTAACGCGCAACTCGCCTTCGAGCTGCGCCGTCAGCGCCATGACCATTTGCCAGCCGAACGACTCACCCGACTCGGGCGAGAACGTCTCAGGCAGGCCCACCCCGTCGTCGGTCACGCCGATCTCAGCCTGGCCTCCGGATGTGGTCAGGTGGACCGCGGCCCGTCCGTTCCGGCGATTGGTGGGGAACGCGTGCTTGAACACGTTGGTCAGCAATTCGCCGACGATCATGCCAACCGGCATCGCGGTCTCGACCGACAGGTAGATGGGGTCGGCGGTCAATTCGACGGTGACACTCTGGTTGGGGGCGGCGTGGGACTGCCGAACCCCCCCGATCAGTTCCTTGAGGTAGTCGTGCATGAGGATGGCCGATAGCTCGCGCGATCGGTAGAGCTTCTCGTGCACCAGGCTCATCGCCCGCAGGCGAGCGCGGGCGTCGTCAAACGCCGCCAGATCCTCGGGGCGCTTCACCTTCTTGGCTTGGAAGTGGAGCAGGCTCGAGACGATCTGCAGGTTGTTCTTCACGCGGTGGTGCACTTCACGCAGCAGGGTTTCCTTCTCCCGGACCGAAGCGCGAAGGGCCTCTTCGGCCTCGACTCGGACCGTGATCTCCTGCACCGTGCCACGGGAGCGCAGCGGGGCGCCGTCTGCGGCGAAGTCCGTTTCGCAGCGCTCCTCCACATGCTTGACGCGGCCATCCGCGGTTTGGATCCGGTGCGTGATGTGGTACGGCTGCCGGGTCACCAGCGACGCGGTGTACGCGGCATTGACGGCCTCGCGATCGCCAGGGTGAATGGCCTCAAGGAATGCGGTGTAGGATGCTCCGAACCGCCTCTGGTCGATCTCGAAAATGCTGTAGATTTCGTCCGACCACCACAGAGCGCCCGCCGCCACGTCGAGTTCCCAGTTGCCGATGGCCGCGATGGCCTGAGCCTGGCGGAGTCGCTGCTCGCTTTGTCTCAGCGCAACTTCCATCGAGCGGCGAGAGGTGATGTCTCGTGTCACGGCCAGCATGGCCGTCACCCGGGACGGGTCGGCAGAGTCCCGCATCGGCACGGCGTGCTGTTCCATCCACCGCCGACTGCCATCGGGGGCCACGATTTGGTATTGGTCCTGGCTGGACTCGCCGCGAAACACGGCGTCGATCGCTTCCCGGTACAGGTCGTGATACTGGGCATCGATCAAGTCGAACACCCTGAGGCTGCGCAGCGAATCGAGCGTACTCGCTCCGATCAGGCGCAGGCCGGCCGGGTTCATGTCGAGCAGCGTGCCATCGCGCGCGACAATCTTGACGCACTCCGGTTCGGACTCGAAGATCGCGCGCAGCCGTGTCTCGCTCTCGCGCAGCGCCTGCTCGGCACGCTGGCGATCGGTCACGTCCACCGCGGAGCCGATCACCTCCACAATCGTGCCGTCGGCGTTGCGGAGGGGGCCGAACATGGCGTCGATCGTGATGAACAGCCCCCCGGCGACCCGGATGACGAAGTCCTCGCGAACGATGTTGCCTCGGGCGGCACGGGAGAGGGCCGAGCGCACCTGCTCCTGGACCACGGGAGAGTACGACCACCAGTAGGTCTCCCAGAACGGCCGGCCGATCACGTCCTCCGGCTCGAGCCCTGCAAGCTCGAGCGGCGCACGATTGGCCTCGAGCAGGTTGCCGGCGAGGTCGAACACGCCGACCATGGCGAACATGCTGTCGAGGATATTGCTCTGTCGCCGTCTGAGCGCGTCCGCCGCCTTCTCCGCCTGACGCCGTTCGGTGACGTCGATGCCCATGGCCACCAGGCCGGTCACAGTGCCGGTACCATCGCGGAGCACCTGGTCGTACCACTCGAGCTCCCGCTCGTCACCCGAGCGAGTGAGGATGGGGTTCACGTTGCCGCAGGCGGGTGTTCCCGCGATGGCCACCTGGAGCAGCCGTCCGACACTCGAGACCTCGCGCCGGGGCAACAGCGTCAGCCACTCCCTGCCGCGCACCTCCTGGAGGGTCCAGCCGGTGAGCCGCTCGAAAGCGGGGTTCACGTGCTTTATGCGCCCCTCCGGGGACAGCAGCACGATGATGGCGGGAGTGCCATTGATGAGATGCTGCGCGAACGCCTCTTGCCCGCGAAGTGCCGCGGTGCGCTCGGCCACCCTGGACTCGAGACTCGCGGTCAAGGCTTCCAGCTCTTGCGTTTGGCGGCGCAGTTGCAGCCCAGCGCGGTGCGAGGCCCTGTGCGCCAGCGCGCCGAGGCAAAGCGCCGCGACGGCGATCGCTGCCGCCCTGAACACGGCGACGGGCAGGCCGGTGACAGCAAGCGTGGAGCCCGAGGTCGGCATCCAGACTGGGAGGCCCGCCCAGGGGTCGACGAACAGTCCGGCCAGCAACCCGTAGGTCGCGAACCCGGCGCAGAGCGCGTACGTCAGCCAGCGATCGACACGCGCGATCATCGTCCCGCGCATGGTGAGGTGGAGGGCAATGGCCGCGCCCACGCCGCCCGGCAGGACGATCAGGTACCGGATGGCGGCGTCGTAGGCCGCCACGCGGTTGGTCGCCAGGACCGGCACGAGCAGCGTGGCGCCAATGACGGCAATGAACACGGCGAGAGACGTGTAGGGGGTCCAGCCCGCGGACGTCCGCCGGCCGACGTCGCGAAATAGACGCCGCGTGAACTCAAACAGACAGGCAAATGAGACGGCGAGCAGGGCGGCCGTCCACCACCGCGGGACCGGCTCAAGGGTCCACAGCTCGACGAACCCAAGGCCTCCCCGGATCAGGCCGAAGGCCGCCAGCCAGCGAAATTGCCGGCCATGGGGAAACTCGCGAGCCTCTGCCGGCATGAGGGCGGCAATCACTCCCAATGCCACGAAGCTCGCGGTCTGACCGGCATACGTCTGGAGCAGAAGGAGGTCCATCGAAGTGAGGCTGAATACTAACGGCTCATTCCGGATCCGTCTCGAGCAACTCGCGAACTCTCCGCAGCAGGGTTGGCGACGTGAAAGGCTTGGGCAGCAGGTGTGCCACGGAATCCACACCCGAGTACACCGACTCGGAATACCCCGACATGAACAGGACCGGGAGACCCGGGTACCGTTGAGTGACTATCGCGGCCACGGTCAGGCCGCTGCCTTCCGGCAGGACCAGGTCGGTCAGGAGCAGGTCCGGCGCCATGTGGTCCTGCGCCAGCAGCGCCTCAACCGCCTGAAGGCTCGGGCACGCCTGCACCGTGTAGCCCGCCTGCTCCAGAACTTCCGCCACGATCTCGCGGACGTCGACTTCATCTTCGACCAGCAACACGACCTGTCCCTGCGTGCCCAACTGCAGCGGCTGCGGCATGAAGGCGCCCTGTTCGGATGGTGTGGCGGCCGGCAGAAGAATCCGGACCTCGGTGCCGCGTCCGGGCGACGACTCGACGTCGATGCGCCCGCCGGCGTGTTCGACCACGCCGTAACAGATCGAGAGGCCGAGCCCCATCGCTTGCCTGGAGGGTTTCGTCGAGAAGAATGGCTCGAAGACGTGACGCCGAACTTCCTCGGTCATCCCGCAACCGTCGTCGCGGACGACCAACGAGACCCACGGGCCCGTATTCGAGGCGAGCAGTTCGCTGTCGTCGAGTCCCGACCCATCCACGAGCCTGGTTGCCACCGTCAAGCTCCCGCCCTCGGGCATGGCATCGCGCGCATTCAGGGAGAGATTGACCACGAGCTGGGCAATTTGCGCGGGGGCCAGGGCAATCAATGGCACGGCGGGGTCGAGGTCCTGCTTGAAGGAGATCGTTCGGCCGACCAGGCCTTCGATCATCGAGTGCAATTCGATCAGCGCCGCGTTCAGGTCGGTGACCAGGCCTGCCGTGGGTTGGCGCTTGGCGAAGGTCAACAGCCCGCTGGTGATCTGCGCCGCCCGGGCCACCGATCGTCCGAGGGCGTCCACGTGCCGCTGCACACCGTCCGTCATCGGTGCCAAGGTGGAGGCCAATGCGTCGGTGTGACCCTGCATGACGGTCAACAGGTTGTTGAATTCGTGGGCCACACCGCCGGAGATCTGGCCAATGGCTTCCAGGCGCTGCGCGGACAGCAGGCTCTCTTCCAGCCGGCGCAGTCCGGTGATGTCGGTGATGGCCGTCAACAAGCAGGGAGCGTCATCGAGGCAGAGGCGGCTGGTGTGCAGGAGCAACGCCAGCTCACGCCCGTCTGGTGTGATGAACTCCACTTCCCGCGACGTGACCGGTTCCCGGGCCGGCTCCCCCGTGCTGCCGAACGCGGCAGCCACTGCAAACGCGGGGTGTCCCGCGAAGGCTGCGGCGCCGAGGCCGGCCAGCATTTCGGCGGCCTGATTCACCTGGACGATACGACCGTCCGCCTCGGCGGCGATGAGCAGCGGCAGCGGGCTGGCCCAGAAGAGCGTGGAGAATCTTTCCTCCGAGGCTCGCAGCCGCGCCTCGGCGAGGGCGCGTTCCCGCTGAGAACGCCGGTGACTCCGCCACAAGGCAAGGCCGATGGCCAACAGTCCGACGACCAGCAGTCCGGTCGGGGCGAGAACCTCAGCTCGTTGGTACAGCGGCCGCGGCACCTGGGTCGCGGGACCGGAGCCGAGTGCCACATCCTGTCCGAAATTGGTCCATCGCCAGGCCGACGAGAGTGGCGGCTCCTGCGCGAACACACGAATAGCGTTTTCGCCCGAAAACCGGGCGAAGCCAATCACGAATGTGGCGATCAACAAGCGGATGAGGGACCTCAGTGCCTTTTGCCAATCTCACGAGTGCAAACCATCTGCCAGACTTGAACGGACAAGTTCGCCTCTTGGCGCCTGTTCCACGTGTCGGATTCACGACACCAAGTGTCGGATTGCCGACATCGACTCTCGATAGACGAAGAGGCCTTTTCACGAGGCTAAGAGGTTTCAAGAAAGCCGTCGCGCCGTCGATTGTCATGGGGAGAGCTAAGGGGGCGCATGAACGGTTCGACCTATTCGATCGACCGGGACGACGGGGCAGAACGGCAATGGCGGGTCACGGCTGCGTTCATCGAGAGCGCGATCGCGACATCCGCCTCGCTCGACGCCTTGCTGGCGCGGCTCTACCGCCGGGACCCCGACACGCTGGCGCATCTTCATCGAGTGGCGACGCTGTCGCTGCAAATCGGCGAGGAGCTCGGGATGGCGGCGCGCGCCCTCGATGACCTGGAGCGCGCGGCGTTGCTGCACGACGTGGGGCGTCTGGTGATTCCTGACCCGGCCGGCCCGTCGGCTGGCATCCTGGACGGCGCCGCCTCCAGTCACCGCGCCGCGCAGGTGAGAGTGGCGTGCGAAGTCGTCGAGGATCTGCCGTTTCTGCGCCCGGCCGCGGTCGTCCTGGCATCCTCGCTCGAGTGCTACGACGGCTCCGGCTATCCCCATGGCCTGCGCGCCGAGGAAATCCCGGTCGGTGCCCGTGTCCTGCAAGTTGCCGACACCCTTGACGCGCTGACCGCGGTCTGCGCGGCGCTGGCCTTTTCCGCCGAAGCCGCCAATGCGGAACTGGTGCGGCTCGCCGGCCTGCGCTTCGATCCGGACGTGGTCGCCGCCTGGCTGCGCTGCTCGGACGAACTGCCCCCGTCACTCGTGTCCTGGTGGTCGTCGGCCGCCGGACGGATGAACTGAACCGCATGTTGATACTGGCTGGTGTCGTGGTCGTGCTGGGCTCGGTGGCGGGTGGATACCTGATGGCCGGTGGTCATCTGATCCTCCTGTTGCAGCCGGCGGAGTTCGTGATCATCGGGGGCGCTGCGCTCGGCAGTCTGCTCATCAGCACGCCACCCAAGGTGCTGGTAAAGATGCTCAAGCAGACACAGGGCATCTTCGGCGGCGGGCTGACCAAAGACGATTTCGGCAACCTCCTGTCGATGCTCTACCAACTGTTTCGGGTCTCGCAGCAATCGGGTGTCATGGCCTTGGAGCCCCACTTCGAGAATCCGGAGCAGAGCGCCGTCCTCTCGAAGTACCCGAAGTTTCTCAGGCGGCACCACTCGGTCGCCTTCCTGTCCGATTCGTTCAAGGTCATCATCGTCGGGGGCATGACGGCGCACGATCTGGAGGCGCTGATGGACGAAGATCTGTTCGTCCACCATGAAGACGAACGGGGCCCGTCGGCGACGCTGAACAAAGTGTCAGACGCCCTGCCGGGATTGGGCATCGTGGCGGCCGTCCTCGGGATCGTCATCACCATGCAGGCCATCGACGGACCTCCCGCGGAAATTGGCCATCACGTGGGTGCCGCTCTGGTCGGCACGTTCCTTGGCATTCTCATGTCGTACGGGTTCGGCCAACCGCTGGCGGCCAGTCTCGAACAGCGCGCCCAGGACGATGGACGCTACGAACAGTGCATCAAGGCGGGCGTGATCGCGATGTTCAAGGGCCTGCCGCCGGCGATCGCGGTGGAATTCGCCCGCCGCGTACTCCCACATGAGGTCCGCCCCACGTTTGAAGAAACCGAGAGTCTTTGCCGGGCCTCGCGCAGCGACCCGCAGGCGCCCGCGGCGGCGGCGGCGTAACCGCTTATGAAGCCGGCCGCCCCGATCATCATCGTCAGAAAGAAGCGCGGCGGCCATGCCGGTCACCACGGCGGCGCCTGGAAGGTGGCGTACGCCGACTTCGTGACCGCCATGATGGCCTTCTTCCTCGTGATGTGGCTGGTCGCGCAAAGCCCGGAGGTGAAGGCCAACGTGGCCGGCTACTTCCGGGATCCCGGTGTGTTCGAGCACGAGCGATCGACGGGGATGCTGGCCGGCGGGACTCCAGGCATGGAGCCCGGCCGGATGCCGGAGGCCATGGCCAAGGCGGACCCATCGGCCCTCCTGCGAGAGCGGCAGACCCTGACCGCCGCGGCCGAACGCATCCGACAGGAGCTGATGAAACAGCCCGGCATCGCCACGCTCCGCGATCAGATTGAGTTCACGATCACGGCCGAAGGCCTGCGCATCGAACTCATCGAGCGCGCGGGTTCGAGCTTCTTCGATTCTGGCAGCGCCGTGCTTCGCGGCGAGAGCGTACGCATCGTGACCATCATCGCGGCGGAGCTGGGCAAGCTCGCCAACGACGTTGTCGTCGAAGGGCACACGGATCGACGGCCCTACCTGCGCGAAGACGGGTACGGGAACTGGGAACTGTCGGCCGACCGGGCCAATGCCGCCCGGCGGGAAATGGAGCAGGCGGGCCTCAGGGCCGGACAAGTGCGGACCGTGCGGGGTTTCGCCGACACGGAATTGCATGTCAAGGCCGATCCGCTCGACCCGCGGAATCGCCGGGTCTCGATCGTCGTTCGCAGCCAGGCGGCCGCGGCCTTGAACGACGCAATGGCCCTGCTATCTCCCTGAGGCATACGCCAGAATCCGGGCCCCGGGCGTTCCGGCGCCGTGATCGTGGCGCCTCGGGTGCACACCGGTTCAAGTCCATGGCGCTCCCGCCGATTCCCTGCTCGGGGGAATCGCATTGGACACACTCATCATCGCGACCGGTGGACTCTTGCTTTCGATGTGGTTGGCGGCGGCGGCGTCGGCCGCGGTGAACGCCGGGATGGTCGTGGTGGTGGCGTCGAACTTTCGGCGCGGCAGGCATTGACGGCGCGCCCGTTGACCGGCGTTTAAGGGAACAGACATTGACTACAGATACCTCGGACGACGCGCGCACCGCGCATGGTCCCCAAGCCTGGGTCCCGGGACCCGCCGCCGCGACCGTGTGGGCGGCGAAGGACGGTCCCGGCACCGGCCTCGAGCAGGCGCTACGGCTGTCGCGGCTCGACGAGGGCGGCGCCGCCTGCGTGACGATTAGCGCCGGCGGACGTGTGCTCGAGTGCGACCCCGCGGCCGCCCGGATGCTGCGAATGCCGGCGGGCAGCGACCTGCGCGACTTCGATGTCCGCCGGTTCTTCAGACACCCCGATCAACTCACCGAGACCATCCGTGCCGTGCAGGTGACCGGCCTGATCGAGAACTGGGACGGCGATCTGGTGACGTTTGACGGCTCACCGCTGCGTGCCGTGGTGAACCTGGTCGGCGATTTCGACGAGTCCCGCGTCCTCGTGGCGGTTCGAGCCAGTCTGTTCAACATCACGGAATGGAGTCGCGTGCATGAGCGGAAGCTGCTCGCCCAGCGATTTGAAACCGTCGGCCGGTTGGCGGGCGGCATTGCGCACGACTTCAACAACCTCCTGACGGTGATTAGCGGCCACGCCGAGTGCCTGGCGATGACCGCGACCGCCGACCCGGCCACGACCCGGTCGCTGACGGCGATCCGGGAGTCGGCCGCCCGAGGCGCCGCCCTGACCCAGCGTCTCCTGGCCTTCGGACGCCGTCAGGTGCTGTTGCCACGCAGCGTCGATCCGCGGGATCTGATCCTGACCGTGGAAGGGGACCTGCGACGGACCTTCGGCCGGCGCATCGCGGTGGGCGTGGATCTCGACCCGACCGTGCGCTCCGTGCGCGTCGATCCCGAACAGCTGGAGCGCGCCCTGGGGACCATTGCCGCGCATTCCATCGACGCGATGCCGCGGGGCGGGGCCATCACGTTTCGCATGCGCGACCTCACGGTGGATGCCGCCTGGCCGCAGACGCACTCGTTCGCGGTGGCGGAAGGGCACTACGTGACGATTCAGACCGTCTGTGCCGGCATGACGCTGGACCGGGACGCTGAGCACCGGATCTTCGAGCCGTTCCATGGGCGGCGTGGCGGGAGCCGGGATGCCCTGGGACTGGCCGCGGTGTTCGGGCTGATCAAGCAGAGCGGCGGCTACATCTGGGTTGATGCCGAACCTGCGCAGACGGTCTTTACGATCCTGCTGGCGGCGGAGCCGGTGGCCACCACCGCCCCGCGGATCCTCCCGCTCGACCCGCCGGCCGCCACCGTGCTCGTCGTCGACGATGACGACGACGTGCGAGGGCTGCTCGTGAGCGTGCTGAAGTATGAAGGGTACTCGGTGCTCGCCGCCAGTTCGGCCGAACAGGGCAGCCGGCTGAGTGAGACCAACGGCATCGACGTCCTCGTGGCCGACGTCGGACTGAACGGCGTGCGCGGCGACGAGTTCGCGGTGGCGCTGCTCGGCACGTATCCCGACATGAAGCTGGTGTGCATTTCCGGGGACTCTGAGCCTGGCACGCTGCGCGCGTTGGCTCCCGATCGGGCGGTGTTCCTGGAGAAGCCGTTCTCGGCCCGCCAGTTCAGTGAGCAGGTTGGCGCCCTGCTGAGGCAATAAGATGGCTGCGGCCTCTCGCACCCACCGTCGTCACGCGGTCGCCATCCCGGACATCGTTGTCGGTGAGGCGACACGCCAGGCACTCGAATCCGCAGATTCCGGCCGGTTCCCGGGGCAAGTCCCCGCCAAAGCGGACGGCATGGATCTGGCCCTACGGGTGGCAATGCCGCTCCCTTCCGATATTCGACCGCCCCAGCCCGGCGCTGTCCCGTCCGTGGTTCGGTGGCCCCGTCGAGTGCCTGCGGGGCCGCACGTCGCGCTGGGCCGCGGCGTGAGCGGAACACAGGCGCTCCGCGCGATTACCGATCGCGTAGGTGCCGCCACACGCCTGGCCGCGGTCGCGGACATGGCCGACGCGGGCGGCGACCGCCTGCTTGATGCGCTGACCGCGAGGTTAGCGGCGTCGGTCGGCGTCACCTGCGCCGTGGTCGCCGAAGTCATGGATCCGGATGGGCCGCGTCTCCAGGCACTGAGTGCCTTCGGCCCTGGCGGCTGCCATCCTCGTCCCTTCGACTTCTCGGCGGCGGCCTCGCCTTGGGCAGACGTGATCGCGCACGGCATCAGGCATCACGACGGCGCGCTCTCGCGGCTATTTCCCGCAGCCCCGGACGGCCCGGTGTGGCCCGTCGCCGGTTTTGCGGGCATCCCGCTCCGCGATCACGCCGGCGCCATCATCGGCGTGCTCGCCGTCGCCCATGATCGCACCCTGCGCCTCGACGACGAGGTCGCGACGATGTTGCGGATTGTCGCCGCGCGTGCCGCCGCGGAGATCGAGCGCCGGCACTTGGTGAAACGGAACTGTCAACTCCAGCTCGACATCGAGCAGCGCGTCGGCAACCGGGTCGCGGCGCTGCGGGCCGCCAACACCGAACTGGAGGCGTTCGCGTACTCGGTGTCGCACGACTTGCGCGCCCCGTTGCGCCAGATCACAGGCTTTGCCGCCCTGATTGCCCGGGCGACCGGAACGGCCCTGGCGCCGCCAGTCCGCCAACATCTCGATGACATCTCCGATGCGGCACGGGGCATGGGCACGCTCATCGAGCGGATGCTCGACTTCTCCCGCGCGGGACGAACCGCCTTGCGGCGAACCGACGTCGACTTGACCCAGCTCGCCGAGGAGGTCGTGGCCGACCTGTCGCGTGAGACCAAGGGCCGGAACATCGAGTGGAGCATCGGGAGGTTGCCGCAAGTGCGCGGTGATGCCGTCCTCTTGCGCCAGGTGCTGTTCAACCTGTTGTCAAACGCCGTGAAGTACTCGCGCCCCTGCAACCTGGCCTGTATCGAAGTCGGTCTCCTCGCCTCCGAGGGCGCCGGCGATGTCGCGTGCTTCGTCAGGGACAACGGCGTGGGGTTCGACATGCGCCACGTCGGACGTCTCTTCAACGCCTTCAGCCGCCTGCACCCGGGCTCGACCTTTGAGGGCACGGGCATCGGCCTGGCCAATGTCCGGCGCGTCGTGCACCGCCACGGCGGCCGGGTGTGGGCCACCGGCGAAGTCGGCGGCGGTGCGACGTTCTACTTCTCCCTGCCTGCCGCAGACGACGCGCCGCCAGGCAATGGCCAGCCGCCGCTCGGCCTGCCGAGAGCATCATGAACGCGGTGCCCGCTGCCACCTCCACGGTGCTGCTGCTGGAGGACGACTCGAGGGATGCCCGGCTCATTGCCAGCCACCTTAACCTCGAGGGGAGTGCGTACCAGGTCGTTCACGTTGACTGCGAAGACCACTACCGGGCGGCCATCGCTCGCGGCGGCTTCGACGTGATCCTGGCTGACCACTCGCTGCCGGGCTTCACCGGCGTGGCTGCCCTCGCCATCGCGAGGCAGGCCTGCCCGGATGTGCCGTTCATCTGCGTCTCCGGCACGCTGGGGGAGGAGCCGGCAATCGAGGCGCTCAAGGGTGGCGCCACCGATTACGTGCTCAAGCACAGCCTCTCGCGGCTCGTCCCGTCCGTGCAGCGGGCCCTGCAGGCATCAACGGAGCGCGCCAAACGCCGGAAGGCCGAGTCCGAGGTGACGGCGCTCGAAGCGCAGTTGCGTCATTCACAGAAGCTCGAGGCGGTCGGCTTGCTCGCCGGCGGCATCGCCCACGACTTCAACAACTTGCTGACCGTCATCAACGGCTATTGCGAGCGGCTGCTGGGGACCGTGGGTGACGACGATGCGGCGCGGGCCGACCTCGACCTCATCCATCAGGCGGGACAACGCGCCGCCGGTCTGACCCGTCAACTCCTGGCCTTCAGCCGGCGCCAGGTTCTGGCGCCCAAAGCGATCAACCTGAACACGATTGTGTCCGACATCGAGCGGATCCTGAAACGCGTGTTGGGGGAGCGGATCGCCGTGGCGAGCGCCCTGGACCCGGCGTTGGGGCTGGCGCTCGCCGACCCCGGCCAAATGGAGCAGGTGCTGATCAACCTCGCGATCAACGCGCGCGATGCCATGCCGGACGGGGGCACCGTCACGATCGAAACCGCCAACTTCGACGCCGGCCGCGGCGCTGCGCCGTCCCCGCTTGGGCCGGCTCCCTATGTCATGCTTACCGTCCGTGACACCGGCCACGGGATGGACGAGGAGACCACGGCGCGGATCTTCGAGCCCTTCTTCACGACCAAGCCGGCCGGCAAGGGGACCGGTCTCGGCCTGTCCACCGTCTACGGCATCGTGGCGCAAAGCGGCGGCCACGTCGACGTGGACTCATCACCGGGACGGGGGACGACGATGCGCGTGTTCCTGCCGCGCGTGGCGGATGAACTCGAGGTCCGTCCACCCGAAGAGGCACTGGCGCTGGCCGGACGCGGTCACGAAACGCTGCTGCTCGTCGAGGATGAAGACTTCGTCCGTGAACTGCTGAGCGAGTTTCTGCGGAGTTCCGGGTACACCGTGATTGAGGCCAGAAGCGCCGAGGAAGCGCTGGCGCTGTTCAAGCACGACGGCGCCATGGCGATTGACCTGCTCGTGACCGACATGGTGCTGTCGGGCATCAACGGCGCCCGGCTCGCCGAGCGGCTGAAGGCCATGATCCCCGGCCTGGTCACCCTGTATGTGTCGGGCTATCCGGGCGACGAGATGTTCGCCGACGGTGTGTTTGACCCGGGCCCGGCGTTCCTGGCCAAGCCCTTCACTCGCCACGCGCTGATCCACAAGGTCAAGGAGATCCTCGGGGCCAGGCCTCCGCTCCACGCCACTGTGGCGGTGGCCGAGCCGAACAACGGCATTCGCCGCCTGATTACGCAAATGCTCACGCGCGCCGGTTACGGCGTGGTGGACCGGATCGAGGCGATGCGGGCCGGGGCTACGCCGGTGGATGTCGCGCTGGTCGATGTGGCCTCGCCCGATCCGGCTCGCTGGACGATCGTTCGCGAGTTGCGTCAGCGGCACCCGGGGGCGTCCATCGTGCTCATGGCGGGCTCATTCGGCGACGTCCTGATCGGGGAGGCCGCCGCGGCGGGCGTGGAGATCACGCTCCAGAAGCCGTTGCACGAAGCGGCGGTGCTCGATGCCGTGCGGCGTGCGCTCCGGCAGCGGCCGGCGGGCGTGGCCGCTCAAGGATTCGCCGGGTCCGCCGATTCCCACTGACGAAGGCGCCCGCGGCTCGACCGGCACGCATGCCGGCCAGTCTCCCCAATGCGCACCTTCGTGGCCGGAGGCTGAAGGTTGATGTTCCGAAACGGAGTCGTCGCCCTGGACTTGCGTCGCAACGCGCACGCCGAGAGTGAAGGGGAGTGGCTCCACGAGACGGCCGGGCAGACGCTGACGTTGCTCCGGGACCTGCTGGCGGCCGGTGGCGAGCCGGACCGGGTGGCCGTCGCCGAACGGCTGGATCGCTACCGCAAGGCGCTGGCGGCGCATGATCCCGCCGGCGCGACGAGGACCGAGGGCACTCAGGCCTTGTTGCGCTGTCGCGAGATCGTGGCGCGGGCCCACCAGCATGAAATCGATCGGCGGATGGAACTGGCGGCGCTCGTCGCCCTGGTCCGTGAGGCCGTCATGTCGGTCAGCACGGAAATCGATACCTTCCAGGCCAGTGTCGGCGAGTCAGCGGATCGCTTCGAGGCGATCTCGGCCCTCGATGATCCGCGGCAGATCCAGGCGCGTCTCGTCGAGGAGGTGACCGCCCTGAAGCACGCGGCCAGCGATCGCCGCCGCACGTGGGAACTGACCTCGCGGTCGTACACCGAGCGCGTCGAAACCCTCGAGCAACAGTTGCTGGCGACGCGCCAGGAGGCAGACGTCGACGCCTTGACCGGCATCGCCAACCGCCGCACGTTCGACCGCACCTGCCATGACTGGATCCGATCCGCCAGCCACGGGTTCGTGCTGGCGATCCTGGACCTGGATGACTTCAAGGGGATTAACGACACCTACGGTCACGCGGTCGGTGACGAGGTCCTGGTGGGGCTGGCCCAGGCCCTGCTGCGATCGGTGCGCCCCGGCGACATGGTGGCCCGGCTCGGCGGCGACGAGTTCGCCATCCTCGCCTCCGACCTCACGCTGCGGCAGGCCGAAGGCCGCTTCGCGAAGACCATCGCCGCGCTCGCGGCGTCGGGCGCAGGCGAGGCCTGGGCGCCGAAGGTCAGTTGCGGCCTGGCCGAGTTTTCCGCGGGCGACACCTACGAGAGCCTGTTCGAGCGCGCCGACGAAGCCCTGTATGCGGCCAAGCGCGGCGGCAAGCACCGCGTCGCCACCAAGGCCCGCGCCTTCATTCGTGACCTGATGAGGCGTTAGCAGGAAGTCCGCGATGTTGAATGGACCCGCCGGCCAGCGTGTGCTCGTTGTCGACGATGAGTCGCAGTGCAGCCGCCTGCTCGTCGGGCTGCTGACGCCGGAGTTCCAGGTCGATGTCGCCAGCGACGGCGAAGCGGCACTGACCGCGATCAACCTGGCGCCGCCCGACATCGTGCTGCTGGACGTGGGCCTGCCGGGGATGAACGGCATCGACGTCTGCCGGGTCATCAAGCGCGCCGCCCCGACACGGCTGATTCCCGTCGTCCTGGTGACCGGCACTGGCGGCCGCGAACACCGTCTGGCGGGGATCGATGCCGGCGCCGATGACTTCCTGCTGAAGCCGTTTGACACGGAGCAGTTGACAGCCCGGGTCCGATCGCTGACGCGCCTGAAGCGGTTCACCGACGAACTGGATTCCGCCGAGTCGGTGATCATGAGCCTGGCGCTCACCGTCGAGGCCCGCGACCCGTACACCGAGGGCCACTGCGAGCGGCTGGCGGCCTACGCCGTCGCGCTGGGGGCGGCGCTCGGCTTGGGCGACGACGACCTCGGCGCCCTGAAGCGCGGCGGCTTCTTGCACGACGTCGGGAAGATCGGGATCTCGGATGCGCTGCTGCTGAAGGGCGACCGGCTGACGCCGATTGAATACGAGCAGGTGAAGCGGCACCCGGTGATTGGCGAGCGCCTGCTGGGCGACTTGCGGTCGCTGGCCGCGGTGCGGCCGATCGTGCGCCACCATCACGAGAGGCTCGACGGCAGCGGCTACCCGGACGGGTTACGAGGGGCGGAGGTCCCGTTGCTGGCGCACGTGGTGTCGATCGTCGATGCGTTCGACGCCATGACCACACCCCGGCCCTATCGGCAGCCGGTCAGCCACCGCGCCGCCTTCGCCGAGTTGCGCGCCGATGTGGCGCGCGGCACCATGAGCCGCGACCTGGTCGAGATGTTCGCGGCCGTGCTCGAGGGGCGCCGATCGACCGACGCCGCGTAGCGGCCGCGCCGGCGGCGCAAGCTCCCTGGCGAACTTCGCTTCAATCCCCACTCGCCGATAGAGGCAAGATCGATACCTTTCACAATGCGCAACGGTAAGTGACTGACAATCATCGACTTGCGTCGTACGAGCCGCCGCGCCGTATGGGGAGGCGGTGACGACATCAAGGCACGGGGTCTTGCGCACGACAGCACGCTCGGGTCACGATGCGCACCGTGACACGTGAACCACGGCTTGACGCAGAACGCGACTACTGGCGAACGCTGATCGAGGTCAGCAACGCCGTCGTCACCAAGCGTGACCTCGCCGAACTGCAGGCGGCCATCGCGCCCAACGTCCGTCGCGTGGTCCCGCACGACCACACGAACCTGTTTCTCGTCGACGAACACTCGCGCCTGCAATCGTCCGCCATCGATCCGACGGCCTTGGCCTGGCCCGATCGACTGTCGGAGTCCGTTCGCCTTGATGCCGAACCCTACAAATCGTGGCTGTCGCGCGTCGTCGATATCGATGTCGACAACACCGACCCGGCTGGCTGGGAAGCACTGCACGCGCAGGCCCTTGCTTCCGGTGTGAAGCGGTTCTGCGTCGCCCCGTTGTCGGCGCCTCACCGGGTCGTTGGTGTGCTGGCTCTGGGCCGGTTGACGCCGGTTCCGTTCACGCCGGACGAGCTCGAGCGCGTCGCCCAGGTCGCCGCTCAGATCGCGATCGCACTCGAGAATGCCATGGCGTTCGAGGAGATCGCCGCGCTCAAGGAGCAGCTGGCGCGCGAAAACGTGTACCTGAAGGAGGAAATCCGCGGCAGCCACCAGTTCGAGGAGATCGTCGGCGAGAGTAGGGCTTTGCGGCACGTGCTGGATCAGGTCCGCACGGTGGCCCCGACGGACACCACTGTCCTGCTGCTTGGAGAGACGGGCACCGGCAAGGAGTTGCTGGCGCGGGCGCTGCACGCGGCGAGCGACCGGCGCAACCGCGCGCTGGTAACGGTGAACTGCACGACCTCGCCGGCCGGACTGCTCGAGAGCGAGTGGTTCGGGCATGAACGCGGCGCCTTCACGGGGGCGTTGTCGCAGAAGATCGGCCGGTTCGAACTCGCGCAACAGGGCGTCCTGTTCCTCGACGAAATCGGCGACGTACCGCTCGAACTCCAGTCCAAGCTGCTGCGCGTTCTCCAGGAACATGAGATCGAGCGCCTCGGGAGCACGCGCACGATCCGCGTGGACTTCCGCTTGATCGCTGCCACCAACCGCAACCTCGAAGAGATGGTCGCCAAACGCGAGTTCCGCTCCGACCTGTACTACCGATTGAACGTGTTTCCTATCCGGCTCCCACCGCTGCGCGAACGGCCCGAAGACATCCCGCCGCTGGTGTTCTACTTCGCACAGCGGCTCGCGAAACAGCTTCGCCGACCGATTGAGTCGGTCTCCCGCGACAGCCTGGACGTGCTCTGTCGCTGGCACTGGCCGGGCAATATTCGAGAGCTGCAGAACGTGATCGAGCGCGCCGTCATCCTGTCCACGGGGCCGGTGCTCACCGTGTCGCGTGCCGAGTTTGAGACCGCGCCGGTGTCCATATCGGCGCCGGTGACACTCGAGGACGCCGAACGCGAGCACATCCTGCGGGCGCTCGCCGACACCAACTGGGTGATCGGGGGTCCACGCGGCGCCGCCGCGCGCCTCGGTGTCAAACGGACGTCGCTCGTCTCGACGATGCGGCGCCTGCACATTCAGAGGCCGGCGACGGGGCGCGGCGGTTCTGCGCCGCGCTCGTAGGTGCCTGGCGAAATGGAACGCGCACCTGAATGACCGTCAGAAGAGCGGCGGTCGATCCGACGCCAGCAGCTCGCGAATTCTCCGCAGCAAGACGTCGCTGGTGAACGGTTTCTGGATGAACGCCAGCCCCGGCTCAAGAGCGCCGTCCTTGAGAATCGCGGTTTCCGTGTACCCGGACATGTAGAGCACTCGCACGGATGTGCGGTCGGCGAGCACCCGCCGCGCGATGTCGCGGCCGTTCTCACCGGACAGCACGATGTCGGTCAGCATCAGGTGAATCGGGCCATCATGCGCCCGGGCTTCGGCGATCGCCTCCGAACCATTTGCGGCCGCGAGCACCGTATAGCCATGGATGCGAAGCGTCTCCTCGATGACGAAACGGACTTCCGCCTGATCCTCCACGACGAGCACCGTCTCCGTTCCACGAAGCGCCGGTGCTTCTATCAGCGGCGCCGGAGGGTCCACTTCGCCTTCGGCGACGGGCAGGTGAATCTTGAAGGTCGACCCCTTCGCGGGCTCGCTGTCCACCCAAATCGACCCGCCGCTCTGCTTGACGATACCGTATACGGTCGCCAAACCAAGACCCGTTCCCCGGCCTATCGCTTTGGTCGTGAAGAAGGGCTCGAACAGGCGCGCGCGAGTGGCGTCGTCCATGCCGACGCCGGTATCGCTGACCGCGATCAGCACGTGCCTGCCGGCACTCGCGCCGGGATGCTGCGCGGCGTACACCTCGTCGAGGTCGACATCCGCGGTCGCAATCACGAGCCGGCCGCCGTCGGGCATCGCATCACGCGCGTTGACCGCCAGGTTCATAATGACCTGCTCGACCTGTCCGGGATCGGCGCTCACGCGCCCGGCCGCGGCCAGGTGGATCTCCAGCGTGATGTGCTCGCCAAGGAGGCGAGCCAGCAGCAGATGCGCACGCCGCAGCACCTCGTTGAGATCGAGGACCTGCGGCTGGAGAATTTGCCGGCGGCTGAACGCCAGTAGCTGGTGGGTCAGATTCGCGGCGCTCCGGGCGGCCGCCAGAATCTTGTCCAGACCCCGCTGCGACCGATGCGACGGCCCGAGCTCCTGCGCCACCAGCTCCGTGTACCCGTTGATCACGATCAGCAGGTTGTTGAAGTCGTGCGCGACGCCACCGGCGAGTTGGCCGACAGCCTGCATCTTCTGCGACTGCCGGTACTGTTCTTCGAGTTGCTTCCGATCCGTGATGTCGAGGTGACACCCGATCATGTGTGTCCGCCGGCCGGTGGCGTCTGCCAGCCCAACGCCGCGGGTGTACATCCAGCGGTACGTCCCGTTCTTGTGGCGGAGCCTGAACTCGAGGGCATATTCCAGCTGGTGACCATCGAGGAACGCCCGCAGCGCGGTGAGCACCCGTTCGCGGTCATCGGGGTGGAGCCGGTTCTCCCATTCCTCGTATCGATTCGGGATCTCATCCGGCTCGTAGCCGATCAGCCGTTTCCATTCGGGCCAGAACTCCACCGTGTTGGTCGTGAGATCCCAGTCCCACGGTCCCAGGCCGGTCGCTTGCAGCGCGAGTCGTAGCCGCTCCCGGCTCCTGCGGAGCACGTCCTCTGCCCGCTTCCGTTCCGAAACGTTCTGGATGACGCCGACCGTGCGGATGACCTGACCGCCTTTGTTCCGAACCGGTTCGGCGGTGGTGTCGGCGTAACGGATGACGCCGTCAGGCGCGACCAGCCGGAACGCCACTCGGGCGCTCGGCTCGCCGGCTACAGTTCGCGCGCGGCACTCCTCGACGAGGGCCCGGTCATCTGCATGCACGAAATGCAGGAACTCGTTCCAGGTTCGCCAGCGTTCAGTCAGTGGCAAGCCGAGGGCGTGCCCGCATTCTTCAGACCAGCTGACCAGATTGGCGACGACGTCGTCTTCCCAATAGCCAAGCTGGGCCAGGCGGGCGGCCGCCGCGAGCTTGCGCTGGCTTTCCTGCACTGTGTCTTGCGCCTGCTTCTCGTCGGTGAAATCGCGAGAGTCGCACAGCACGTACGTGCGATCGCGATTGCGGAGAAGTATCGCCGTCGTCTCCAGCCAGCGCCAGGACCCGGCCGCAGCGCGGGTCCGCCACCTGAGGCGGTTCGCGCTTCCGGCCAGGACCTGCGCCCACCATCCGTGGCATGCCTCGAGCTCCCCAGGGTCGCTGCGTTCGAAGACGGTGGTCAATGGGCCGCGAAGCTGCTCCAGCGATCGAGTCGCCCAGACCTGACGGCCGTCGGCGTGATGCAAGCTGAGGAGGTTGGTCGCGTGCTCCGCCAGCAGCTGGCACATTTCGTCGGGGCTCTGTGGCCACGCAACGGCCGGAATGTCGTCGTGCCTCATCGGACGGCCACTGCCTCCCTTACGCCGCTCGCGGCTCGGCGACTGTCCGCGGCGACTAGCTCCTCGCGTGCCGGTCGCAACACCCACGAGGCGACGACCGAGCCGAGCAGCAGGAGCGGTACGACAATCTTGCTCACCGGGTCGCCCGAGGCGGCGTGCGACAGTGCGGCGCCGCTGAGGGTGAAGAACATCCCGGCGTACGCCCACTCCTTGAGGCGCGGGAGACCCGGTGCGAGGATGGCCGCCACGCCGAGCAGTTTCCACGTGCCGAGGATGGTGGCGAAGTACACGGGGTAGCCGAGATGCGTGAGGCCCTCCATGATCGCGGGCACGCGCAAGAGGTCTCCGGCGCCGATGGCGCTGAGGGCGATGGCCGCGAGGCCCGTGGTCGCCCAGTATGCAATCAGTCTCGTTCTGGCAGTCATTCGCATCGCTTCTTTCGCGTTACTTCGTTTGAAGAGTGGCGAGCTTGCGCCCAAACTCATCGAGCGACGCCTTGAGTGCCGCGGCGGCGGCATCGATCTCGGCCTTCGCGCGCGGGATCTGCCTATCCTGCATCGTCGCGAGCTGGTTCAGCTTCCGTTCGATGCCCTGTCTGGCGGTCTTCATTCCGTTGACAGCCGCCGCTTCGGCCCGCAGCCGTTCATCCTTCGCCTTGCCTTCAAACTGCTGTATGCGGGCCTCCGCCTCCCGCATCTGCGAGAGGATCTTGTTCTCGAACGCCTGGAGCGTGGCCCCGGTTCCCCGTGGTGTGTCTTGCGTAGCCATGTGTGTTCTCCTCACGATTGGCGCACGGCATCGGCGCCTTCATCGTTGAGGAAGAGCAACCCTCGTTCCAGTGTCGCGTCTGAGGCAGGGGTCCGGCATCCCGTTGCGCGGTAGGTACTTGTGGCAGGCGGGCGAAGATTCGCCGTCGGAGCCCGGTGACGAAGTAAAGGCACGCGCCTTACGCGGAGCACCATCACGGGCCACCCGGCCCGGTATCGCTCGACTTCTCTCACGATCTCGCTGGCGCCACCAGTCGCCCGGCGGCACCTTTCTTGCGACATGTGCTTCGGGAGTTTTCGGGATGTTGCGGATTATCACCAAGCAGCGCGACCACACCTATCACTTGGAATTGCATGGGAGGGTTGCCGACGACTGGATCGCGGTTCTCGAGGGGCACTGGCGCGCGATTCTGGACAGGGTGCCAACCGCGATCGTCACGGTCAGCGTATCGAACGTGGATTTCATCGACCCGGACGGCGAGCGGTTGCTGCGACGGATGGCGGAGTGCGGGGTGAAGTTCGATGGCAACGGCTGTTTGAACCGCTACGTCATCGAGAGAATTGCGACAGGTATGGGGTGACGATACTCGCCCAGCCGACCACCGGACTGACAGTCACGCTCAGGTTCGCCCGGCGGCTCATTGGTCGGCGAGCACCGCCTGGGCGGACGGTGTGCTGGTTGGCGTGGCAATGTTCCCGCCTTACGGGAAGATCCCGAGCTCGGTGTAGCTGCGCGCAATCTTGTGGATCGAGCCGAGGAAGGCCGCGATTCGCAGATCCGGCACGCCCTTGGTGTCGCGCTTGGTCTTCAGCAGGTCGTGGAAGGCCGTGATCATGGTCTCTTCCAGGCCCGAGTTCACCAGGTCCTGTTCGTCCGGGCCGTGTGCGAACGCTTCGCGCTCGGCTTCGGTGAAGGCGGTGCCGGTGGCCTTCTCGATCACCTTCATCACCGCCAGCTCGTTGGCCATCTCGTGCCGCTTCTCCAGCCGGCCGAAGCGGACGTGCGAGAGGTTCTTCAGCCACTCGAAGTACGACACCGTGACGCCGCCGGCGTTGCAGTAGATGTCGGGAATGACCAGGATGCCCTTGTCGCGGAAGATCGGATCCGCCTCCGGCGTGGTCGGCCCGTTGGCTCCTTCCAGAATGATCTTCGCCTTGACGCGCGGGGCGTTCTCGGCCGTGAACACGCTTTCGAGCGCCGCCGGCAGCAGGATCTCGCACTCCATCTCCAGCGCCGCGGCGGAGTCGGCGAGGTTGGTGGCACCGGGGAAGTTGAGGATCGAGCCGGTCGCCTTGCGGTGCTGGAACACCTCTTCTTCGTTCAGGCCTTTCGGGTTGCTGATGGCGCCTTCGCGCTCGGCGATCGCGATCAGAATGGCGCCGCCTTCGCGGCAGAACTTGGCGGCGTGGTAGCCGACGTTGCCGAGGCCCTGCACGATGAGGCGCTTGCCCTCGAGGCCTTTCGACAGGCCGAGCCTGGCCATCTCGCCGGGTTCGTCGCACGCCTCGCGAATGGCGAAGTAGAGCCCCCGGCCGGTGGCTTCCTTGCGGCCGCGCACGCCGCCCTGCGTCACGGGCTTGCCGGTGACGCAGCCGAAGGCGTTCAGCTGACCGGGGTTGAGCGCCGCGTAGGTGTCGGCAATCCACGCCATCTCGCGCTCGCCAGTGCCGTAGTCGGGGGCCGGCACGTCGATGCCCGGGCCGATGAAGTTCTTCTTCGCCAGTTCGGCCGCGTAGCGGCGCGTGATGCGCTCCAGCTCGTCGAGCGTGTAGTTCTTTGGATCGATCTTGATGCCGCCCTTGGCACCGCCAAACGGCACGTCGACGATGGCGCATTTGTAGGTCATGAGCGCGGCGAGCGCCATCACTTCTTCCTCGTAAACGTCGGGGCTGTAGCGGATGCCGCCCTTGACCGGCGTCTTGTGGTGGCTGTGCTGGACGCGCCAGGCGTGAATGACCTCGATCGTGTCGCCGCGCCGCAGGGGGAAGTGGAAGCGATAGACGCTGTTGCAGACCCGGATCTGCTCGAGCAGGCCCGCGGGGTAATCGGTGAACTTGGCCGCGGCGTTGAAGTACTGGGTGACCTGGTCGAAGAAGTTGGCTTGGGCGCTCATGCCTTCATTCTAGTACACTGACACCCTATGTCTTCAGTTCCCGAAGAGATTCGACCGGCGCGGATGTGGCGCCTCATGCCACCCGACCTGCGTGTCGCCGCGGCCGGCGCGTTCTGGGCGGATGGGCAGGCTGCGCTCGAGCAGGCCGAAGCCGTGGCCCTGATCGCCCGCCAAATCAAGTTCCGGCCCAAGAGCATCCTCTCGCTGCCGCTCGACAAGAAGGCGCGGCACCTCGCCGGCGTGGTCCAGGTCTCCGATCTGCTGGCGGCGCGCCTGGTCATTTCGTATCACCTCGAGCATCAGCGGCCCATGATGGGGGCGTTCCTGGACGCGCTCGGCATCGCCCATGAAGACGGCCTGATCAAGGACGAGTCGCCGACCACACCAGACGCGGCCACGCTCGACAAGGGCGTGAAGACGCTGGCGGCGGCGTATCCGAAGGCCGAGGTCGCCCGCTACTTCTGGGCGCTGCTCTGGCAGGATCCGGAAACCTGGGGCGGCCTCAAGGGCCGGCCCGAGCTCGCCCTCGAATAACCAAGGCAGCGGCGGACGCGTGGCTCCTTTCGACAGGCACATCTTCATCTGCTGCAACCGGCGTGAGCCGGGGCACGTCCGCGGCTGCTGCGATCCCACCGGATCCGAGGCGCTGCAGAAGGCCTTCAAGAAGGCGCTGGCTGAGCGCGGACTGAACCGCCGCATCCGTGCCAATAAGGCCGGCTGCCTCGACCAGTGCGAGAAGGGCCCGACCGTGGTCGTCTATCCCGAGGCCGTGTGGTACGGCCGCGTGACCGAAGCCGACGTCAACGAGATCATCGAGCAGCACATCATCGGCGGCCGGCCGGTGGCACGGCTGCTCATGCCTGAAGGGGAAGCGGCCGCCAAGCCGCGCTGACGCCCATGGACGCATTCCTGACCGCAGACGGCCTCGCCGCCCTCGTCACCCTGACCGTGCTCGAGGTGGTGCTCGGCGTCGACAACGTCATCTTCATCTCGATCCTGGCGGGCAAGCTCCGGGCCGAGGACCGGGACCGCGCGCGCAAGACAGGCCTGGTGGCCGCCATGGTCATGCGCATCCTGCTGCTGATGTCGATCGCCTGGATCGTGCGGCTGACGGCGCCGCTGTTCACGGTGATGAATCACCCGTTCTCGGGGCGCGACCTGATCCTGGGCATTGGCGGCCTGTTCCTGATCTACAAGGCCACCCACGAGATCCACGACAAGCTGGAAGGCGAAGAAGGCCACGTCTCGGCGCGGGTCGCGCCGACGTTCGCCGCCGTGATCGTGCAGATCATGCTGCTCGACATCGTCTTCTCGCTGGACTCGGTGATTACCGCCGTCGGCATGGCCGACGACCTCTCGATCATGATCACCGCGGTGGTCGTCGCCGTCGGCATCATGATGTTCTCGGCCGGCGCGGTCAGCGGCTTCGTCGAGAAGCACCCGACGGTGAAGGTGCTGGCGCTCAGCTTCCTGCTGCTGATCGGCTGCTCATTGATCGCCGACGGCGCCGGCTTCCACATCCCGAAGGGCTACATCTACTTCGCGATGGGCTTCTCGATCTTCGTCGAGTTCATCAACCTGCGCGCCCGCGCCAGGGTCAAGCCGGTCAAGCTGCACGAGCCATACACGTCCTGATCCACGCCGCCACTTCGTCCTGGATGGTGGTGTGGACGGCGGCCTGGTCGCGCCCGCTCGACTTCAACACCGCGAACGAGTGGTCGCCGCCTTCGACCGTGACGATCTCAATCGGCGGCAGCGGATTGGCGTCGGCGATCGCCTCGCGAATCTCGTCCGGCCCCCCGAACGGATCCCGCGTCCCCTGTACAATCAGCGTCGGCACGGTCAGCGCCTTGAGGTGCGTCACGCGGTCCCCGGTTCGCGGGCTGCGCGGCGGGGCCAGCGGATAGCCGAAGGCGATGATGCCGGCGGGCCGCGGCGCCTCGGGCCACCGATCGAGCGTCGCGCCCAGGTGCGTCGCGATGCGTCCGCCCATCGACTTGCCGCCAATGAAGATGTGGAATCCGGCTTTCGCCGGATGGGCGGCATTCGCGCCAACCTGGTTGACCGCGCCAACGATGACGCGGCGGAACGCCTCTTCGAGCGCGGGGGCGCGGTCGGGCGTCTTGCGCCGCTTCTCCATGTAGGGGAAGTTGAAGGTGACCACCGTGACCCCGCGCGTGCAGAGCGCGGTGGCGTAACTGGTCATGAACGGATGAAGGTGTCCGGCCCCGGCGCCATGCGCAAAGATGAAGAGCGCGTCGAGGGACGCGGCCGGTGGCGGCCAGTAGAGGGCCGCGGAGAGGGCGGCCTCGGCATCGACCGGCACCTGAAATGGGACGGGAGTCACGATAGTCCCGTTATAGCATCATCGACGGATGTCGGACCTTCGAACCATCGCCGTGCGGACCCATGGCCGCTACCTTGTCGAGGCGCCCGCCGGAGCCGTGGCCACTCTGGTGGGCTTTCACGGCTACCAGGAAAACGCGGCGATCCACATGGAGGTGTTGCGCCGGATCGCCGGCCCCCGGCCGCTCAACCTCATCAGCATCCAGGCTTTGAATCGCTTCTACACGCGCGGCGGCGACGTCGTCGCGGCCTGGATGACCAAGGAAGACCGCGACCTCGCCATTGCCGACAATATTGCCTACGTGGCCGAGGTGCTGACGGCGGTGGCGGCTGAATGCGGCATCGTGCGGCCGCTGCTGTACGCGGGGTTTTCGCAGGGCGTGGCGATGGCCTACCGGGCCGCGGCGTTCGTGCAATGGCCGTGCGACGGCGTGATCGCGCTGGCCGGAGACGTGCCGCCGGATGTGGCGCCGGTTGCCGCCGGTTTGCCTACGGTCCTCCTGGGCCGCGGCACCGAGGACGCCTGGTACTCGGCGGAGAAGATGAAGGAGGACGAGTCGACCCTGCACGCCGCTGGCGTGACGGTCATCGAGCACGTCTTCACGGGCGGACACCTGTGGGAGGAGTCGTTCATCGCCCGAGCCGGCGCGTTTCTCGACGAGGTTAACGCGGCCACTGGGCGATGATCGCGGCGACCAGCGGTCCGGCGGCAATGAACAGCGCCTGCCATGCGACGCGCCTGGCTGCCGGTTTGGTGGTTCGATGATTCTCGAATCCGAACCAGGCAGCCGCCGCTCCGGCGGCCGTGAGCGCTCCCGCCAGCAGCAGCTGGTTGGTGAACAGCATCGGGCCGAGCCGCGATCCCAGCAGCTGCGACGCGACCACGAGCACCGGGACGGACCAGGCAAGAGCGTGGAGACCGCTGCGGCAGAGCGAGGAGATGTACAAGCTGCCAACTGTCAGCAGCGCGATCACGCCGATATGCCAGGCCCGGACGCTGACCGCCCCGGCCGCCAACACGGTCGGCACGGCCACTGAGACCGTCAGGGCCAGGCTGAGCCCGATCGCCAGCTTCACGGACCATTGCTGCCACGTGGCGATCGGCAGCAGCGTCTGCCACTCGTGCGTGCCGAGTTGGCGTTCCTCGGCACTGGCCAGCGATCCGATCAGGACCGCGAGGGAGCCGTAGTAGATGAATCCGACGGCGGTCAGGACGTCGCTGGCGCCGTACAAGATGGCCAGGGCCACCCATCCCACCGCAAACATCGGCGTCACGACCAGCGTCAGCTGCTGCAATCGCAGTTCCTTGAGCGCCAGCAGCCACAGTGGATGCCGCCGTGTCGACCGGGCAGGCGGGAGGGCAGTCGCAGAGTGTCGAGCCGGCCACCAGCGGCCGAGATCAATGCTCGAGGCCGGTCCCGACACGGCCTCGAGCCGCATAAACAATCGCCACCCGGAAATGGCCGAGATGAGCGTGCCAACTGCAAGGCCGGTGGCTAGTACGGCCGTGCGAAACTCAGCCTGATCCGCGCCGCGCTCGAAAATCGAGCCGTAGCGAAGGACCATCGCCACTTCAGCAGCGATGTGCGCGAGCGCGGTGATCGAGCTGGCGAAGAGGATGCCGGCCAGCGGGCCGCGGCACACCATCGTCAGCCACGGCGCCGCGACGAGGCCGCATAGCAGGGCGAGGAACGGTAGCTCGCTCGGTCCGCGGCTATCCGTTGGCGGCAATACGGCGACGGCGACCGCCACGAGGAGCGCGACCATTGGCAGCGCCGCGCCAAGCTTGACGAGCAGCAGGCGGCGTCGCTCAACCGGCTGCGAGAGCAACATCGCGAGCGTTCCGTTGGAATACTCGTGGCCGATCGACAGGCCGGTGAGGGTGAGTGCCCCGAGATAGAGCGCGACCCACGCGAGATCGGCGTCGCGACCGTTCGACATCAGGGCGAGCGCGCCGATCGAGATGGCCGCGACGGCCCATGGCGGCCACAGGGCCCGAAGCTCTTTTCGGAAGGCGACCTCGAGCGGGCTCACGCGGTGGCTCCGCCCGCCTGCAACGTGGCGACAAAGATCTCTTCGAGGGTCAGCGACTCAGCGGTGAGCGCCTCGGGCGAACGTGCCTTCAAGCGGTGGAGCAGGGCCTCCGAGTTGCCGTTGGCCACCAGCTCGATCTCTCGACCGGCGCGCCGAAGCACCTGGGCGCCGACCAGGTCGAGGCCGGCGGGATCAGTGGCGAAACGCGCATAAATCTTCTGATACCGCTCGCGCGCTTCGTCCGCCGCCAGCGACAGCACCTCGCGACCCTGTTCGATGATCGTGAACTCGTCGATCAGGCCCTCGAACTCGGAGATGAGATGCGTGGACACGAAGACGGTGCGGCGTCCCGGATCGCCGTCCTGGTAGGCGCCGATCACCGTCTGGATGAACTCGCGGCGGACGATGGGATCGAGTCCCGAGGTGGGTTCGTCCAACACCAGGAGTTCCGGTTCGGGACAGATCGCCGTGATCAACGCCAACTGCGTGCGCTGGCCCTTCGACAGGTGGCTGGTGTTCTGCCGCGGGTCGAGCCGGAACTGGTCGAGCAAGGCGCGCTCGGTGTCGTCGTTCCAGTGCGCGCGAAACGACGCGAAGTAGTCGAGCGTCTCGCGCACGGTCATCCACGGATAGAACGCCACCTGGTCGGGCACATACGCCAGCCGCGACTTGACCGCCACCTCGTGACGCGCCGGGTCCAGTCCAAACAGCCTGGCCTCGCCGCTGGTCGGCCGCAGCAGGTTCAGCAGGCACTTGATGGTGGTGGTCTTGCCGGCGCCGTTGCGGCCGAAGAAGCCGTAGCAGCGCCCGGCCGGCACGCGCAGGGTCAGGCCGTTGACGGCGTCGGTGCGGCCGTAGCGCCGGACCAGTTGGTCGATCGCAATCACGGGCGCGTCGGTGGTGGTGGGCATCATGGGTTCTCGGCGCGGGTGCGCTTCTGGGCGAAGGCGTCGAAGCGGTCTTCGGCCAGCCGAAGGAAGTCGTCCTTGCTGACCTGGAGATGATGCGCCTGGACCACGGCCTGGTCGACCTCTTCGGCCAGCAGCTTGAGGCGGGCATCCTTGCGGAACGGGGAGCTGGTTTCGCGGATGAAGCAGCCCTTGCCGGCGACGGTTTCGATCACGCGCTGGCTTTCGAGCTCCGCATAGGCCTTGGCGACGGTGTTGCGGTTGACGCGCAGCCGCTCGGCCAGGGGACGGATTGACGGCAGCAACTCGCCGGCCCGGACCGCGCCCGAGGCGGCGGCCGCCTTCACCTGGTCCACCAGCTGAAGGTAGACCGGCTTGCCGGACTTAAAGTTGAGTTGAAACTGCATGGCCCCGTGTCATCTGTCATAGGACAGTAGGACAGTGGCGGGTCGTGTGTCAAGGGGTCCGCCTGAAGGCGGACGCTACAGCGATGTGGTGTCCGGCGTTAGCCGGGCCGGAATCGAGAGGTGGCGTCCGGCGTTAGCCGGACCGGTCGCTCGCGCGCCATGCGGCCGGCCTGGGTCCCCTCAGCTCGCCAATCTGGACCACAGCGGTTTGATCGCCGCCATCAGGATCAACACCAGGCCAAACGTGCACACGATGGTCGCGCCGGTCGGCAGGTCGAACTGCACCGAGAACCACATCCCGAGCACCGAGACGACGGTGCCCATGCTCCAGCCGATTGCCAGCCGCGGCCCGATCCGGTCGGCGTAGATCATCGCCGCCACCGACGGCACGATCAGGTAACAGAACACCAGCAGCACGCCGGCGATCGACACGGACGAGGTGACGACGAAGCCGAACGAGGCGTAGAAGAGGAAGTCCCATAGGCGCATGTTGACGCCCTCCGCCTTGGCGCGTTGCGGATCCATCGAGATCATCAAGAAGCGGCGGCGGTTGAAGAAGTGAAAGGCGCCGACCACGCTGTAGAGGGCCGCGGTCTGGGCGACGTCGGTCCACGACACCGCCAGGATGTTCCCGACCAGCATGTCCTTGAGGTGCTCGCCCTGCGCGGTGCTCTGGCTCATCGCCAGGATCGACGCCGCCGAGGCCACCGCGTAGGCGATGCCGATCACCGCCTCCTGTGGAATGCGCGTTTTCTGGCCGTGGTGAATCAACGAGAACACCGCGGCGCCAATGAACGTGAAGCCGAGGCTGAACCAGTAGACGCCCGGGCTGTGCGGGTCGCCACCCGAGAAGGGCAGCAGCATGGCGAAGGTGGCGCCCAGGGCCGCGATCTGCGCCAGCGAGAGGTCGACGAAGATCACCCCGCGCTCGACCACGTGCACGCCGAGGTAGGTGTGGATGCCGGTGAGAATCAGGCTGGCGGCGAACGGCGCCGCCAGAAACTCGAGAATGGTGCGCAGTTCCATGGCCCTAGCGCCCGAGCACTTGCTTGAAGGTGCTGGTCAGCAAGTTGATGTTGTAGTCGAACAGCGCGATGTAGTCGGTGGCGGTCTTGACGCCGCCGACCGATGGCGAGAGCACCAGAACCCGGCCGCCGACATCGCGGGCGATGGCCTCGGGCGTCTTCAGGTCGAAGTACGGCTCAACCAGGATGACCTTGACCTGCTGGCGCTTCATCTCCGACATCAAGTCCACCGTGTGCGCGGGCGACGGCGGGATGCCGGGTTTCGGCTCGACGTAACCGATGACGTCGAGGCCGAACCGATCGGTGAAGTTGGGCCACGACCGGTGGTAAGTCACCACCTTGGTGCCCTTGTACGGCGCCATCGCCGCGGCCCAGCGCTTCTGCGCCTCGGCCAGCCGGCGATCGAAGTCGGCGTAGCGCTGTTCGAAGTAGGCCCGGTCGGCGGGCGCGATCTGGCCGAGCGCTGCCGCGATCGCCTTGGCGATGGTGCGGCCGTTGTCGGGGTCGAGCCAGTAGTGGGGATTGCCCTGCGGATGCACGTCGCCCATCGCCCGCGTGATCTGGCCGGTCGGCAGTTCGAGGATGCGCGCGCCGGCCGAGGCGTCGAGATAGCCGGGATTGCCGGGCTGAATCTTGGCATTGCGGCTCTGGGTGAGCAGGGGCGGCAGCCAGCCAATCTCGAGCTCGCGGCCGATGGCCACCAGCAGGTCGGCGTCGTGCAGCTTGAGGATGAAGCTCGGCTTCGGCTCGACGAAGTGCGGATCCTGGTAGCCCTTCGCGAGCGAGTCAACCGTGACCTTGTCACCGCCGACTTCGCGGACCAGCGACGCCAGGTCCTCGGTGGTGGTGATGACCTTGGGCGGCGCGGCGGCCGGTGGATTCGCCGCGGCCAGGGTCAGCAGCGCCGCGGCAACGTGAGTGATGATGTGCGTCATAAGAGCCTCTCGCCGCGGTTCGACGTCCGCGGCATCCCGCGTTATTAGAAGACGTGGGCGCCGTGCGCCCCGATCGAAAACAGAAACTGGAACAGGAACTCGTTGGCTGTCACGCCGTCGCCGTAGTTGGTGCGCCGGTACTGGCCGCGCACCTGGCTGAACTCGCTCGGCCAGTAGGTCAGGTAGAGTGAGCCGCCGTTGTCGACCAACGCCGCATCAAAGGGATGCGCGGCACGGTCGTAGCGGCCGCCGGCATACCACCGGCGCGCAAACTGGTAGTCGGCGCCGCCATAGAACCCAAAAGCGGTCTCGCCGCCGGCGCCGTCGCTGCGCGGCTGGCTCCACACCAGTTCGGTCCGCGCCTGGAAGCGCCTGTAGATGGCGCGCCGCAGCGGACGGTAGCGGAAGGTGGCGTCGAAACCAATCAGTCGGGTCGAGTAAGCGGCCTCCGGGATCGAGACCTCCGGCTGCGCCGCGGAGGGGCCATACGCAAACGACCCACCGAGGTCGAGATTGGTGCCCTCGGTGAGATCGCGATACGCACGGAGGCGGCCGACATACGCCAGCTTCGAACGTGCGGTCGAGTTGAAGACCGCGGACGCGCCGTAGTACGCCTCACCCGTGGCCTCGAGAAACATGAACGAGTTGTTGAGCAGGCGCGAGACCGACACCCCCGATTCGGAGATGCCCTCGTCGCCGCCGACCAGGTTCCGCGTGACCAGCGGCCGGTCAGTCCACGGCAGCGCGTGGGTGTGCGCGGTATTCACCTTGCCGAACTGCGCCCGCAACTTGCCCACCTTGAGGAGCAGGCCGCCGGGCAGCGCGTTGAATGTCGCGAACCCCTCTTCCACTTCCAGTCCCTCGGGACCAGCGGAGAGGAAGAAATCCGCGCGCGCGTAGGGATCGACGATGGCCTGGAACGAGGTCTCGACTTCGTTGAGGCCGAACGTGGGTTGTGTGCTGTTGGCGTTCTTGCCGGTGGCGCCAAGGAAGTTGCCGATCACGGCGATGTCGGGGTTGAAGACCTTCGAAGAACCGGCCGCCGGCGCCGATGGGGCGGCCGGCGGTGGCGGCGGTGCGGCCTCGACCGGCGTGGCCGCGATCGCGGCCAGCCGCTGTTCCAGGGCCGTGAGGCGCGCGTCATACTGCGCCCGTATCGCGTCGAGTTCCTGCTTCAGCCGGGCGACCTCCGCCTGCGCCTCGCGCAACTGTTGGTCCGCGGCGGCGGCGGTCTGCGCGCCCGCGCTTGCGGGCGTCATCGCACCGCCGATCACCAACGCCAGCGCGACCACCCGAACGATCCCCTTGAACTCCATACCGCGATCTCCCTGACCCGTACGATACCTCACGCGCGCCCGGCCAGTCTCCGCTGGTATCCTACGGGCGAGTGCCTTTTGACCTGAACGAGTTGGGCTGGGACGCCGAGTGGGCGCGGCGGTTCGCGCCGTACGCGGCGGAGGGCTTGATCCCGGCGCGCGTGGCCATCGAGTTCAACTACATCTACCGGTTGTACGCGGAGGCGGGCGAGCTCCAGGCCCAGCATGCCGGGCGCATGCGCCACCAGGCCGAAGGCCGCCAGCACCTGTCGGCGGTGGGCGACTGGGTCGCGGCGCTGCCGACGCCAGGTGAGGCGTCGGCCACCATCGAGGCCGTGCTGCCGCGGCGCAGCCGCTTTTCGCGCAAGGTGGCCGGCGAGACCACCGAAGAGCAGATCGTCGCCGCCAACATCGACACCGTCTTCCTGGTGATGGGCCTGGACGGGGACTACAACCCGAGGCGGCTGGAGCGCTACCTGCTGATGGCGTACGAGAGCGGCGCCAAACCCGTGGTGCTGCTCAACAAGTCGGACGTCGCCGAGCACCTCACCGAGGACCTCGCGGACATTGCCACTATCGCGGTCGGGGTCCCGGTGCACGCGATCAGCGCGCGCGAACGCCACGGCATCGAGGTGATCGAGCGCTACCTGGGGCGCGGCCGCACCGGCACCCTGCTCGGTTCATCCGGCGTGGGCAAGTCCACGATCGTCAACGCCCTGCTCGGCGAGGAGCTGCTGAAGACGCGTGACGTGCGCGTCAGCGACTCGCGCGGCCGGCACACCACCCGGCATCGCCAGCTGATCCTGCTGCCGGGCCGCGGCCTGCTGATCGACACGCCGGGCATGCGCGAGCTGCAGCTGTGGACGCAGTCGGAAGGGTCGCGCGAGACCTTCGAGGATGTCGTCAACCTTGCCTCGGGTTGCCACTTCACCAATTGCCAGCATCGCGAAGAGCCGCGCTGCGCCGTCAAGCAGGCGATCGCCGACGGCGAGCTGCCGGCCGAGCGGCTCGCGAGCTATTTGAAGCTGCAGGAGGAAGTGCACAGCCTCGGCGTGCTCAAGGATGCGCGGGCGCAGATCGACGAGAAGCGCAAGATGAAGACGATCAGCCAGTCGCTGAAGAAGCTGTACAAGTCGCGCGATCGTTAAGGAACGACGCGGAGCCGCTCGATCTCGCCCGGGATTACCCGCGCGTCGTTCATCGCCGGCCCGAGCTTCTGCCGCACCGCGTCCGCTTCTTCGCGGCTCGGGTAGCGTCCCACCAGCACGCGCCGTTGGAGATCGGCGGGCGCCACCATCACGTCGAACATGTAAATGGGCAGGCGCTGTGCCCGCAGCGCGGCTTCGACCAACTCGACGCCGCGGGCCGTGGTGAAGGTGCCGATCAGTACCGAGAACGAGCCTTCGACCGGCGGGGGCGGCCCAATCACCGGCATGCCGGCGGGCACGGCCACCGCGACGACCGGCGCGGGCATGGCCGGCGCCGGCGCGCGTCGCACGGCCGGCGCGTCCGCCGCGTCGAGCAGTTCCAGTGGATTGCCGGCGAGGTAGGTCACCGCGCCGCCCAGCGCGGCCAGCAACAGGACCGCGGCGATCAGCAGGACCTTCCGCGACGGCTGCCTGGACGAGGCGGCGCGTTCGCCGCGGATCTTGCCCTTGGGAATCTCGATGCCGATCTGGGCGGCCGCCTGCGCGGCGTGTTCCTCGGTGATCCGGCTGGTTTGCGCCTCGCATGCGACCATCAGCGCCCGATCGCAGACCAGGTTGATCATGCGCGGCACGCCGCCCGACACGGCGTGCACGAGATCGAAGGCCTTCGGCGTGAACGACACCGACGTGGACCCGCGCGCCACCCACAGCCGGTGGGTCACGTAGGCCTCGACTTCTTCGCGCGTCAGCGCCTTCAGCGAGCACCGGATCGAGATCCGCTGATCCAGCTGGCGCAGCTCGGTCTTGTGCAGCAGGTCGAGCAGGTTGAGCTGCCCGACGATGACAATCTGCAGCAGCTTCTGATCGTTGGTCTCGAGGTTCGAGAGGATGCGGATCTCTTCGAGCACGTCCGTGGACAAGTGCTGCGCCTCGTCGATGAGCAGCACCGCGCTGCCGTGCAACGGCACCAGCGACAGCAGGAAGTCGTGGAGCGTGCGGATGAGTTCGTGCTTGCTGGCGGTGGCCAGCCGGCCGGTCTTCAGCGCGTCCTTGGAGACGACGCCGAAACTGAGCAGGACCTCGCGCAGCAGTTCCTCGACCGACAGGAACGGGTTGAGGATCAGCGCCGTGAACGTGGTCTGGTCGAATTGCTCGAGGAGGGTGCGGCACAGGGTCGTCTTGCCCGTGCCGATGTCGCCGGTGAGGACGATGAAGCCCTCCTTGCGGCGAATCGCCTGCCAGACCTGCTGCAGCGCGACGTCGTGGGATTCGCTGCGGTACAAGAACCGCGGATCCGGCGTCAGGCTGAACGGCGGTTGGACGAACCCGAAGTACTCCTCGTACATGCTGCTGGGCCAGGCAAGCCAGGCGACAGACGACCGAGAAAGAGCCTGCTTGCCGGACACAGCATAACAGGAACGGACAGGCGCGTCACATGTGGTCGATATCGGACAATTGAGCCACGATCGACGCGTTCGATTCGACCAATTCACGGCGAACCTGGAAGCCGGCTTCCTGTGCCGCGATGGTCTCCCATCCGGACGACACCGCCGCGCGGCTTGGCCGGCCAATGCGTTTGTAGAGGGACATCAGGCTCTTCTCGTCCACCACCAGGTCGTCGCTCACCACCTCCACGGCATGCTGGAGTTCATGGGCGAGTGTGGCGATGGTCAGGTCGTTGTTCAGATCGGTGTTCAACGTGGCGCGGAGATACCGATACGGGCCGGCCTGGGTCATCCAGGTCAGCTGGCCGGCGAGGGATGACTTCATGTGCGGGCTGACGTGCACGTAGACGAACACGTTGCTGGCCTCGATGGTCTCGACCAGGCGGCGGAACGTCTCGGACCGCGCCATGCCCTCGCGCAACACGTTGATGCTGCGCTGGTCTTGCGGGCGGATGCGGGCGCCGCCGGCGCGCGCCGGCGCGGCCGGTTCGGCGTAGGCGTTCGACGAGACAAGAACCGCGGAACACAGAACGGTGCTGAGCAGCAAGCGCATGGCGTCCCTCCTGGCCCATCACCGTCCTCGCGCCCGTTCGGGCGTTGCCTCCACCGGTTCTTACATGTGGCGTCCGGCTTCTTGACCGCCGTAGCCTTGGCCAAGGCGGTCAGCCGGACCACTCAAGTCGTGCACTGGGAAGGTAGACGGGTCGATCGCGCGCGCGGTTCGCCGGCCGCGCGAGTTTGCGGTGGCGAACGTTGGGACGGATAATGCGCGGATGATGGCGCGACGCGTATTGGCCCTGTTGATGCTCCTGTTCGTCCCAGGTACGGCGCTGGCTCAAGAGAAGCAAGCCGTGATCGACACCACCGTCGGGACGATCGTGCTGGACCTGCTCGCCGACCGCGCGCCGAATCACGTGGCGCTGTTCATGAAGACGGCAGAGGCCGGCGGCTACGACGGCACGACGTTCTTCAGGATGATCAAGTTCGGCATCATCCAGGGCGGCGACCCCGTCACCAGGGATCCCGCGGCGCGCGCGAAGTTCGGCACCGGCGGGCTCAACCTGCTGCAGCCGGAGATCTCGGACGAGAAGCACACGCGCGGCGCGGTCTCGGCCACGCAAATCCCGGGCAAGGCCGACAGCGCCGGCACGCAGTTCTTTATCTCGGTGTCGGATCAGCCGGGCCTTGACGGCAAGTACACGATCTTCGCGCGCGTCAGCGAGGGCATCCTCGTCGCGCAGAAGATCTCGGAGGCCGCCGTTGACGGCACCGGCCTCGCCGTCGATCGCATCGTCGTCAACAAGGTTGCCATCCGCGACAAGCCGGCCGCGGTGCCGGAGCCGTTTTCAACTGAATCGGTGGCGGAACTGGCGCGCTACCGGGCGGTGCTCGAGACGTCGATGGGCGACATCACGCTGTCGTTCACGCCCGACCAGGCGCCGAACCACGTCCGCAACTTCCTGCGCCTGGCGCAGGCCGGTGTCTACGACGGCATGAGCTTTCACCGCGTGGTCAAGGGGTTCGTGATCCAGTCGGGCCACCTGCCGACGCGCACGGCGCCGCTCGGCGAGTCCCAGCAGAACTACGTGCGGCAGATGAAGGCGGAGTTCAACGATCAGCCGCACGTGAAGGGCACGCTGTCGATGGCGCGGCTGGCCGAGCCGGATTCGGCGAGCGCCTCCTTCTTCATCGTCACCGCGAAGGCCGAGGCCCTGGACGGGAAGTACACCGCGTTCGGCCAGGTGGAGAGCGGACTGGATGTGGTGGAGAAGATCGAGGCGGTGGCGGTCAACGGCGAGACGCCGGTGGAGCGGGTCGAGCTCAGGAAAATGACGGTCGTCCGAAAGTAGACACGCGCACCAGCTTGACGCCGGCGTGCGCGAAGGCGTCGACGTCGTTGACGTCGCGGAACACGTCCGAGCGTCCGAGCGCGACGCCATCCGCGGCGATGAGGATCCAGGGGCGGTGGTCCTTCTCCAGCGACAACACCGAGGCGCGATCGTTGGCCGCGTCCACGAGGGCGCCGCGCAGGCCCTGGAACAGGGTCCGTGCCGCGGCGTCGCGGTCGGCCGCCATCACGACGAAGCCCGGGGTGTCCTGGCCTTCCACGCGCTTCAGTGCGCCGGCATCCACGCCACGCCCGAGGTCGTCGCCGAAATAAGTGTCCACGGCCTTGTCGAGGGCGAAGCCGGCGGCCTTCTGCGCGAGCTGCGCCAGCCAGCCATCGCCTTCGGCGACGGCAAACGCCGGCGTCTCCTTGCCCTTCGGGAGTCCCATGCAGAGGATTGGCGCGGTCACGCCCATGGTGGACGCCGTTCGCCACCGCGCGATGTCGGGCCGGCGCCCCTTCTGGTTGCTGCCCTTGAGGCTGCGGCGTGACTCGGCCGTCCAGGCGACGCCATCCGTGGCGCCGCGCCAGCGATGGACCCGGAACCCATGCTCGGTGAGGCTCTCGAACTGCCACCCGCGCGCCGAGGCGCCTTGCCGCAGTTCGTCTTCCTGCGCGGCGCGCCGGCGGTTCGCGACCACGGCGGCCAGCCCGATGAGTGACAGAACGATAATGGCGGAGGCGATGGCGAGAGCGGTTTCAATTGGCATGGGCCGGTGATGACGTGTGTCAGTCTAGCCGCAGATTACGCCGATTGCGCAGACATACGGCGAACGGCGCCCGCGCGCGCGTTGCGCGCGCGGATCGATGGGTGCGACGGGCCCCGGACACAAGCCGTGTGCGACTGATCCGATGGCTTGCGTCCGGGGCCCGGCGCACCCAATCGCCAGCGGCAAAGCCGCTGGGCGCCGCTGGTGTCTGTGAGCACTGGCGTCATCGGCGAAGCGTTCCGCTTTGTCGCAGATAAGGCTGCGGCCATGCGTTCAGAATCGGCGTAATCTGCCTAATCTGCGGCCAAGCACTTGGCCAGGTTCAGGAGAAGGGCAGGCGCAGGTCGGGTGTCGCCTCGTTATCCGAGTCGTCATCCGTGCTCAGCTTGTGGACGCCGACGCCGAGGAGGCGGACCGGTCGCGCGCCGGCTTCGGTTTTCGACAGCAGCGCCAGCGCCCGCGACACGATCGAGGCCACGTCATCGGTGTGCTGCGGCGTGCTGTGGCTGCGCGTCACCGTGGTGAAGTCGTCGTAGCGGACCTTGATGGTGATCGTGCGCGCCGTGATGCCCTTGTTCTGCAGCCAGCCGGCGACCTCGCGGGCCATGCGGTCGATCTCCTGCCGAATCTCGGTCAGGCCGGACAGGTCGCGGGCGTAGGTGCGTTCGGCACTGGCGGACTTCGACGGCCGGTTCGGTTCGACGCGGCGGTCGTCCTTGCCCTGCGCGAGGTCGATCAACCAGGGCGCCAGGCTGCCGACCACGGCTTCGAGGTCGGCCAGCGACCGCGTGCGGATGTCGGTCAGCTTCTCGATGCCGTGCTCGCGGAGTTTGGCGGCCGTGACCGGGCCGACGCCCCACAGCGCGTCAACCGGCAGCCCTTGCAGGAACCCTTCCATGCGTTCCGGCGCGACCACGGTCAGGCCGTCCGGCTTCTTCCAGCCCGAGGCGATCTTGGCGAGGAATTTGTTGGGGGCGACGCCGGCGGAGGCGGTCAGGTTGGTCGCCTCCTTGATCGCGGCCTTGAGCCGGCGCGCCACGTTCACCCCGAGCGGCTCGTTCCAGCTGTTCGCGGTGACATCGAGGTAGGCCTCGTCCAGCGACAGCGGCTCGACCAGGGGTGTCACCTCACGGTAGAGCGCGAAGATCTGCTGCGAGATGCCGCGGTATTTCTGGAAGTCGGGCCGCACGATCACGAGCGACGGGCACAGGCGCACGGCGCGCGACATCGGGATGGCCGACCGCACGCCAAACGTCCGCGCTTCGTAGCTGGCGGCGGCCACCACGCCGCGCGTGGAGGGGTCACCGCCGACGGCGACCGGCTTGCCGCGCAACGTCGGGTTGTCGCGCTGCTCGACCGACGCGTAGAACGCGTCCATGTCGATGTGCAGGATCTTTCGCATCTGTAGCGTCCGGCTTCAGCCTCACCTGTAGTGTCCGGCTTTAGCCGGACCCTCAGCTTCCAGTGGAGCCGAATCCACCGCGGGTGGGCGCCGCGATCTCCGCCACCTCGTCCCACTCGACGCGCGGGCAGGGGAGCACAATGCCCTGGGCCAGGCGGTCGCCGCGCGCCACCATCACCGGTTGATCCGTGACATTCAGCAGCTGAATCTTGATCTCGTCCGCCGGCCCGCAATAGTCGGAATCGATGACCCCGACGCCGTTGGCCACCATCAAGCCGCGCTTGAGCGGCGTGCTGCTGCGCGCGAAGATCCCAAGAAAGTAGCCGTCCGGCACCGCGATCACCAGTCCCGTCCCCACCAGCCGGATGCTCCGGGCGGGGACCTCGATGTCAACAGCGGAGGCCAGGTCGAAGCCGGCGGCGCCGGCCGTGGCCGGTTCGGGCAGGCCAATTGACGAATCCAGACGTTTGATCTTGAGGCGCATTGAGGAATAGTAGTGCCAGAAGGGCGGCACTTCAGTGCCGCCGGATGCCGAAATCGTCACGGAGAGCCGAATGAATCGCCTGAGTTCTGCAGTCGTCGCCTTGGTCCTGCTGGTCGTGGCGCTGGTCGCCGTTCCCCGCGCGCAGAGTGCGGCGCCGCAAGGGCCCGCCATCCCTCCCGCGCTCGCGCTGGATCGGCCGCTGCCGGTGGACCCGGCGGTGCGCGAGGGGCGGCTGCCCAACGGCCTCCGGTATTTCATCCGCCAGAACAACCGGCCCGAAAAGCGCGTGTCGATGCGCCTGGCCGTTGACGTCGGCGCCCTCCAGGAAGATGACGACCAGCGCGGGCTCGCGCACTTCATCGAGCACATGGCGTTCAACGGCACCCAGAACTTCAAGCCGGGCGAGCTGGTGTCGTTCCTCGAGTCGATAGGCGCCCGCTTCGGCCCGCACGTCAACGCCTCGACGTCGTTCGACGAAACCATCTACATGCTCGACATCCCGACCGATCGGCCGGGCTACGTCGACCGCGGCATGCTCGTGCTGCACGACTTCGCGGCCGGCCTGTCGCTGCTCCCCGAGGAAGTGGAAAAAGAGCGTGGTGTCGTCCTCGAGGAATGGCGCGGCCGCCTCGGCGCCGGGTCGCGGCTCACCGACAAGCAGCTGCCGATCATCTTCCAGGGCTCGCGCTACGCGGACCGCCTGCCGATCGGCCTGCCCGAGGTCCTGAGGACCGCGCCTCGCGAACGGCTCCTCGCCTTCTACCAGAAGTGGTACCGGCCGGATCACATGGCCGTGGTCGTGGTCGGCGACCTTCCGGCCGCCGAGGCCGAACAACTCGTGCAGAAGCACTTTGGCGTGATTCCCGCCGCCACCGGCACCGCCTCGTCGGTGAACGCCAGCGTGCCCGGACACAAAGACACGTTGATCAGCATGTCCACCGATCCGGAGGCGCAGGGCTGGTCGGTGTCGATGGCGTTCAAGGACAAGGTCGAGATCGACAACACGGTGCGAGGCTACCGCAAGTCGCTGGTGGAGCAGTTGGTGTCGCAGATGCTCAACCTTCGCCTGGCTGAGATCTCGCGCCGGCCCAACGCGCCGTTCCTGGGGGCCCAGGCCGGTGGCAGCAACATCGGCCGCACGTTGGAGCTGTTCGAGATCGAAGCGGCCGTGCCTGAGGGACAGATCACCGAGGGCCTCGCGGCGCTCATGCTCGAAGCCAAGCGCCTGCAGCAATACGGCTTCTCGGACGATGAGCTGAACCGCGCCAAGGCGGCGCTGCTCGCGGGCTACGAGCGCGCCTACAAGGAACGCGGCACTTCGGAGAGCCCGGGCTACGCCAACGAGTACGTCCGGCACTTTCTCGAACAGGAACCCATTCCCGGCATCGAATTCGAGTACCAGATCGCGTCCACGTATCTGCCGACGGTGACGGCGGCGGAAGCCTCGGCGCTGGCCAAGGGGCTGATCACCGACGAGAACCGCGTCGTGCTCGGCGTCGCGCCGGAGAAGAAAGACACGCCGCCACCGACCGCCGACATGTTGAAGGCCGCCATTGCCCGCGCCAGCGCGGCGCCGGTCGAGCGGTGGGCCGACGCCACGTCGGGACGCGCGCTGGTCGAGAAGGTCCCGCCCGCCGGCAAGGTCGCCTCGCGCCGGACGGTGCCGGAAATCGGCGCCACCGTGCTGACGCTGTCAAACGGCGTCGAGGTGTGGCTCAAGCCCACCGACTTCAAGAACGATCAGATCATGTTCACGGCCTACGCGCCCGGCGGCGTCTCGCTCGCCAGCCCCGCCGACTTCAAGAGCGCCAGCCTCGCCACCGCCATGGTCGGTGTCGGTGGGCTCGGCGGCCTCAGCCCGGTTGACCTGAGCAAGATGCTGTCGGGAAAGATCGCGCAGGCCTCCCCGAGCATTTCGGAATACACGCAGGGCGTCAGCGGCTCCGCCACGCCGCGTGACCTCGAGACGGCCCTGCAGCTCAACTACCTGTCGCACACCGCGCCCAACATGACGCCCGACGTGCTGGAGCTGATCAAGCGCCGGCTCGCCGGGTCGCTGCAGAACCGCGACCAGAACCCGCGGGCGGTGTTCGGCGAAAAGGTCGAGCAGGTCAACTCGTCAAACCACTACAGCGCCGCGGCGCTGACGATGGCCGACATTCCGGCGCTCAACCTCGACACCATGAAGACGTTTTACAGCGCGCGCTTCGCCAACGCCGCCGACTTCACTTACTTCTTCGTCGGCGCGTTCACCGTGGACGAGATCACGCCGCTGCTCGAGAAGTGGGTGGCGACGCTGCCGTCGCAGGGCAAGAAGACCTCCGCGTTCCGCGACATGGGCGTCAAGTTCCCGGCCGGCGTCGTCAAGGAAGAGGTGAGGAAGGGGAAGGAGCCGGCAAGCCAGACCGTGCTGTCGTTCTTCGCCGACCCCGGCTTCGACGAGTTCGAGATGCACCGCGCCCGGGCCGCCTCGCAGGTGTTAAGCATTCGCCTCCGCGAGATCCTGCGTGAAGAGCTCGGCGGCACCTACGGCGTCTCGGTCGGCTTCAATAATTCACCGCCCCTCAAGGGCTACGGCGCCATGGTGATCCAGTTTGGCAGCTCGCCGGAGAACCTGGACAAGCTGGTGACCGCCTCGCTGAAAGAGATCGAGCGCCTCAAGGCCGAAGGTCCCTCCGTGGACGACGTGAACAAGGTGAAGGAGCTGGAGCGGCGGGACCTCGAGACCAACGCCAAGCAGAACGCCTACTGGATGGGCTCCATGCAGACGGTCCACATGTTCGGCTGGGACCCGGGCCGCATCAACAAGCGCCTCGAACGCACCGAATCGCTGACGCCGGACATCATCAAGACGATGTTCCAGAAGTACTTCCCGATGGATCGCTACACGCTGGTCACATTGAAGCCGGAGGCATGAGGCCCCGGGCCGAGGGGGACGTTCCTCCAGCAGCCCTACACGGTGGGCGAGCATCGCGCCGTGATGATCGAAGGCCCCAGCCGCGAGGCCATTCGCAAGATCAGAATGCCCAAGTACTTACCTGACCGCTCTTGTCGAGTTTACGGATCAAGTGCTCGTCCAGCAGGTACAGCGTGCCGTCGGGCGCGAAGCTCATGTCCCTGATGTAGCGGAACAGCGCCCGGTCGGCCGGGCCGTCTTTCGGCTCGGCGTCGCCTCCACCCTTGTAGCTCCCGCCGGTCACGGATGTCACCGTCGCGCCGGCTTCGTCCAGGCGCAACACCGCGACCACGCCCGGCGTGCCCATGATTCGGCTGCCGATGTGGATGCGCCCCTCGGGATCCACGGCCAGCGACCAGACGCCGTCGAGATGGTGCCTGGCCGGGCTCTTGGCGACCTTGGTGGCGTAGAGCACTCGCCTGAACTCGCCGCTGGGTTTGATCCGCCATACCGTGGTGTAGAGGTTGTGGACGGGTGTCGCTACCGAGAGCGTGTTGGAGGTGACGAGCTCGCCGTGCACGGGATCCCAGGCGAGCTTGTCCAGCCCGACGCGATCTTCGCCGGGCGTCGTCTTCGCGCAGGCCTGTTCCGGAGTAATCACGGTGGTGACCTGTCCGGCGGGCGTGATGCGTCGCAGGGAGCAGCCGCTCTGGTCGACGACCCAGATGTTGCCCTCGGGATCCGCCACGATGCCCGAGGCCTTGTTAAAGCGCGCGAGGTCGGCCGGGCCGTCGGCCTGGCCCCTGACTTGCGACGCCTGCCCGCTTTCCTCGCACGAGAAGGGCGCGCCGGCGAGGCGCCGCACGTTGCCATCGGCGCCGATCTTCACCACCGCATACTCAATCGCCTTCAGCAGGCCGCCGCCGGCGGCCGTCGCGAAATTCTCCGGATCGAGATGCGTGCGGCTGTACGGTGCCTCGCACTTGGTGGCCGGTGTCTTGCCATAGGTATTGGTGCTGCGGGTGTGCAAGGGCGTGATCGCGCCGTCGGGGGCGATGCGCCAATACCCGGTCCCGAGCGCGTGCATATCCTGGTCGAGCTCGACCCGTCCGCCGACGATCAGGCCGCCGTCTTCGGTAGCCTTCAACGCCACGGCTTGCGCGAAGAAGATCCTGTCGAGCGCCAGGTAGGGATTGGTGATGGTCAGCTGATCCCCTGGGCCCCTGGCAAACTTGCTTCCGACGACCGGCTGCAGATTGGCGCGCCGCGGACCGTCAGCCGCGCGCGTCGTCGCCTGCGCCGGCACGTAGGCCTTCTCCGCATCGCTGAACCGCTGGTTGTCTGCAACCGGAGCAGGGCTGGCGGCGCCGGGCGCGGGTGCCGGCGCGCTGGGTGGCGGCGTGCCGGGCGCCGGTGGCGTGGGCGCAGGCGGGACCGCCGACTTGATTCGGTTCTTGAGGCGGTCGGCCAGGCTCTGGCCACCCTCATCGAGCGGATCCGCCATGGCAGTCACGGCGACTGCGCACACGCACACGATCAGTAAAGCCCTGGCCGTCATGTCGCCCTCCCGGATAGCGGTTGCCGTGCCGCCATTGTCCCTCGACACCTCACCACACGGCCAGCTTCCGACCGCCGGCTCCCGCCTTCGCCACGGCCACGGCGGGCAAGCCCGGTTCCCGGGTCGTATATAGTCAGTAGTTCCGATGGCACCTCAGTTCGTTTACACGATGAAGGGGCTCGGGAAGGTCTATCCTCCCGACGCTCAAGTCCTCAAAGACATCTGGCTCTCGTTCCTGCCCGGCGCCAAGATCGGCGTGCTCGGCCTGAACGGCGCGGGAAAGTCCACGCTGCTGAAGATCATGGCCGGCGTCGAGACGAATTTTACCGGCGAGGCCTTCGTCGGGCAGGGCGTCAGCGTCGGCTACCTGGCGCAGGAGCCGGCCCTCAATCCCGACAAGACCGTCAGGGGCAACGTCGAAGAAGGCGCCGCCGAGGTCAAGGCGCTGCTCGATCGCTACGACGCCGTCAACGCCAGGCTCGGCGAAGAGATGACGCCCGAAGAGATGGACAAGGTCATGGACGAGCAGTCGAAGCTCCAGGACCGCATTGACGCCACCAACGCGTGGGACCTCGACTCGCGCCTCGACCTGGCGATGGACGCGCTGCGCCTGCCGCCCCCCGATGCCGACGTCACGACGCTGTCGGGCGGCGAGCGCCGCCGCGTCGCGCTGTGCCGCCTGCTGTTGTTGTCGCCCGACCTGCTGCTGCTCGACGAGCCGACCAACCACCTCGACGCCGAGTCGGTGGCGTGGCTCGAGCGCTTCCTGAAGGACTACCCCGGTACCGTCGTCGCGGTCACTCACGATCGTTACTTCCTCGACAACGTCGCCGGCTGGATTCTCGAGCTCGATCGCGGCAGCGGCATTCCCTACGAGGGCAACTACACCGGCTGGCTCGAGCAGAAGTCGAACCGGCTGCAGCAGGAAGAGAAGGCCGAGAGCAAGCGCCAGCGTTCGCTCCAGCGCGAGCTGGACTGGATCCGCATGTCGCCGCGCGCGCGCCAGGCCAAGGGCAAGGCCCGCCTCAACCACTACGAGCAGCTGCTCGCCGAAGACACCGCGCAGAAGGTGGACTCGGTCGAAATCTACATTCCGCCCGGCCCGCGGCTCGGCGACATCGTAGTCGAGGCGCGCGGGCTGAAGAAGGCCTACGGCGACACCGTGTTGTTCGACGACCTCACCTTCACCCTTCCGCCCGCCGGCATTGTCGGCGTGATCGGCCCGAACGGCGCCGGCAAGACCACCCTGTTCCGCCTGATCACGGGGCAGGAGCAGCCGGATGGCGGCACGCTCCGCCTCGGCCAGACGGTGCAGGTCGGCTACGTCGATCAGTCACGCGACGCGCTCGACCCCAACAAGTCGGTGTTCGACGAGGTCACCGACGGCCTCGACGAGCTGACGATGGGCAAGAAGACGGTGGCGTCGCGAGCCTACGTGTCGTGGTTCAACTTCAAGGGCGGACAACAGCAGCGCAAGGTCGGCACGCTGTCGGGCGGCGAGCGCAACCGCGTGCATCTCGCCAAGCTGCTGCGCAAGGGCAGCAACCTGCTGCTGCTCGATGAGCCGACCAACGACCTCGACGTCGACACGCTGCGCGCGCTGGAAGAAGCGCTGCTCAACTACGCCGGTTGCGCGGTGGTGATCAGCCACGACCGCTGGTTCCTCGATCGCATTGCCACGCACATCCTGGCCTTCGAGGGCGACAGCCAGACGGTGTGGTACGAAGGCAACTACCAGGACTACGAGGCCGATCGCCATCGCCGCCTCGGCGCGCAGGCCGACCAGCCGCATCGCATCAAGTACAGGAAATTGACCCGGGGTTGAACGTAGTCGTGTAGGGCCGCCCTTTAGGGCGGCCGAATAAGGAGAGCGACGATGAACGCAGATCACGCGAAATTTCTGGCCACCACGCTCGGGCAGAACCTGCAGGGCGAGTGGATGCACACCTACAAGGTGATTTCGGCCATTCCCGAAGGCAAGAAAGACTACAAGCCGGAGGCGCACTCGCGCACCGCGTGGGAGATCGCGACCCACCTGGCGACCGCCGACGTCGGCTTCCTGCACGCCGTTGCCGCCAACAACTTCAGCGTCTTTCCGCCGGCCTGTCCGGCGTCAACCGTCGCCGAGCTCGCCGACTGGTACAAGCACGAATTCCCGAAGGCCCTGGAAAAGGTCCTCACGCTCGACGGCAACCACCTCACGCAGATCGTCGAGGCCTGGGGCATGAAGCTGCCCTCGGTGACCTACATGATGTTCTGCAACAACCACATGATTCACCACCGCGGCCAGCTGAGCACCTACCTGCGGCCGATGGGCGGCAAGGTACCGGCCATCTATGGCGAGAGCTACGACGAGAAGTACTCGGGTTGAGTTGACGCGCGCGATTGTCGTGGCGTGGGCGCTGACCATCAGCGCCTGCGCCGCGCCGTCTGCTGAGACGGTGCTTCTGAACGGCAAGATCTTCACTGCCAATCCAGCACAGCCCTGGGCCACGGCGCTCGCCATTCGCGGCGAGCGGATTGTCGCCATTGGCGGCGACGCCGCGGTCGAGGCCGGGGCGGGGCCGTCCACCCATCGCCTTGACCTTGCCGGCCGAGTGGTCGTGCCCGGCTTGAACGACGCGCACCTGGCCTTGACGGATGCGACAGCCGCGAGCGTCCGCCTGCTGGGCGCCCAGGCGTTGGCCAACGGCGTGACCTCGATCCAGGTGTTTTCGGTCTCGCCGGTCGCCGGCACCGTGCGCGCCTTTCTCGAGGCCGGCCTGCCGTTGCGGGTGCGAATCCTGCGCATGCCTCAACCGGACGCGACCGGGGGCAATCGCGACAGCCGGCCGTTCTTCCCGCCGCAGCCCACGCCACGACTCGACGTGCGCGGCATGGGCTTCGCGCTTGGCGCCGAAGACGACGAACGGATGCGGCAAGCGGTGGGGTGGGCCTATGGCAGCGAGGACCCGCTGGCCATCGCCAGCCGTGACGCGCAGGCGACCGGTGCCTATGTGGACGCACTCGAACGCCACGGCGCCGCGGATGTGTGGAAGGTGAAACGGCCGCGCCTGGAGCAGTTGGTCGCGGTTGATCCTGGCCTGCTGGCGCGCCTGCCGAAACTGGGCGTGGTCGTCGTGGAGGTGCCAGGCCCGGGTGCGCCGCTTCGTTCGGTGCTCGACGCCGGCGTCCCGCTCGGGCTCGGGTCGGGAGGAGCCCTTCGCGGGTTCGACCTGCTCCGGCTCGCGACTGCGGCGGCGCTGGGCGACGAGCGATTGTCGATGGAGCAGGCCGTGACAGCCTACTCGCATGGGTCGGCCATCGGCGAGTTCGAAGACCAGGACAAGGGCCGCCTGGCGGTCGGCGCGCTGGCCGACCTGGCGGTGCTGTCGCGCGATCCCTTCGCGGCGGCCGAAGAAGAACTCCGCACGATCCGGGCAGTGTTGACTATGATCGGCGGACGGCCTGTCTACGATGTTCCCAGACCTTAGAGCCTTTCTTGATCAGCTCCGGCGTGATCGCGACCTTGTCGAGATCACCGCGCCAGTCGATCCGGTGCAGGAGGCGGCCGAGATCCATCGGCGGGTGATTGCCGCCGGCGGACCGGCGCTGCTGTTCACCAACGTCAAGGGCGCGGCGTTCCCGCTGGTCACCAACCTGTTCGGCACGCCGCGGCGGGCGGAACTCGCCTTTGGCAGGCGGCCGCTGGATTTCATCAAGCGGGTGGTGCACCTCGCCGAGACGCTGCTGCCGCCGACCCCCGCCAAGCTCTGGGGCGCCCGCGACATCGGCTTCGATCTGCTGAAGGTCGGCACGCGCCGTGTCTCGACCGGGCCGGTGCGCGAGGTCGTGACCACCGACGTCCGCCTCGATCGCCTGCCGGTGATCACCTGCTGGCCGGACGATGGCGGGCCGTTCGTGACGTTGCCGCTGGTCTACACGCAACATCCAGAGAAGCCCGGGCACAACCTCGGCATGTATCGCCTGCACGTGCACGACGCGACGTCCACGGGCATGCACTGGCAAATCGGCAAGGGCGGCGGCTTTCACTACGCGCGCGCCGAAGCCCGCAACGAGGCGCTGCCGGTGACGGTGTTTCTCGGCGGCCCGCCGGCGCTGATCCTGTCGGCCATCGCGCCGCTGCCCGAGAACGTGCCGGAGCTGATGCTCGCCTCGCTGATCGCCGGCGAGCGGCTGCCGCAGGTCACGGCTCCAAACGGGCATCCGCATCCGCTGATTGCCAACGCGGAGTTTGCGCTGATGGGGCAGGTGGCGCCCAGGGTCCGCCGGCCGGAGGGGCCGTTCGGCGATCACTACGGTTATTACTCGTTGCGGCACGACTACCCGGTGTTCGACGTCCGGCAGATCGCGCATCGCAAGGACGCCATCTATCCCGCGACCGTCGTCGGCAAGCCCCGCCAGGAAGACTTCTTCATCGGCGACCTGCTGCAGGACCTGCTGTCGCCGCTGTTCCCGCTGGTGATGCCGGCGGTGGAGCAGCTGTGGTCCTACGGCGAGACCGGCTACCACTCGCTCGCCGCCGCCGTGGTCAAGCAGCGCTACAAGCGCGAGGCCATGGCGAGCGCGTTCCGCATTCTCGGCGAAGGGCAGTTGTCGCTCACCAAGTTCATCCTGGTCACCGATCAGTTCGTGGATCTGAAGGACTTTCGGGCCACGCTGGAGCACGTGCTGGCGCGCACCGACCCGCGCACCGACCTCTACGTGTTCGCCAACCTGTCCATGGACACGCTGGACTACACCGGGCCGGTCGTCAACGAAGGCTCCAAGGGCGTGTGGCTCGGGCTGGGGGATCCGGTGCGCGACTTGCCGCGGACGTTCGCGCCGTCGACGCCGCCGCCGTCGGATGTCACCGGCGTCCGCGTCTACTGTGGCGGCTGCCTGGTGGTGGGGACCCGCGGTTACGGTGACGATCCGCAGGCCGCGGCCCGCGTCGCCGCGCACCCGGCGTTTGCCGGCTGGCCGCTGGTGGTGGTGAGCGACGAGCCGGAACGCGCCACCCGCAGCGACATGAACTTCCTGTGGACCACCTTCACGCGGTTCGAGCCGGCGGCCGACATTCACTCGGCGGCCCAGCGCGTGGTGCGCAACCACATCGCCTACGAGCCCCCGGTCGTGATCGATGCGCGGATGAAGCCGTGGTATCCCGCCGAAGTAACCTGCCATCCCGACGTGGCGTCAAAGGTCAGTGGGAGATGGACGGAGTACTTCCCGGCGGCCGGTGTCGAGATGGGCGACGCCGAACGCGGGCATTTGGACTGACTGGTCGTGGGATAATCACGTGGTGAGCGACACCACCACCAACGGCATCCGCATCCAGGTCACCACCAAGTTTCTTCCGGAGCGCAGCTCGCCCAAGGACAAGGAATACTGGTTCGCCTACTTCATCCGCATTGCCAATACCGGGTCGGAGACCGCGCAACTGCTCAGCCGTCACTGGGTGATTACCAACGCCGACGGCGAAGAGGAAGAAGTGCGGGGCGAAGGCGTGATCGGCAAGAAGCCGGTGCTGGCGCCGGGCGCCACCTACGACTACGACAGTATCTGCAACCTGAAGACGGCGGTCGGCACCATGCATGGCAGCTACACGATGGTGACGCCGTCGGGTGATACCTTCGACGCGCGCATCGCGCCGTTCACCCTCGCCGTGCCCTACGCCGTGCACTAGTAGCATCCGCTTTTAGGCGGATAGACAAGCATCTTATGGCCATCCTCAGATCCGGCGCCCCCAGCATGCGACGAGCCGAGCGGTCCGGCAGCGGCCGCGGCGCGCTCGCCGGTGGCCCCGACCCCGGGAAGAGCGCGGCCAAGAAGAAGATCGACTCGGCGGCGGCCTGGCGGGAGTTCCGCGAGCTGGTGTGGGTCCATCGCCGGCGCCTGACCATCGGCCTGACCCTGATGATGATCAGCCGCCTGTCGGGCATCGTCCTGCCGGCGCTTTCCAAGTACGTGATCGACGATGTGATCGGGAAGGGGCGGCACGACCTGCTGGTGCCGATCGCCTTGACGGCGGGAGCGGCCACCGTCGTGCAGGCGTTCACCAGCTTCGGCTTGTCGCAGACGCTCGGCGTGGCGGCGCAACGCGCCATCACCGACATGCGCAAGAAGGTGCAGGCCAAGATCATGCGCCTGCCGGTGCGCTACTTCGACTCCACCCAGACCGGCGTGCTGCTGTCGCGCATCATGAGCGACGCCGAAGGCATCCGTAACCTGGTCGGCACCGGCCTGGTGCAACTGGTGGGCGGCGTGCTCACCGCGTTCATCAGCCTCGGCGTGCTGCTCTACCTGAACTGGCGCATGACCGTGGTCACCGCGATCGTGCTGGCGCTGTTCGGCAGCGGCATGGCCTACGCCTTCAAGCGGCTGCGGCCGCTGTTCCGCGAACGCGGCAAGATCCAGGCGGAAGTGACTGGCCGCCTCACCGAGGCGTTGGGCGGCATCCGCATCGTCAAGAGCTACACCGCCGAGAAGCGTGAGGAGATTGTCTTCACCCACGGCGCCCACAAGCTGTTCCGGAACATCGCCCAGTCGATGACCGGCGTGTCGGCGACCACCTCGGGCAGCACGGTGATCATCGGCGTGGTCGGCGTGGTGATGATCTGGATGGGCGGCAACGACATCCTCGCCGGCAAGATGACGCTGGGCGATTTCGTGATGTACATCTTCTTCATCGGCCTGCTCGCGGCGCCGATGATCTCCATTGCCAGCATCGGCACCCAGATAACCGAGGCGTTCGCCGGTCTCGACCGCATCCGCGAGATCATGAACATGGAGACCGAAGACGAGGCCGACGCCGGCAAGCCCTCGCTCGGCGCGATCCAGGGCGACATCCGGTTCGACGAGGTGTGGTTCGAATACAACCCGGGCGTGCCGGTGCTGAAGAACGTCACCTTCCACGCCGCGCCCGGCACGACCACGGCGCTGGTGGGGTCGAGCGGGTCGGGCAAGAGCACCCTGATCAGCCTGGTGATGGCGTTCAATCGGCCGCTAAAGGGCGCCATCTCGGTGGACGGCAAGAACCTGATGGACATCCCGCTGCGCGATTACCGCGAGCAGCTGGCGTCGGTGCTGCAGGAGAACTTCCTGTTCGACGGCACCATCGCCGAGAACATCGGCTACGCCGAGCCGAGCGCGTCGCTCGACGAGATCAAGGCCGCGGCGCGCCTGGCGCACTGCGAGGAATTCATCATGCGCTTCCCCGAGGGCTACAGCACCGTCGTCGGCGAGCGCGGCATCAAGTTGAGCGGCGGCCAGCGCCAGCGGGTGTCGATCGCCCGCGCCATCCTGGCGTCGCCGAAGGTGCTGATCCTCGACGAAGCGACGTCGAGCCTCGACAGCGAGAGCGAAGAGATGATCCAGGACGGCCTCAAGGCCCTCCGCACCGGCCGCACCACGTTCGTGATTGCTCACCGCCTGTCCACGATCCGCAGCGCGGACCAGATCCTGGTGATGGAAGGCGGCGAGATCGTCGAGCGCGGCACCCACGACGAGCTGCTGGCGCGCGACGGACGCTACCGCCAGTTGTACGACAAGCAGTACAAGTTGGAAACCAACCGCTTCATCAACCCGGGCGAAGACTGGACGCCCGAGGCGCCGAAGCCGGTGGCCGCCAAGCCGGCCTCGACCCGGATTTAGTCGTCATTTAGACGAGGATCGTTCGTTTTTTCCACTGGAACCTTTCCAGGGCGCTACCAGTATTTTCTTCACTGAGGGACGAACGACGTGCTGACCAATCCGGCTGACATTCTCTCCATCGTGTTGCGCGGCGCCATGGGCCGCTCTGGACGCAAGCGGGCCCGGCGGGCGACCCGCTTCATCACCGGCCACGGCGGTTTTCTGACCGCCAGCACGGTGATGGCGGCGGCGGGCGTCGCGTGGGGCATCTACGACAGCATCAAGGGGCAGAACGTACCTCAGGTGCCTAATGTGCCTGGGGTGTCCGCCTCCGCGGCCGAAGGCCGCTACGGCGAGACCTCGCCGAAGCTCGCTGGCGTCACTGGTGCGAGCGTAGGCGGGCCTCCCCCCTTGCCAGCCGTCGCGCAAGCGCTGGCCGATCCGCTGCTGCAGCTCGTCAGGCTGGCGGTGTCGGCGGCGCGGGCCGACGGCGAGCTGACGCCGCAGGAGCGCGCCTTGATCCTGGCGCGGGCCAAGGAGGCCGGGCTCGACTCGGTCGTCGAGGCGGAGCTCGCGCAACCGCGGCCGCTGGCCGAAATTGTGCGCGGGGTCACCGACCCGGCGGCGAAGAGGGAATACTACGTGCTCGCGTTTACCATCGTGCGCGCCGACGAAACGGTGTCGGGCGCCGAGCGTATCTACCTGGCGCAGCTGGCGCACCAGCTGGGATTGGATCCGGCGGCGGTCGCGGCGATCGAAGTGGAGACGGCGGCGAAGATCGACGCGGAACCGGACTCGGAATAGTCCGGCTAAAGCCGGACACCACATCTCGAATGTAGAATCCGGCTTTAGCCGGATTGACAAGGAGCGATCGAAATGGACGGTTCGAATCAGTGGTACATGGCCATCGGCGGCCACCAGGTGGGACCGGTTGGGCAGAACGAGATCATCTCCAATCTGCAGAACGGCAGCATCGACGCGGAGACGCTCGTCTTCAGCGCCGGCATGACGTCGTGGCAGAAGGTGAAGGAGGTCGCCGCCTTCGCGCCGTTTGTCAAAGGACCCGCCGGCGCTTCGGCGAGCCAAGCCGCGGGAGCAGCCTTCGTGCCGCCGCCGGCGCCGGGCCGCCGTGCCCACGACATCGACTTCGAGGTCCACGGCAACGAGATGCAGTTCGTCGAGGTCGCCCTCGATCCGGGTGAGGGCGCGGTCGCCGAGGCCGGGGCGATGATGTACATGACCAGCGGCATCCAGATGGAGACGATCTTCGGCGATGGCAGCCAGAGGCAGTCCAAGGGCGTGATGGACGCGCTGCTCGGCGCCGGCAAGCGCATCCTGACGGGTGAAAGCCTGTTCATGACGGTGTTCACCAACGGGGGCCAGGGCAAGCACAAGGTCGCGTTCGGCGCGCCCTACCCGGGCAAGATCATCCCGATGGACCTGCGCGCGCTCGGCGGGCACCTGGTGTGCCAGAAAGACTCGTTCCTGTGCGCCGCCCGCGGCGTCTCGGTCGGCATCGCGTTCCAGAAGAAGCTCGGCGTCGGCCTGTTCGGCGGCGAAGGCTTCATCATGCAGAAGCTCGAAGGCGACGGCCTCTGCTTCGTGCACGCCGGCGGCACCATCCATCACTTCGAGCTGGCCGCCGGTGAAACCATGCGCGTGGACACCGGCTGCCTGGTGGCGCTGCAGTCCAGCGTCAACTACGACATCCAGTTCGTGGGCGGCATCAAGACGGCGCTCTTCGGCGGGGAAGGCATCTTCTTCGCCACGCTGCAGGGGCCCGGCCGCGTGTGGCTGCAGTCGCTCCCGCTCTCGCGCATGGCCGATCGCATCTACGCCGCCGCGCCGCAGAGCAAGGGCTGGCGCAAGGAAGAGGGCTCGATTCTCGACCGTGTCGGCGGCCTGGGCGACCTGATCGACGGACGATAACGCAGATGCCAGGGCCGCAGATGACGCAGATTACGCAGACTTAAAGGTCTTTCTGGTACCATGACGCGTCATGGGGTTGAAGAAGTTTCTAAGATCTGCGTTATCTGTGTCATCTGTGGCCGTGGTGATATGGGCGTTGTCCGCGTCATCTGCGGCCCAGGTGCGGACCGCCTACCCTGACAAGCGCGGTCTCGCCCTCTCTGCGTTCCCGCGCACCATCAAACTGGCCGACAACGTCTACGGTTACGAAGAGATCCGTAACCCCGGCTTCACCACGGTCAGCCTGTTCGTGGTCGGTGCCGATGGTGTGCTCGTGGCCGACGGCCAGGGCAGCGTCGACGCCACCCGGACCATGCTGGCCGCCATCGCGAAGGTCACGCCGAAGCCCGTGAAGTGGTACGTCGTCGGCTCCGATCACGGCGACCACACCGCCGGCAATGCCGTGCTGCCCACGGACCTCACCTACGTGGTGTCGAAGGCGTCGAAGGCGCAGCTGAAGTTGGCCGCGCCGGCGATGACGAGCGACCGCCAGGTGATCGACGTCGGCGGTATCGAGGTCCAGGCAATTTACGCGGGACGCGCCCACACCGGCGGCGACCTGCTGGTCTACCTGCCGAAGCAGAAAATCCTGTTCATGAGCGAGGTCTACCTGAATCGCGTGTTCCCGGCGATGCGGTCGGCCTATCCCACCGAGTGGGTGGGCGTGATCGACAAGGCGCTTGCGATGGACGTCGATCGCTTCATCCCGGGCCACGGCTTCATCGAGGAGGCGAAGGCGTCTCGCGAAGAGCTGGTCGAGTTCCAGAAGGCCCTCCGCGCCGTGATCGCGGAGGTGACCCGGCTGCACAAACTGGGCCTCCCGGCGGACGAGGCGGCGAAGCAGGCGAACTGGGGGCCTTACCAGGACTGGTTCCTCGCCGACCAGCAGGGGCCGATTGCCGTGCGCAAGGTCTTCGAAGAGATCGAGGGGAAGCTGAAGTAATGGCCGAGCAGAGCTACCAGAGCCACGCGCACCACCCGGTGCCGACCTATGTCGCGACACTGTTCCTGCTCGTGGCCCTGATTCTCATGGCGGGGCATCTGCACCTGGGGTGGCGCACGGACGACACGGCCTTCATGGCGCTGACCTTCGCGGTGTTCACGCTGGTGGCCATCTCGCGGCTGTATACCGTGGCGCTGCAGGACCGCATCATCATGCTCGAGATGAAAGTCCGCTGCGCGGAGCTGCTGCCGGCCGGGCAGGATGCCAACCTGGCCAGGCTCTCCGCCAAGCAGACCGCGGCGCTGCGATTTGCTTCGGATGATGAATTGGGCGCGTTGCTCGAGCGGGCCGCGCGCGAGAACCTGACCCCCAACGACATCAAGGCCTCGATCCGGACCTGGCGTCCCGATCCCTATCGGACGTAGGGTCGTTGCCGTGACCCCGGAAGAACAGCAGGAAGTCCGCCGGTTGATCGACGCGCACGAGCACACGCTGCAGGTGTGCCGCGCCTGCGCCGAGACCACGCGCGACCTGGCCTGGGAGGTCAAGCGGGGCAGCCTGCCGCCGCCCGAGGCCCTGGCCGCGACCCTCGCCGAAGTGGAGCGCGTGCTCGACGACCTCGGCAAGGTGGAGATCGCCATCGCCGAGATGAAAGCCGCGCTCTGGTAGGCGCGGCGGGTGCCGCCCCCGGCTAGAATAGACAGATGCAAGAGCGGAGCAGGCGGTGACCGGGACACCGGGTGTCGAGCAGCTCGCCGCCCTCGTCAACTTCAGTGTTGACGCGGTGGTGCTCGTGGATAGCGACGGCGCCATCCGCTGGGCGAACCCGGCGACGACCGTCGTGCTCGGCTATGCACCGGAAGAGCTGCTCGGCCTCCGGGTCCGCGACCTCGTCGAGCCCGAGGACCGCGATGCCTGGCAGGGGCTGGTCCGCGAGCTGTTCGACCATCCCGCCGTGCCGCAGGTCGGCGCCTTCCGCTGCCGCCACCGGGATGGCACCGTGCGGTGGACCGAAGGCATGGCGCGGAACCTGCTGCAGGAGCCGACGGTCGGCGCCATCGTCGTCTATTACCGCGACGTGACCGAGCGGAAGGCGACCGAAGACGCCCTGCGGGTCACCGAGGATCGCTACACCCAGCTCTTCGACGCGGCCGCCGACATCATCTTCGAGGCGGATGCCGAGGGTTACTTCCGCTTCGTCAATCCCCAGACGTTGCGGGTGTTTGGCTACACCAACGACGAGGTGATCGGGCGCCGCTTCACCGAGTTCATCCGCGCCGACTACCGGCCGGCGATCCTGCAGCACTACTACAAGCAGACCAGCGACGCGGTGCCGACCTCCTACGTCGAGTTCCCCGCGGTCAGCAAGTCGGGGCAGGAAGTGTGGCTGGGGCAGAACGCGTGGCTGGTGTTCGACGCCAATGGCCACTACACCGGCATGCAGGCGATGGCCCGCGACATCACGGAGCGGCGGCGGGTCGAAGACGCGCTGCGGGCCGCCGAAGCGAAGTACCGGGCCCTGGTGGAGCAGTCGCTGGTCGGCGTCTACATCGTCCAGCACGACCGGCTGGTCTACGCCAATCCGAAGGCCGCCGATATTCTCGGCTACACCCAGCAGGAACTGCTGGACATGCCGTGGGCCTACACGGTGGTGCACGAGCAGGATCGCGCGCTGGTCGTCGATCAGCTCTCGCGCATGGACGCCACCACCGCCGCGAACGTGCAGCTGACGATCCGTGGCCAGCGCAAGGACGGCACGGTGATGCAGGCCGAGGCGTTCTGCTCGACGACCGAGTTTGCCGGGCAGCCGGCCATCCTGGCCACCGTGATCGACATCAGCGACCGGGTCAAGCTCGAGGACCAGCTGCGCCAGGCGCAGAAGATGGAGGCGGTCGGCCGCCTCGCCGGCGGCATCGCCCACGACTTCAACAACCTGTTGACCGCCATCCGCGGCAACGCCGAGTTGATGTCGCACCGGGTGAAGAACGACCCGGCGATGGCGGCCGAGGTCGACGAGATCCTGCACGCCGCGGACCGCGCCGCGTCGCTGACGCGCCAGTTGCTGGCGTTCAGCCGCAAGCAGATCCTGCAGCCGGTGTCGCTCGACATCAACGAGATTGTCTCCAGCGTGTCGCGGATGGCGCGCCGCCTGATTGGCACCGAGGTCCGGTTGCAGCTCGATCTCGCGCAACGAGTGGCGAAGGTGCTCGCCGACCCGGCCCAGATCGAGCAGGTGCTGCTCAACCTGATCGTCAACGCGCGGGATGCGATGCCGAGCGGCGGGATGATCACGGTGCAGACGTCGAACGTGCGCCTCGAGGCCGACTCGCCGGAGATGTCGCAGGCCGGGCTGGCGCCTGGGCAGTTCGTGCTGCTGGCCGTCAGCGACAACGGCATCGGCATGGATCAGGCCACGCAGGCGCGAATCTTCGAACCCTTCTTCACCACGAAAGAGACCGGCCGCGGGACCGGCCTGGGGCTGGCCACCGTGTACGGAATCATCCGTCAGACCGGCGGCGCCATCTCGGTGGTCAGCGAACGCGGCCGCGGCGCCAGTTTTCGCGTGTTCTTGCCAGCCGTGACGGGAGAGTCGTCTTGATGCGTAAGCCGGTGGTGTTGATTACGGGCGCGGGTGGCGAGATTGGCCATGGGCTGATCGCGCACCTGGCCGGGGCCGGCGCGCAGCCGGTGGTGACGCTCGACGTCAATCCCCTGGAGCCGTCGCTCGCGCGTCAGGTGCAGCGCGAGTTCACCGGCTCGATCATGGACAAGTCGCTGCTCGAGCGGGTGCTGTCGGAGTTCGAGGTCGAGACCGTGTATCACCTGGCGGCGCTGCTCTCGACGCGCTCCGAGTTCACGCCGGTCACGGCCCACCAGATCAACGTCGAAGGCACGCTCAACCTGCTCGAGTTTTCCCAGCGCGAAGCGGAATCGCACGGCCGGCCGGTGACGTTCCTCTACCCGTCGTCGATTGCCGCGTACGGCCTGCCGGACCTGGACACCAAGCGCCAGGCCGGGCGCGTGAAAGAAGACGACTTCAACACGCCGTCCACCATGTATGGCTGCAACAAGCTGTACTGCGAGCAGCTCGGGCGCTACTACGCGAGGTTCTACAAGCAGTTGGCCGCCGAGCCGCAGTCGGGCCGCGTCGACTTCCGCTGCGTGCGGTTCCCCGGGCTCATTTCCGCGCTCACCGTGCCGTCGGGCGGCACCTCCGACTACGCCCCCGAGATGATTCACGCCGCGGCGAAGGGTGAGGCGTATGCGTGCTTCGTCCGCCCCGACACCCGCATCCCGTTCATGGCCATGCCCGACGGCGTCGAAGCGCTGCTGCGGCTGGCGGCGGCGCCCAAGGCGGCGCTGACCCGGACCGCCTACAACCTGGCCGCGTTCAACCCGTCGGCCGACGAAGTGCGGCAGGAAGTGGTGCGGGCATTTCCGGACGCCAGCATCACCTGGCAGATCGACACCAAGCGGCAGGGCATCGTCGATTCCTGGCCCGAAGACGTGGATGACAGCGCCGCCCGCAAGGACTGGGGCTTCGCCCCGGCCTACGACTTCACCCGCGCCTTTCGCGATTACCTGATTCCGACGATTGGCTCCCGCTATGGCAAATGAACGGGTTCTCCATGTGCTCGCGGTCTGCGCACTGCTGGGGGTTCCAGCCATGCTGACCGGTCAGGCGCCTCCGTCAGACCCCATGAAGACTGTCGCGGAGCGCTACGTCAAGCTGGTGCTCGCGGTCGGCCAGCACGACGCCGATTACGTGGATGCGTTCTACGGCCCGCCCGAATGGCGCAAGGCGGCGGAAGCGGAGAAGCTGACGCTGGCCGCCATCGACCAGCAGGCCGGGGCGCTCGAGAACGACTTGGCGGCGGTGCCGGCGGCCTCGCCCGTGGCCGGTGACGCCGAACTGTGGGCGCTGCGCCGGCACTACCTGACCCGGCAGATGTCGGCGTTGCGCGCGCGCGTGTCGATGCTGCAGGGCAAGCGCCTGACCTTCGATGAAGAGTCGCAGGCGCTCTACGATGCCGTGGCGCCCACCCGGACCGAAGCGGAGTTTGAAGCCGTGCTCAAGCAACTCGAGGCCCGCCTCCCCGGCGACGGTTCGCTGATCGATCGCTACGACCGCTTCAAGCAGGCGTTCGTCATTCCGGCCGCCCGGGTCGATCGGGTGTTTCGCGAAGCCATCCGCGCCTGCCGCGACCGGACCCAGGCGCACGTTGAGCTGCCGGCGACGGAGCGCTTCACGGTCGAGTACGTCACCGGCAAGTCGTGGAGCGGGTATAACTGGTACCAGGGCGGCTACAAGAGCCTGATCCAGGTGAACACCGACCTGCCGATCTACATCGATCGCGCGGTCGACCTGGCGTGCCACGAGGGCTACCCGGGGCATCACGTCTACAACGTGCTCCTGGAGAAGAACCTGGTTCGCGACCGCGGCTGGATTGAATTCACGGTGTATCCGCTGTTCTCGTCGCAGTCGCTGATTGCCGAGGGCACGGCGAATTTCGGCATCGAAGTGGCGTTCTCGCCGGCGGACCGCGTGGCCTTCGAGCGCGACGTGCTGTTTCCCCTGGCCGGCCTCGACGCCAAGCGGGTGCAGGAGTACTACGACGTGCTGGCGCTGGTGGATCGCCTGTCGTATGCCGGCAACGAGGCGGCACGCCGCTACCTCGACGGCAGCATCGACCGCGCCGGCGCGGCCGCCTGGCTCGAGAAGTACGCGATGTACACGAAGCCGCGCGCCGAGCAGCGCGTCAAGTTCATCGACCAGTACCGCAGCTACGTGATCAACTACAACCTGGGCAAGGACCTGATCCGCGACTACATCGCGAAGAAGTCCGGGCGCCAGCCGACGGCGGCCAGGCAGTGGCGTGAGTTCGCGGCGCTGCTGTCGTCACCCCGGCTGCCATCGGGGCTGAAGTAGGCCGCGATGCGCGCCGTTGAGATCACGAGCTTCGGGCCGCCGGATGTCCTGAGGCTCGGTCAGCGGCCGGACCCGTCGGCCGGGCCGGGTGACGTGCTCATCGACGTGGCGGCGGCCGGTGTCAATCGCCCCGACATCATCCAGCGGCTCGGCAAATACCCGCCTCCACCTGGCGCCTCCGATATTCCGGGCCTCGAAGTGGCCGGCACCGTCATCGCCCTTGGCACCGGCGTCACCGGCTTCGCGATTGGCGACGACGTGTGCGCGCTGGTCGCCGGCGGCGGCTACGCCGAACTGGCGGCCGTGCCGTACGAACAGGTGTTGCCGATGCCGAAGGGCCTGAGCTTCATCGAAGCGGCGGCCATTCCGGAGACCTACTTCACGGTCTGGACCAACGTGTTCCAGCGCGGGCGGCTGCACGAGAGCGAGTCGATCCTGATTCATGGCGGCACCAGCGGCATCGGCACCACCGCGATCCAGTTGTCGCGGGAATTCGCGGCGTGGGTGTTTGCCACCGCCGGCAGCGACGAGAAGTGCGCGGCGTGCCGCGACCTCGGCGCCGACATCGCGATCAACTATCGCACCACCGACTGGGTGGCGGCGCTGAAGGAGGCCACCGGCGACCGCGGCGTGGATCTCATCCTCGACATGGTCGGCGGCGACTACCTGGCCCGCAACGTGGACCTGCTGGCCACCGAGGGCCGCCTGGTCCAGATTGCGTTTCTCAGGAGCCCGAAGGCCGAGGTGGATTTCTCGGTGCTGATGCGCAAGCGCGCGTGGATTACCGGGTCGACCCTGCGTCCACGCTCGCCGGAGGAAAAGGGCGCCATCGCGGCCGAACTGCGGCGGCAGGTGTGGCCGCTGCTCGAGTCGCGCGCGGTGCGGCCGATCATTCACCAGGTGTTTCCGCTGGCACAGGCCGCGGACGCCCACCGGCTCATGGAGGCCGGCACGCACATTGGCAAGCTCGTCCTCGACGTCACAGCCTGAACCGTCCGCCTCCGCTCCTCTCGAACCCCAGGAGCTACGGCGGGACGAGCTCTTCACACCGCGCTTCTTCCTGATGTGCAGCTACAGTTTCACGGTCTTCATGTCCGCGTTCCAGTTGCTGCCGACGGCGCCGTTTCACATCCTCTCGCTCGGCGGGACGGGGAGTGAAGCCGGGCTCTTTCTCGGCTTTCTGACCTACGCCTCCGCGGTGTCGGCGCCGATCACGGGGGCCATCGGCGATCGCTTCGGCAAGCGGCGGGTGCTGATCGTGGCCAGCCTCGCCATCACCGCTTTCTCGCTGCTCTACGCGGTGGCACCGTCCTACCAGGTCATCCTGTCGCTGGTCCTCGTCCACGGCGTGTTCTGGTCGGGGTTGCTGTCGTCCTCCAGCGCCTACGTCATCGACATCGTTCCCCAGTCGCGCCGGGCCGAAGGACTGGGCTATGCCGGTTTCGCCAGCATCCTGGCGGTGGCGATCGCGCCGTGGCTCGGCCTGTGGGTCTTCGACCGCGGCGGATGGACGCTGCTGTGCCTCGAATCGGCGGCGTTGAACCTGATCATGGCCGTTATCGCCTGGCGGCTGCCGCCGGACCGGCGGCGGGAGATGCCGCCGCTGTCGCTGAAGCCATCGGACCTGGTGGAGTGGCGCGTGATCGTCGGCGCCGTCACCCTGTTTCTCTACTCGTTCAGCTACGGCGGCATCACCAGCTTCGTCGCCGTCTATGCCGATACCGTCGGCGTGACTCCCCGGGCGCTGTTCTTCACGATCTTCGCGCTGTCGATCGTGGCCACGCGCCCGTTCATCGGCCGCTATGCCGACCGGGTTGGTCACGCCCGGGTGATCGTGCCGTGCCTCGCGATGATGGTGTTCGGCGTCGTCGTGCTCGCGTTCGCCTCGACCCGGATGACCTTCGCCTTGTCGGCGGTCCTGTTCGGCGTGGGCTTCGGCTCGGCCTATCCGATCTTCGTGGCCCACTTGATGCATCACGTGCCCGACCATCGCCGGGGCGCCACCTTCGGTGCCTTGATTGGCGCCTTCGACACTGGGATCGGCACCGGTTCGATCTCCATGGGCTGGCTGAGCGAGCACTATGGCTTCAGCCGGGCCTTCATGGTGGCGGCCGTGCTCGCGCTGCTCTCGATTCCGTACTTCCTCTTCATGGAGAAACGACAGTGGACTACGTCCGCCTTGGCACCACCGGCCTGAAAGTCTCGCGACTGTGTCTCGGCACCATGACCTACGGCACGCCCACGTGGCGGCCGTGGGTGCTGGACGAGGCGGCCAGCCGCCCGTTTATCAAGCGGGCGCTCGAACTCGGCATCAACTTCTTCGACACCGCCGACATGTACTCGCGCGGCGTGAGCGAGGAGGTGGTGGGCCGCGCCCTCAAGGACTTCGCCCGCCGCGAGGAAGTGGTGCTGGCGACCAAGGTGTTCTATCCCGTGGTCGATCACCAGAACGGCCGCGGCCTGTCGCGCAAGCACATCATGGCGGCCATCGACGGGTCGCTCAAGCGCCTCGGCATGGACTACGTCGATCTCTACCAGATTCATCGCTACGACACCAACACGCCGATCGAAGAAACGCTGGAAGCGCTCCACGACGTCGTCAAAGCGGGGAAGGCCCTCTATATCGGCGCGTCGAGCATGTATGCGTGGCAGTTCGCGAACATGCTGGCCACCCAGCGCCTGCACGGCTGGACGCGGTTCGTGTCGATGCAGAACCACTACAACCTGGTGTATCGCGAGGAAGAGCGCGAGATGTTGCCGCTGTGCCAGGCCGAGGGCATTGGCGTAATTCCGTGGAGCCCGCTGGCGCGTGGCTTTCTGGCCGGCAACCGCAAGCGGGGGACCAGGGATGCGTCGCTGCGCGAACAGCACGACGGTTACGGCCATGGCCTGTACTATGCCGACAGTGACTACGACGTCGCCGAGCGCGTCGTCGAAGTGGCGAAGCGGAAGGGCGTCCTGCCGATCCAGGTGGCGCTCGCCTGGGTGGCGAACCGCCCGGGCGTGACGGCACCGATCATCAGCGCGACCAAGCTCGAGCAGCTTGATCAACTGATCGCCGGACTGCACGTGACCCTGACAGCGGATGAACAGAAGGCCGTGGAAGAGGTCTACACCCCGCACCCGGTGCTCGGCACCGAGCCGTGATCGGGCCCTGGTTCACGATTGAGATCGACATGCCGTCGATCCTGGCGCATCGTTACTCGAAGCGTAGCGCATCGATCGGGTCGAGCGCGGCAGCCTTGCGAGCGGGGTAGAAGCCGAAGAACACCCCGGTGACGGCGGCGAAGACAAACGCGACCGCGACCGCTTCTGGCGACACCTTGGTCGGCCATGACATCCACAGCGTCACGCCCCGCGACAGCCCCAGGCCAAGCCCGATGCCGATGACACCTCCCACCAGGCTGAGCACGATCGCCTCGACCAGGAACTGCATCAGCACATCCCGCCCGCGTGCGCCGATCGCCAGGCGCAGGCCGATCTCACGCGTGCGCTCGGTCACCGACACCAGCATGATGTTCATGATGCCGATGCCGCCGACCAGCAGCGAGACGCCGGCAATGCTCGCCAGCAGCGCCGTCATCGTTTCGGTGGCCTGCACGCGGACGCTGGCCATCTCCTCCATGGTGCGGACCATGAAGTCGTCTTCGTCGACGATCTGGTGGCGCGCGCGCAGCAGCGAGGCAATGCGGTCCGCGGTGGGCGCGGTGTCGGCAGCCGAGGCGGCCGAGACGGTGATGTTCTGCACGTAGGTGATGCCGCGCAGTTTTTTCATCACCGTCGTGTACGGTACATACACCACATCGTCCTGGTCCTGGCCCATGCCCGACTGGCCCTTGCTGGCCATGACGCCGGACACGGTGAACGGCTGGTTGTTGATGCGGATGACCTGGCCGACCGGATCGACGTCGGCGCCAAACAACTGCTCGTGAACGACGGCGCCGAGCACCGCGACCTTGGCGGCCGAGGCCACGTCGGCCGGGCTGAAGAACGCACCGCGGGCCGTGGGCCACGAGCGGATTAGCGGCAGGTCGACGTCGGTGCCCTGGATCTGCGTGCCCCAATTCAGGTTGCCGGCCACGACCTGGCCGCGCGTGTTGACCCCGGGCGCGATGTATTGCACGCCGGTGACCTCGGCAATGGCCTGCGCATCTTCCGGCGTCAGCGTGCTGGCGCTGCCCTGGCCGGTGCGGACGCCTGCTGACATGAAGTTGCCGGCGCTCACCATGATCATGTTGGTGCCCGCCGCCTGGATCTGCGTTTCGATCGACGACTGGGCGCCGCTGCCGAGGGCCACCATGGTGATGACGGCGCCGACGCCGATGATCATGCCCAGCATGGTCAACGCGGTGCGCAGCTTGTTGCGAGCGAGTGCCTTGAGGGCGACGCGGAAGACCATCAGGATGCTCATGGCTTATACCGCCTGCGCTTCGGCCGGGAGGTTGGCGAGTTCGTCGGCGGCCATCCGGCGCGTGGTGACCGCGCGATCGGTCACGACCAGACCGTCGCGGAACGACACGATGCGCGTGCCGTACTCGGCGATGTCGTGTTCGTGCGTGATCAGCACGATCGTGATGCCGCGCTCGATGTTCAGCCGCTGGAACAGCCCCATGACTTCGATGCTGGTCCGCGTATCCAGGTTGCCGGTCGGCTCGTCGGCCAGAACAATCGACGGTTCGTTGACCAGGGCGCGCGCGATGGCGACGCGCTGTTGCTGGCCGCCCGAGAGCTGGTTGGGATGGTGGCTGGCGCGGTCGCCGAGCCCGACGGCCGCCAGCATGTCCTTGGCCCGGCGATGGCGCTCCGACGTCTTGAGCGACGACCTGCCATAGAGCAGCGGCAGTTCGACATTGTCCAGCGCGGACGTCCGCGACAGCAGGTTGAATCCCTGGAACACGAATCCAATGTTCGTGTTGCGCACGGCCGCGAGCTCGTTCTTCGACATCTGTGAGACGTCCTGGCCATCGAGGAAGTACTGACCCGACGTGGGCCTGGCGAGGCAGCCCACAATGTGCATGAAAGTCGACTTGCCGGAGCCGGAGGGGCCCGTGACGGAGAGGAACTCGCCGCGTGGCACGTCCAGGTTGACGCCACGCAGGGCCTTCACCTGGTGCTCTCCGACCACGTAGGTCTTGACCAGGCTTTTCGTGGCGATGATGTTCGTGGTGTTCTCCGGCACGCGGACTCCTTTGGATCTACCTGCCGCCGCCACGACCGCCGGCCCCGCCGGGCGGGCGGCCGCCACGTCCAGCTGGCATCAGTGGATTCGCGGCGCCACCTTGCGTGGGCGTGGCCCTCGTTGCGGTCTGGCCGGTGACACCGGTCACCACTTCCGTGCCCTCGGGCAGGTCTTGCGTCAACAGCTCGGTATTGGTGCCATCGCTGATCCCAAGTCGCAGGTTGACCAGCGTCAACTGTCCCGCGGTGAAGAGCCAGGCGCGGCCTCGCGACTCCACCAGTGGCAGCGGCGCAAACAACGCGTCGATGGTTTGCGCCTGCTGCTTCGGCGCGCTCCCCGGCGCCTTGCTCCGCGGCATCATCGCTTCAAAGGCGGCCGTATCGGTGCCGCGCTCTTTCATCCGGGCCAGAAACTGCGTCCGCTCCCCGGCCGACATCGTCTTGAAGCGTTCGAGCATGCGGCCCTGGACATCTCCGCCGCCACCGCTTCGTCCACCCCGACCGCCAGATCCTTCAGCGGCAGGTGAGTCGGGTGCAGCCGGTACCGCCGGTGGAACACGTGCCGCAGTCGCGCCGGGGCGGCTGGCTTCGGTTGCGGCTGCTGGTGCTTGTGGGCCCTCGCCGCCGGGCATGGGGCGCCCGCCACGGCCGGCGCCGGCGGCCAGCTCCGGCGGCGCCGTCTGGTTCAGCGCCGCAAAGATCTCGGTCGTCGGACGGAAGCGCAGCGCGGCATTGCTGATGCGCAACGCGTTGGTGCGCTTGTTGATCTCGATCTTCACGTTCGCCGTCATACCCGGCTTGAGCTTGAGCTCCTGGTTGGGCACGGTGATGACCGTGCCGTAGGTGGTGACGTTCTGGACCACCACCGGCTGGAGGCGGACCTGCGTAACGGCGCCCTGAAAGTTGTCAGTGGGGTAGGCATCCACGCGGAAGGTCACGTGCTGGCCCGGACGAATGCGGCCGACGTCGGCTTCGTCAATGTTGGCATTGACCTGCATCTCGGTCAGGTCCGCGGCGATCACGAACAGCGTCGGCGCCGACATGCTGGCGGCCACGGTCTGGCCGACATCCACACTCCGCTGGGTGACGATGCCGTCGATGGGCGCCTTGATGACCGTGTGGTCGCGATTCACCTGGGACTGATTCACGGACGCTTCCGCCTGCGTCACCGCCGCGCGCGACTGGGTGACCGACGCTTCCTGGGACGCGACGCCGGCGGTCGCTGAGTCGACCGCGATCTTGGCCGCGTCCAGGTCGCTCTGGGCGATCAGGCTCTTGCTCGCCAACTCGATCGCGCGCGCGTGCTTCTGCCGCGCGTCGGTCAACTGCACCTTGGTGCGATCCAGTTCGCTGTTGGCCCGGGTGAGGTTGGCGCGGGCCTGGCTCAGGTTGGCCTGCACCTGCCGGAGCTGGGCGTCGAACAGCGACGGATCGAGCCTCGCCACGACCTGCCCCTTCTTGACGATGGAATTGAAGTCGGCGCCGAGCCACTCGATGTTGCCCGAGACCTGGCTGCCCACCTGCACCGTCGTGACCGCCTGCACGGTGCCGGTCGCGCCGACGGTGTCGATGATGTCGCCGCGGGTCACGGGCACGGTGTTGACCGCCACCTCGACGCGCGCGCGGGTGAAATACCAGGCTCCGGCTCCGGCTGCAATCACCGCCAGGACCACGAGGACGATGATCGCTCGCTTCATGCCTTGGTTACTCTCGGGGCAGCGCGCCTGTTTACGCCCCAGAGAGCAGAATCCCGGCCAGGAATACTCCTGATCTCGCCAACCTCCTGAACTCCTCATCCCCGGAACAAGCCGTAGACGTCCTACGTCTAAGGCTGTAGAGCGTCTACAGCTATGGCTAAATCCCGCGACGACCAGCGCCTGGAACTGCTCCAGGGCACCCTCGACATGCTGATCCTGCGCACATTGCAGTGGGGCCCCCAGCACGGCCACGGCATTGGCCAGGCCATCCGGGCCCAGTCCGACGACCTGCTCAAGGTCGAAACCGGCTCGCTCTATCCCGCGATGCACCGCCTCGAGAAACGCGGGTGGCTCAAATCGGAATGGGGCGTCAGTGAGGCGAACCAGCGGGCCAAGTACTACCAGTTGACGGCGGCCGGCAAGGCCCAGCTGTCGCGCGAGCGCGACCGCTGGTCGCAGCTGGTGGGCGCGATTGGCCGGATCATGAACCCGGCGGCAGGCAACGAGTAGCCATGCGTCCCAACGATCGCGATCTGGACGACGAGATTCGCGGCCACCTGGCCATCAGCGTGAAGGAGCGGATCGAACGCGGGGAGAATCCGGAGGCCGCGCGTGTCGCAGCGCTCCGCGAATTTGGCTACGTCGCCGCCACCCGCGACTCGATGCGCCGGGTCTGGTACAGCCGCTGGTTCAACATGGCCGAGGCGCTCGCGCAAGATCTGCGGGTGGGGTTGCGCTCGCTGCTGCGCGCCAAGGGCCTGGCCGCCACCGTGGTGGTGACGCTCGCGCTCGGCATCGGCGCCAACGCCGCGATCTTCAGCGTCGTCCGCGGCGTGCTGCTTCGCCCCCTCGCCAATCGCGACGAGGCCCGCCTGGTCTACATCCGCCAGAGCGCGCCCGGTCTCGGCGCCATCAACCTGACGTTCTCGGTGCCGGAGATCGCGGACTTCAAGTCGCGGGTGACGACGATCAGCGCCTTCGGTGACTTTTCCACGATTGCCTTCACGATGATCGGCTTCGGCGAGCCCCGGGTGGTGCAGGCGGGTGTGGTCAGCGGCTCGTTCTTCGAGGTGATGGGCCTGCGGCCCGTGCTCGGCCGGCTGCTCAACTCGGGAGACGATGGCCTCAACGCGGCGGGCGCGGCGGTGCTGACGCACCGCTTCTGGACCAACGCCCTCAACAGCGACCCGGCGGTGATCGGCACGACCATCAGCCTCGGTCCGCGCACCGCCACGGTGGTCGGCGTGCTCGAGCCGTCCGTCCCGTATCCAGCGGATACCGAGATCATCGCCAACGTCGTCACCAGCCCGCATCACCTCGGCGCGACGATGATCACCGGGCGCACGCATCGCATGACGGAACTCTTCGGCCGCCTGGCGCCCGGTGCCACGCTCGAAGCCGCGCGCGCCGAACTGGCGTCGGTGCACGCCGCCATGATCGGCGCGCACCCGGATGCGTATTCGGCGAAGGCCGACATGCGGCTGGGCGTGACGCCGCTCCGCGAGCAGGTCACCGCGCCGGCGCGGACCATCCTGCTTCTGCTGCTGGCCACCTCGGCGGTGGTGTTCGTGATCGCCTGCTCGAACGTCGCCAACCTGATCCTGGCGCGCTCGGTGCGTCGCGAAGGGGAACTGGCCGTGCGCGCCGCGCTCGGCGCCAGCCGCGGGGCGCTGCGACGGACCCTGCTGGCGGAGAGCCTGGTGCTCTGTGGCGCCGGCGCCGTCCTCGGCGTCCTGCTGGCCCGTCCGCTCGTCGCCGTGGTCGCCGGCTACGCCGCGCGCTTCTCGGTGCGCGCGCTCGACGTCACCGTGGATGCCAGCGTGCTCTGGGTCGGTGTCGGTCTGGCGATGGCCGCCGCCGTCGCCCTCGCCTACGTTCCCCGGTTGCCGTCGACCCACGCCGCGACCGGACTGGGGTGGTCCAGCGGCGGCGTGCGAATCACCCCGGCCACGAGCCGCCGCCTGCGGGTGTTCGCGACCGTCCAAATCGCGCTCTCGTTCGTGCTGCTGGCCGGCGCCGGCATGCTGGTGGCCACGCTGATCGCGCTGCAGACGTCGAGCACCGGCATCGACACACGACGCGTGCTCGCGCTTGACGTCCCCGTGGCGGTCGGCGACTTCAGCGCGAAGTCGATCGACTTCTACCAGGAGGTCACGCGCCGCATCGGCGAACTGCCCGGCGTGGAAGGCGTCGCGGTGGGGAGTTTCGTGCCATGGCGGGATGCCGGTAGCTTCGGCCCCGGCATCGCCTTTGCCGTCGAAGGCTACACGCCCGCCGACGGCGAAGAGAACCCGCGGGCGCGATTGCGGATCGTCTCGCCCGGCTTCTTCCCGGTGCTGGGCGTGCCGATGGTGGCCGGCCGCAACTTCACCGAAGCCGATCGCCGCGGCAGCGAGCTCGTCGTGGTGGTCAGCCAAAGCGTCGCCCAGCGCCTGTTTGCGGACGGCAACGCGCTGAATCGGCACATGTGGTGGACCGATCCGTACTTTGGCCCCAAGCCCCAGCCACGACGCATCGTTGGGGTGGTCGCCGACGTCGACGACGAGAACGTCGTGCGGGGGCCGGCGCTGACGATTTATCACCCGTTTCAGCAGATGGGCGTGGCCGGCCGGGTGTTCGTGCACACCTCGGGCGATCCGTACGCCCTGGTGCCGGCGGTGAAGAGGGTGGTGCGCGAGCTGTCGCCGAACCAGCCGGTGGAGCGTGCGGCGACGCTCGAAGACGCGCGGGCGGAAGTGCTGGCGCCGGATCGCCTGAACGCGTTCGTGGTCTCCGGGTTTGCGGCAATGGCGCTGTTGATTGCGGTGGTGGGCGTGGCCGGCGTACTGGCGTTCTCGGTCAGCGCGCGCGTGCGCGAGTTCGGTGTCCGCTTGGCGATTGGCTCGACACCGCGAAGCCTGCTGGTGGCGGTGCTCTCTGAAGGGGCGGTGATCGTCGCGATTGGCATTGCCGCCGGTGCCGCGTGCGCCTATGCATTGGCCGGCGTGGCGGTCGGGTATCGGGCGAGCTTCGAACTGCCGGGGGCGCTGCCCATGCTTGGGGCAGCCGCCGTTCTGGCCGGTGCGGCCATCCTGGCGTCGCTCATGCCCGCGGCGCGCGCGTCGCGGGTGGACGTGTTGCAGGCGCTGCGGTCGGAATATGAAATAGAGGAAGTGTTGAGATGAGCAAACAGATCCCCGACCCCTTTTCTTTCCGGCTCTGGCCCGGCGTCACGCTGGCGGCCCTTGCGCTGCTGTTCCGATTCGGATTGCCGATTGGCATACCTGACACGCCGATCTTCGGCATGGAGTCGGGTGTGGCCGGCCTGCTCGGCTCAGTGATCGCGACGCTGGGAATCATCCTGTGGTGGCTGTTCTTCAGCCGGGCGCCATGGTCTGAGCGATTAGGCGCGCTGGCGGTGATGATCGTCGCGGTCGTCGCCACACGGGCCGTCGCGCACGACTCGATCACCGGCGCCGGCCAGGGCTATCTGCTCTACGTGATGGGGATTCAGGTGATGGCCCTGGCGTTGGTGCTGTGGGCGGTTGCCAGTCGCGGCCTGTCAGCCGGCGCGCGGCGCGTCTCGATGGCCGCGACGATTCTCATCGCGTGCGGACTGTTCGCGATCATCCGGACCGACGGCGTCAGCAGCAACCTCCTGGGCTCCGATTACCGCTGGCGATGGACGCCGACGGCCGAGGAGCTGCTGCTTGCGAAGGCCGCGACTGAGCCCGAACGCGTCGTGCCTCCGCCGGCGGCGATCGAGAGTCCGCAGGAAGCGCCTGCGCCGGTACCAGTTGAAGTGCCGGCCGCGCCTGCCGGTGCGAAGCCCGAAGCCGCTGCGGTGCCATCGAGCGAGGCGGTTGCGACAGGGCCGGCCATGAGCGAGGGAGGCGCCGCGCGTGAGCGCGACGCCTCCCGAGTCGAATGGCCGGGCTTCCGCGGATCCGCGCGCGACAGCGTCATCCGCGGCGTCCGCATCAACGCCGACTGGTCTGCCTCGCCGCCGGTACAGGTCTGGCGGCGACCGGTCGGCCCCGGCTGGTCATCCTTCGCGGTGCACGGCGACCTGATCTACACGCAAGAGCAGCGCGGCAGCGACGAGATGGTCGCGGCCTACCGGCTGTCGACCGGCGAGCCGGTGTGGCGGCACAGCGACCCGGTTCGGTTCTATGAATCCAATGGCGGCGCCGGCCCGCGCGCGACGCCGACCATCGACCACGGTCGAGTCTTTACCCATGGCGCGACCGGCATCGTGAATGCGTTCGACGCCCGCACCGGCAAGGGGCTGTGGTCACACGACTCATCTGCCGACAGCGGCGTGCCGGTTCCCGGGTGGGGCTTTTCGAGTTCGCCGCTGGTGATCGACGACAAGGTCATCGTCGCGGCTTCGGGTGCGTTGATCGCGTACGACGCCGCCACGGGCGAACGGCGCTGGTTGATGACGTCGCGCGGTGGCAGCTACAGCTCGCCGCACCTGCTGACGATCGACGGGGTCGACCAGGTCGTGCTGATGGGCGGCCAGGGCACCACCAGTGTTGCCGTCGCCGATGGCACGGTGCTGTGGGCCAACGCCTGGGCCGGCGCGCCGATGGTGCAGCCGGCGCTGTTGGCGGGCGGCGACCTCGTGATCACCAGTGCTGACGCGATGGGCGGGCTTGGCGTCCGCCGCCTCGGGCTGGTGCACGCCGCCAGTGGCTGGACCGTGACCGAGCGTTGGACGTCGCGCGGGCTGAAGCCGTACTTCAACGACTACGTCGTTCACAAGGGACACGCCTACGGCTTCGACGGCAACATCCTCTCGTCGGTCAACCTCGAGAACGGCGAACGAGCCTGGAAGGGGGGACGCTACGGCAACGGCCAGATGCTTCTGCTGGCCGACCAGGACCTGCTACTAATCACCTCGGAAGAGGGTGAGCTGGTGCTGGTTTCGGCGGCGCCGGACAAGTTCACCGAGGTCGCGCGGGTCCCGGCGCTGAACGCCAAGACCTGGAACCACCCGGTGCTGGTCGGTGATGTCCTGCTGGTGCGCAACGGCGAAGAGATGGTGGCGTTCCGCCTGTCGTTGGTGAAGAACGCCACCGAATACTAGCCACAGAGAGCTCGGAGGACACAGGGACGTTCAACTAGAAATACGATGGTCGCCCAATTTCGTTGAACTTAGTCCGGCGGTATACTCGGCAGCAGGAGCTGCCGGATGTCAAACACGCCATCGCGCGCCGTCATTCACAGTCATCCAGATATCCTGAGCGGGACCCCTGTGTTTGTCGGAACCAGAGTTCCTGCCCAGTCGCTCTTCGACTATCTGGAGGCAGGCGACACGTTAGACGAGTTCCTTCGGCAGTTCCCGTCAGTTAGCCGCGAACAGGCCGTCGCCGCGCTGGAACTCGCAAGGGAAAGCGTCCTAACCAGTGCGCGTCCTGCTTGATGAGAATCTTCCGCACGACCTGATCGCCACTCTGGTCGGTCACGAAGTCATGACCGTTCAGGGGCTCGGCTGGGCGGGCACGTTGAATGGTGAGTTGCTGAAGCGTGCCGCCGGGGTTGCGGACGCCTTCGTGACGATGGATCGAAAGCTCGAGCGGCAGCACGATCTGACTAATCTCACATTCGGGATTGTGATCATTGCGGCTCGTTCAAACAAGATGCAGGACCTGCTGCCCCTTGTTGATGCCCTTCAGGGGGCCTTGGCAACCATCAAACCGGGTGTCGTCGCGAGGATTGGCGAGCAGCTCCGTTCCTAGAGAACGCCCGAGCAACGAATCCGGGGCTAGCCCGGCCTAACGAAGTAGCCCACAACGCGCCAGCCGCGATCGCCGTCCAGCATCAGGGTCACCGTTTCCACTGCCGGACTCTTCTCGAAGGCGGTTGTGAAGCGAACAACAACATATTGCGCCGGCTGGCGCACCGGGCAGCTGGTCTGTTGCTTCTTTGGATGCAAGCGTGCGGGAGGCGACGCTACCGAAGGGACGCCCGACTGTCTCTGCAGAAAGACGCAACTAACCCTCAGTCCCTGATGGGAGTTGCTTTCGATCCCGGCCCGGGCTTAGACTCCCATCGCTGACTGATGGGAGAAAAGTCGTGGGACTGACCAACACACCCGATCTGCTGCCGGGCACGCTCGACTTGCTGATCCTGCGGGCGATTGCCCATGGCCCTCACCATGGCTACGGTATTGCCGACCGGATTCGCGTGGCTTCCGACGACGTCCTTCTGGTTGGTGAGAGCGCGCTCTATCCGGCATTGCAGCGGCTGCTCGCCGGCGGCTACGCCAAGGCGGAGTGGGGCAGTTCCGACAATAACCGGCGGGCGCGGTTCTATACCATCACTCCGGCCGGCCGGAAGCGGCTGCTGGCCGAGCGCACAGCCTACGACCGGATGGCGGCGGCGATCACGCGCGTCATGCAGATGACCTGAGGATGCGATGAGATTCCTCCGCCACATCGCTCGATGGTTTGCCCTCGGCCGCTTGGATGCGGAGCTCGCCGAAGAGCTCGAGCACCATCGCGCCTTGACCAAGGCCCGGTTCGAAGCGGACGGCATGGCGGCCGCCGAAGCCGAGCATGCGAGCCAGCGTGCAATGGGCAACGTCACGCTGGCGCGCGAGGACGCGCGTGATGTCTGGGTGGTCCGCTGGGCCGACCAGCTGTGGCGCGATGTTACCTGTGGCGCGCGCGGGCTGCGTCACGAGCCCGTACTCGCATTCGCCGCAATCCTGACGCTCGCCATCGGCATCGCCACCACCACCACAGCTTTCAGCGTCGCCGACGCCGAGCTGTGGCGGCCGCTGCCGTTTCCCGACTCGGAAAACCTGACGTCCATCACCTGGCGCCCATCAGGCACACGGCAGTCGGTGGCCGGTATCTCCGGCCCGGATCTGATCGACTGGCGTGGCGCCGCCGACGGATTGGCGGAGATCGCCAGGGGCGGCAGCCAGTTGCGGCAGGTGCTGCAACTGAAGACGGCCGAGTCGGTGGCAGTCTTACCGGTCACGGCAAACTTCTTCACCACGTTGAGGCGCGGGGCAATCGAGGGGCGCACCTTCAACAGCGACGACCCGGCGGGCGAGCAATTGGCGGTAGTCACCGATCGCGCCCTGGCGCGTTTGTTCGGTGGGGATCTGGCAACGATCGGCCGAACGGTAATGGTGGATGACGTTGCGACGACCATCATCGGTGTGGTGGCCGCCGACGCTGCCCTCGGTCAGGATCCCGACCTGTACGTCCCGCTCGATGAACGCTCTGCCCCTTTTCTCGACCGCACGCAGCCGCTTGGCTACACGGCGATCGCGCGGCTGGCACCTGGTGTCAGCCGCGATCAACTGCGAGCGGCCCTCCAAACGCTCGCCGACCGCACGGCCGAGACACCCATTCCTGGCCGCGACGGGCTGCGGATCGAGATCACCGATCTGCGCGACGAATTCAGTGGCCACAACTGGCGTCCGCTCTACTTCTTCGCCGGCGCTTCGCTGATCGTGCTGTTGCTGTGCGCGGCGAATGTCGCCGCGCTGCTGGTGTCTCGGGCCATGCGGCGGAGCCGCGAGTTTGCCCTGCGAGGAGCGCTGGGCGGAGGAACAGGGGCACTGACCCGTCAGCTGCTGGTCGAAGGCGCATTGCTGGCCGTGCCTGGCGGTCTGCTTGGCGTACTCCTGACCTTCTGGTTGCTTCGCTTGCTGCTACCCTTGCTACCGTCGGATTCGTTCGGGCGGATCCATGAGATTCCCGTCGATCTTCGCGTCTGCGTCTTCTCGATTGCTGCCACGGCAGTGTCGACCTTGATCTTTGCCCTTGTGCCTCTGCCGCTCGCGCGACGCGTGGCGGCGGCCGCGGCCCTCAGAGAAGGCGGGCGCTCCGGCGCTTCTCGTGCCGACGGGCTGGTGCGCAACGTGCTGCTGACGCTGCAGATTAGCCTCACCGTTGTCTTGCTGGCCGGGGCGGCAATTTTCCTCAAGAGCTTCGTCGCGCTAACCCGAATGCCGCTTGGCTTCGAACCCACCAACGTGGCGGTGCTGCGCGTCACGCTCAGCGGGCCGCGATACGAGTCGACCGATGCGTGGCGGGGATTTGCCGATCGGATCGAGCAGCAGGTGCGGCAGGTGCCTGGCGTGAGGTCGGTGGCGCTGGCGACCAGTTCGCCGCTCGCGAGCGGGGCCGTGGCATATGTCGCGCACAGCGACCGCCCCGCGCCCCCGCCCGGAGAAGACACGCGAGTCATTTTCCGCGCCGTCACTCCTCAGTACTTCAGTGCCCTTGGCATTGGCATCAGGCGCGGCCGCGCATTTTCCGCTGCCGACGCGCCAGGCGCGCACCGTGTGGCGATTGTCGACGAAACCTTGGCGGTCGGATTGTTTGGGGAAGGGGTAGATCCCGTCGGCAAGGTGCTCGATCTGCTGCCGCGCGGACGCTCAACCTGGGTCACGCCCCCCGGTCCGCTGCAGATCGTTGGGTTGATCGACGACCCGAAGGAAGTGGGATTCAACGAGGTGCCCTTCGCGGGTCTCTACGTGCCGCTGGCACAGATGCCGGCCTCGCGCCTCGAGGTGATCGTGCGAATGGACATGGCGCCGGCAACCGCGCTTTCGGCGCTACGGGCCAGTGCCGCCGAGACGGACCCGGCCATTCCGATCACCAGCGCATCGACGTTGGAGACAAGGGTCGATCGGGCCTTGCAGGGCGATCGATTCAATTTATTGCTGGTTGCGAGTTTCGCGATCATCGCGCTGGTGCTGGCGGCGATCGGTGTCTACGCCACCACCGCCTACAACATCCAGACTCGCACGCGCGAGTTCGGGATCAGGCTCGCGTTAGGGGCCCTGCCCAGCTCGTTGGTCAAGGCCGCAATCTGGAGCAGCGGACGGCTGGCGCTGGTCGGCGCCCTCGCCGGCCTTGTCGCTACCCTCGCGCTCGCGCGCGTGCTGGGCACCGCCCTTTACCTTGTGCCAGGCGAACATAACGGGCTGCTCTACGGCGTCACCACGACGGACCCGGCAATGCTTGCCGCGGCACTCGTCGGCGTACTAATCACTACGCTCGTCGCTGCGGCCATCCCGACGCGCCAACTCGCGCGCGTTGATCCGGTATCGGCGCTTAGAGCCGAGTGAGTTAGAGCTCCGGGTGATGACGAAACATCGCCCGGCCTGCGCCGCATTCTCGGTGTCCTCTATGTCCTCGGTGGCTAGGCACTTACGAGTGACGGATCATAGGCGAGTACTGGCCGCAGCCAGCGCTCGGCCTCGCTGACCTCCATGCCTTTGCGCTTCGCGTAGTCGGCGACCTGATCCGCGCCAATCCGCTGGATGGCGAAGTACTTCGACTGCGGATGCGAGAAGTACAGGCCGCTGACCGATGCGGCTGGGGTCATGGCAAACGACTCGGTGAGATCGAGGCCGACGGCACGGGCGCCGAGCAGGTCGAACAGCCGCGCCTTCTCGCTGTGGTCCGGGCAGGCGGGATAGCCGAACGCCGGACGAATGCCGCGGAAGTTCTCCTCGATCAGGTCGTCGTTCGACAGCTGATCGACGATGCCCCATTCCCGGCGCGCCTGCGCGTGCAGGTATTCCGCGAACGCCTCGGCCAGCCGATCCGCCAGCGCCTTCACCAGGATGGCGGAGTAGTCATCGTGCCCGGCTTCGAACTTCTTGACGAGCTCGTCCACGCCGAGTCCCGCGGTGACCGCGAACGCACCGACGTAGTCGGTGACGCCGCCCCCGAACGGCGCGACGAAATCCGCCAGCGAACGGTTCGGCTTGTCGTCGGCGATCACTTCCTGCTGCCGCAGCATCGGGAAGCGGACGCCGTTCTCGAGCACGATCGTGTCGCCGTCACTGTTGGCCTTCCAGAAGCCGTAGACGCCGCGGGCGCGAATCAGCTTGCCGTCCACGATCTGCTTCAGCAGCGCCTGGCCGTGGCCGTAGAGCTCCGTCGCGGCCTGGCCGATGGTGGCATCGGCCAGAATGGCGGGGAAGCGGCCCTTCAGTTCCCACGCCGCAAAGAAGAACTGCCAGTCGATGAATGGCACCAGGTCCGCCAGCGCCACGTCCACCTTCTTGAGGCCGGTGAACGACGGTGCGGCGACGTCGCTGAAGTCGAGGCGCAGGCGATTGGCGCGCGCCTTCTCGAGCGACAGCGTCGGCCGGTCGCGCCGGCCGGCGTGCTGGTCGCGCAGCTTCGCCTGGTGCGCGCGGTTCGACTGGTCGAACGCCGCCTTCTGATCCGGGCTGATCAGGCTGGCCACCACGTCCACCACGCGTGACGCATCCGGCACGTGCACCGTCGGCTGCGAGTATTCCGGTGCGACTTTCACTGCCGTGTGCTGCGGGCTGGTGGTGGCGCCGCCGATCAGCAGGGGCAGCGTCATCTGCCGCCGCTGCATCTCCGACGCCACGAACACCATCTCGTCGAGCGACGGCGTGATCAGGCCGCTGAGGCCGATGATGTCCACCTTGCGGTCGAGCGCCTCCTGCAGGATCCGGTCGCACGACACCATCACGCCGAGGTCGATCACCTCGTAGTTGTTGCAGCCGAGCACCACCCCGACGATGTTCTTGCCGATGTCGTGGACGTCGCCCTTGACCGTGGCGGTGAGGATGCGGCCGGCGTTGCTGCGCTCGGTGGCGCCGCCGGCGGCCAGACGCTCCGCCTTCTCGGCGGCCATGAACGGCTCGAGGTAGGCGACGGCGCGCTTCATGGCGCGGGCGCTCTTCACCACTTGCGGCAGGAACATCTTGCCGGCGCCGAACAGCTCGCCGACCACCTTCATGCCGTCCATCAGCGGCCCTTCGATGACCAGCAGCGGGCGGCCGTATTTCGCGCGGGCCTCCTCGGCGTCGACCTCGATGAAGTCAACGTTGCCGTGCACCAGGGCATACGACAGGCGCGACTCGACCGGGCCTTCGCGCCACTTCAAGTCGTTCTCACGCTTGGTGCCGGAACCCTTCACCTGCTCGGCAAACGTGACCATGCGCTCGGTGGCATCGGGCCGCCGGTTGAAAATGATGTCTTCGACGTGCTCGAGCAGGTCCTTCGGGATGTCTTCGTAGACGATCAGCTGCCCGGCGTTGACGATGCCCATGTCCATGCCGGCCTTGATGGCGTGGAACAGGAAGGCCGAGTGGATGGCCTCGCGCACCACCCCGTTGCCGCGGAACGAGAACGACAGGTTACTGACGCCGCCGCTGATCTTCACGCCCGGGCAGGCCTGCTTGATCAGGCGCGTCGCCTCGATGAAGTACTTGCCGTAGTCGTTGTGTTCCTCGAGGCCGGTGGCAATGGCCAGGATGTTCGGGTCGAAGATGATGTCGGACGGATCGACGCCGGCCTGCTCGGTGAGGAGCTGGTAGGCGCGGGTGCAGATCGCCAACTTGCGCTCGACGGTGTCGGCCTGGCCCTTCTCGTCGAAGGCCATCACGATCATCGCCGCGCCGTAGCGGCGCACCATTCGGGCTTTCTTCAGGAAGTCGGCTTCGCCTTCCTTGAGGCTGATCGAATTGACGATGGCCTTGCCCTGCACGCACTTGAGGCCGGCCTCGATCACCGACCACTTCGAGCTGTCGATCATGATCGGCAGCCGCGCGATCTCCGGCTCGGTGCCGATGTAGTTGAGGAACTCAGTCATGCACGCTTCCGAATCGAGCATGCCCTCGTCCATGTTGACGTCGATGATGTTGGCGCCGCCGCGGACCTGATCGAGGGCGACCGTCGCCGCGCCGGCCCAGTCGCGCGCCTTCACCAGCCGCTCGAACTTCTTGGAGCCGGTGACGTTGGTGCGCTCGCCGATCATCTGGAAGTTGCTGTCGGGCCGGATGACCAGCGGCTCCAATCCCGACAGGGTCGTGTAGTGCTGGGGTGCTGGGGTGCTGGGGTGCTGAAGTGCGGCAGAGCGGGGTGCCACGCCCTTAACCGCTCGCGCGATGGCGCGAATGTGGTCGGGGGTGGTGCCGCAGCAGCCGCCGATGATGTTGACGAAGCCGCTGTCGGCGAAGTCCTTGACCAGCGCCGCGGTCTCGTCCGGCGTCTCGTCGTAGTGCCCGAAGGCATTCGGCAGCCCGGCGTTGGGGTAACAGCTGACGTGGCCCGGGACCGTGCGCGCGAGGTCGGCCAGGTACGGGCGCATCTGCCGCGCGCCGAGGGCGCAGTTGAGGCCGACGCTGAACGGCTTGGCGTGTTCCACCGAGACGTAGAACGCGTCGAGCGTCTGGCCGGAGAGCGTGCGTCCGCTCAGGTCGGTCAGCGTCGCCGAGATCATGAGCGGCAGCCGCGTGCCGCTTTCCTCGAACGCCTCTGCCACCGCGACCAGCGCGGCCTTGGCGTTGAGCGTGTCGATCTGCGTTTCCACCAGCAGCAGGTGGCTGCCGCCGTCGATCAGGCCGCGCGCCTGCTCCTTGAACGCGTCCTTCATCGCGTCGAAGGTGATGGCGCGGAAGGCTGCGTTGTTGACGTCGGGGGAGATCGACAGCGTCTTGGTGGTGGGGCCGATCGAGCCGGCCACGAACCGCGGCTGGTCCGGCGTCTTCGCCGTCCACTCGTCGGTCACGCGCCGCGCCAGCCGCGCCGCTTCGAGGTTCAGCTCGTACGAGATCGCCTCCAGGCCGTAGTCGGCCTGCGACACGGCCTGCGCGCTGAAGGTGTTGGTCTCGATGATGTCGGCGCCCGCCGCCAGGTATTCGGCGTGGATCTCGGCGACGACGTCGGGCCGGGTCAGCACCAGCACGTCGTTGTTGCCCTTGAGGTCATGCGAGTGCGACGCGAAGCGCTGGCCGCGGAAGTCGGCTTCGGTCAGCTTGCGCCGCTGGACCATGGTGCCCATCGCGCCGTCGAGCACGAGGATGCGTTCCGACAGCAGGCGTTCGAGGGTCTCGAGTGTTGTCATGTCTTCTTCCGGGTCTTCGCTGGCTTGGTGCCAATCGCCAGGAGCACTGCAAAGGGATCGTTAGTGCGCCGCGCGCCGAGCGCGACGCGAATGTCGGTGAAGCCGGCCCGGGTGAGCAGGCCGCTGAGGTGGTCGTCGCTGAACCCGAACCACTGGTCGCCGAGCTTCTCGCGCACCCAGGTCTCGTCGTGCGGGCGCAGGTCGAGGATCACGAGCCGCCCCCCGGGCTTGAGGATGCGCGCCGCTTCGGCCAGCGCCGCGGCGGGCTCGCCGGCGTGGTGCAGCGCCTGCGACAACAGCGCCACGTCCATCGTCCCGTCGTCGATCGGGAGCTTCTCGAGCTCGCCCTTCTTCCAGGTGATGTTGGTCAGGCGCTTGCGCGCGGCCAGTGCCTTGGCGCGGTCGAGCACGCCGGTCGAACGGTCCACGGCCACCACGCGCCGCGCCCACCGCGCGGTTTCCACGGTCAGGTAGCCTTCGCCGCAGCCGAGGTCGGCGACGTCGAGCGGCGGGAGCAGCAGGCCCATGGCCCGCGACCATGCCGCCCAGCTCCGGCCCGGCACCAGTTGGCGGCCGTCGCGCGTGTCGGGGCTGACGTGCTCGAAGTTCTCGCGCCGCAGCCGCAACACTTCCTGCAGCCGCGCTTCGTCGGCCTTGAGCAGCGCGGAGCCGGCGGCGTCGCGAAACTGCGCTTGCAGCACCGGCCACAGCGCCCCTTTCTTCTCGTCGCGCACGGCAGGGGCAAGCCGGTAGAAGGTGTAGGAGCCGTCCCGCTCCTCGGCGACCAGGCCCGCCTCTTTCAGCAGGCCAAGGTGCCGCGAGACGCCGGATTGGGCGAGCCCGAGAATGCCGGTCAGTTCCTTCACGTTGAAACGGTCCTGGTCCAGCACGCGCAGCAGCCGCAGCCGGGCCTCGTCCCCCAGCAGGCGATAGAGCGCGGACGCCTGTTGCATATCCACTAATGTAGATGAATGGATTGATTGGTGCAACTGGTCGGCGTGGGGCCTGGGGCTCGAGGCTTGAACCCGGGCTCTCGGCCCCCCTTCCGGCCCAAGCCCCAGGTCTCAAGCCCCAAGCCCCTGCCGTGAGATAATGCCCCTCTTATTTCGAGCGACGCGCGCCCTGAATGAGTCATGGGCGCCTGACGTAAGACACCAGCAAAAGGAAGAGGCACCGGCCGGCTCACGCCGAGCCGCCGGGGTCTGAAACACCCAAATGGGAATTCTCGACAAGCTCCGGCCGCAGTCCAAGTCCACCCACCCCGATCCCAACATCAGAATTGAAGCGGTGCACGAGATCGAGGCGGGCGACCTCGCGTCCCTCAGTGCCTTTGCCAAGGACGATGGCGATGCGCGCGTGAGGCGGGCGGCGGTGTCGCGCATCACGGATGCGGCGGTACTGGCCGACATCGCGCGCAACGAATCGGAGGGCGGCGTCCGCGATCACGCGGTGGGCCAGCTCGTCGAGCAGGCCTCCAAGCACGATGCCGAGGTCGCCTCACCCGCGGTGGCGGCGCTGGCGTCGCTTGGCCGCGAGCGCGAGCTGGCGACGGTGGCGAAGGCGTCTGGCCCCGAGGCCGTGCGCCGCGCCGCCATTGCCGCGGTCCGCGATCAGAAATCCCTGGGTAGCATCGCCCGTCACGCCGCCGAGTCGGGAGCCCGGCTGCTGGCCGTCGAGCGGCTCACTGACCCCGCCGAGATTGAAGGCGTGGCCATGCGCGGCGAGCACGCCGACGCGGCGGTGGCCGCCGTCGATCGGCTGGTGGAGCCGTCGGCCGAGACGCTGACCAACATCAGCCAGAAGGCGCGCGCCAAGGCGGCGCAGAAGAAGGCGCGCACGCTGCTCAAGGCCAGCGAGCCCGCGCCGGTCGCCGCGCCCGAGTCGGGCCCGGCGTTCAAGGAAGCCGAGCAGCAGACGGCCCGCGACCTGGTGACGCAGATGACGGCGCTGTCGTCGGTCAACGACTTCACGCAGTTGCGGGAGGCCTACGCCGCCGGACGCGTGGCGTGGGTGGAACTGCTCGCCGATGCCGACATCCAGGACAACATCCAGGCCGACTTCGAGAACGCCTCGGAAGTCGTGCGCCAGCGGCTGGCGGCAGACGAGGCGGCGCGCGCCGACGCCGAACGCCAGCGGCGCGCCCTCGAGCAGGAACAGGCCGATCGCATCGCGGCGTGCGCGCACGTCGAAAGCCTCAGTGGCGCCGACCTCGCCGACCAGCTCGCCGGGGCGCGCGCGGCGTGGGAGGGCATGCCCGTCATGCCGGAGGCGTGGGCCGCGGAACTCGATCGCCGGTTCGCCGAAGCCTGCCGCGCGGCCGAGAAGCGGCACGAACGGCGCCTCCAGGCCCAGCAGTCGGCGGAGCGGCTGCCGACCCTGGTGCCGGAGGTCGAGGCCCTGGCCGCGAACCCGTCCTACGCGGACGTCCGCAGCCAGTGGTACGCGCTGCGCAAGCAGTGGCAGGCCATCGCCCGCGACGTCGAGATCGACGTCGAGTTGAAGGCCCGTTACGACGCGGCCGCGCAGGCGCTCGAAGCGCAGGAACAGGCCTACCGCGACAGCAAGGGTCAACAGCAGACCCAGAACCTGCAGCGCCTCCAGGCCGTCGTCCAGAAGTTCGAGACCCGGGCCTCGGCCGAGAGCCTCACGCTCAAGCAGACCGATCAGCTCCTGAAGGACGTCAAGCTCGCCGTCGGCACCATGGGTCCGCTGCCCACCAAGCAGGATCGCGAAGACCTGATGGTCCGCCTGCAGGCCGTGCGCACCTCGCTGACGCCGCGCATCCAGGAACTGCGCGAGGCTGAAGAGTGGAAGCGGTGGGCGAACGTCCAGGTGCAGGAAGAGCTGTGCGCCAAGATGGAAGCGCTCATCCCGCTCGCCGAAACCGATCCCGAAAAGGCGTCCAACGAGATGCGGACGCTGCAGGAACGGTGGAAGCCGGTGGCCGCGGCGCCGCGCTCGCAGGCCGAGACGCTGTGGACGCGCTTCAAGGCCGCCCAGGAGCAGGTCTACGACAAGTGCAAGGACTTCTTCGCCACCCAGGCGACCGAGCGCGTCGAGAACCTCAAGCAGAAGGAAGCGCTGTGCGTGCGCGCCGAGTCGATGGCCGACTCCACCGATTGGGTGAAGACCGCCGACGCCATGAAGACGCTGCAGGCCGACTGGAAGGCCATTGGCCCGGTCACGCGTGGCAACGAGAAGGCGGTGTGGGAACGCTTCCGCGCCGCGTGCGACAAGTTCTTCACGCGCCGGCAGGAAGACCTCAAGCAGCGCAAGCAGGACTGGACCGAGAACCTCAAGCGCAAGGAGGCGCTGGTCGCCGAAGCCGAGCAGCTGTCGCAGTCCACCGAATGGGAGCAGGCCGCGTCGCGCATCAAGCGCATCCAGGTCGAGTGGAAGACGATTGGCCCGGTCAAGAAGAGCAAGTCGGACGCGATCTGGAACCAGTTCCGCGCCGCCTGCGACCTGTTCTTCGAGCGCTTCAAGAATCGTGACTCGGTCGCGCTGACCGGCAAGCTGGTCGATCGCGAAGCCGCGGTCACCGAACTCGAAGGCCTGCTGCCGGCGGCGGATGCCGGCGAGGCGCCGCAACCGGACGACCTCTACGCGAAAGTGCAGGCTGCTCGCGCCCGCTGGGTCCAGGGCCCCGAATTGCCGCGCCACACGCTGGCCCCGCTCTCCGAACGTGTCAACGCCGCGCTGTTCACGCTGGTCACGCGGTGGCCCGACGCCTTCAAGGGCACCGACATCGACCCCGAACTGACCAAGGGCAAGATGGAGAAGCTGGTGGCCAAGGTCGAGAAGCTGTTGCCGACCGAAGCGGCCGAACCGGCGAAGAACCTGTCGCCGGCCGAGTTGCTCGCGCGCCAGTGGCGCGAGGCCCTCGCCGCCAACACCATGGGCGCCGGCGCCGCGCGCCAGGCCGAGGATGCGCGCCAGCGCGCGTCCGAGCAGGAAGTGCGCAGCGCGCAGGCCGCCTGGGCGCGCCTGGGCCCGATGTCGCCTGAGGAGCGCAAGCCGCTGCAGGATCGCTTCGACCGCGCCGTGCGCAAGTTCTCGGAGTTGCGGCGACGGAGTGCGGCGCGGGCCTGAGGTCTTAACAGGAGGCGAAGGAGATCAGGAGAAGCTTTTCTCTTGATCTCCTTATCTCCTGTTAGAATTTCGGGGCCATGAAGAACCTTGCTCTCATTCTTGTCATCGCGCTGGCCTCCTGTTCCTCCCAGCCGGTCGCGCCTCCGGTCAGCCCCGAAGTGGCCGCGTGGCAAACGCGCGCGCAGGGCGTGACCATCATTCGCGACGATTGGGGCATCCCGCACATCTACGGCAAGACCGACGCCGACGTCGTGTTCGGGTTGATGTACGCGCAGGCGGAAGACGACTTTAACCGGGTCGAAACCAACTTCATCAACTCACAGGGCCGCCTGGCCGAAGCGGAAGGCGAAGCCGAGATCTACCGCGACCTCCGGATGAAGCTCTTTATCGCCCCGGAGAACCTGAAGGCCGACTACGCCAAGGCGGAACCGTGGCTCAAGGCGCTGATGGACGGCTGGGCCGACGGCCTGAACTTTTACCTCCACACGCATCCCAACGTGAAGCCGCGCGTGATTACGAAGTTCGAACCGTGGATGGCGCTCAGCTTCAGCGAGGGCAGCATCGGCGGTGACATCGAGCGCGTGAACATCGGCCAGCTCGAGGCCTTCTATGGTGCCGCCGCGCCGCCGGTCAGCACCGCCCGCTTCGACTCGACCGACTTCCTCGCGCCGCCCGCTGAACCGACCGGGTCCAACGGCATGGCCATCGCCGGCGCCAACACGGCGTCGGGCAAAGCGCAGTTGTTGATCAACCCGCACACCTCGTTCTTCTTCCGCGAAGAAGCGCAGATGGTGAGCGAAGAGGGGTTGAACGCCTACGGCGCGCTGACCTGGGGACAGTTCTTCATCTACCAGGGCTTCAACGACAAGGCCGGCTGGATGCACACCTCGAGCAGCGTTGACAACATCGACGAGTACCTCGAGACCGTCACCAAGAAGGCGGACGGCAGCTATACCTATCGCGTCGGCACCGAGGAGCGTCCGCTTGTGGCGTCGACGATCACGGTGCCGTACAAGTCCGCCAGCGGCATGGCCAAGAAAGAATTCACCGTCTACAAGACGCACCGCGGTCCCATCGTCCGCTCCGTTGACGGCAAGTGGGTGAGCGTCCGGCTGATGAACGAACCGCTCAAGGCGCTCAACCAGTCGTACTCGCGCACCAAGGCGCGCGGCCTGGAAGAGTACAAGAAGGTGATGGCGCTCCACACCAACTCGTCGAACAACACGCTGTACGCGGACGCCGACGGCAACATCGCCTACTTCCACTCGAACTTCATCCCCAAGCGCGACACCAAGTTCGATTGGACCAAGCCGGTGGACGGCACCAACCCCGCGACGGAATGGAACGGCCTGCTGTCGTTCGACGAATCGCCCAACTCCGTCAACCCGCCGAACGGCTGGGTCTACAACACCAACAACTACCCGTTCTCGGCGGCTGGTGCGAACAGCCCCAAGCAGAAAGACTACCCGGCCTACGTGGACTCGGGCAGCGAGAACCCCCGTGGCGTGCATGCCATCCGCGTGCTCGACGGCAAGAAGGGCTTTACGCTCGAATCGCTGATCGGCGCCGCCTACGACAGCTACCTGCCCGAGTTCGACATCCAGATTCCGCTGTTGCTCAAGGCCCATGCCCAGGCGCCGGCGTCGAACCCCCTCAAGGCCAAGGTCGCGGATCAGATTGCCGTGCTCAAGGACTGGGACTATCGCTGGTCGGTGACGTCGGTTCCGACCTCCGTGGCGATCTTCTACGGCGAGGACCTGTGGCAGCGGGTGAGCCCCGAAGCCCGCAAGGCCGGCATGAACGTCTACGCCTACATGCGCACCAAGGCCACGCCACAACAGCGGCTCGAGTCGTTGGCGGCGGCCGCGGACAAACTGCAGGCGGATTTCGGCAAGTGGCAGACCCCGTGGGGCGACATCAACCGCTTCCAGCGCAACAGCGCCGACATCGTCCAGGTGTTCGACGATGCGAAGCCGAGCACGCCGGTGATGTTCGCGTCGGCGCGCTGGGGTTCGCTGGCATCGTTCGGCGCCCGCGCCTACCCTGGCACCAAGAAGTGGTACGGCACCAGCGGCAACAGCTTCGTCGCCGTGATCGAGTTTGGCGATCAGGTGAAGGCCAGGGCGGTGACCGCCGGCGGCGTCAACAGCGTGCCGGGCTCGAAGCACTTCAACGACCAGGCGGACCGCTACGCGACCGGCAACCTGCGCGACGTCTACTTCTACCGTCCGCAGCTGGACGGCCACACCGAGCGGACCTACAAGCCGGGTGAATAGGATGAAGGCGCTGATCGCCGCCGGAGCCGTGGCCTTGTGCCTGGCTCCCGTCTTTGCGGAACAGAAGGCAGTGATGACACCAGCAACCGGGACGTTCGACGTGAAGCTGGCGCCGGCCGGCAACGACAGCACGCCCGAGGGGCCCAACCTTGGCCGCATGTCCATCGACAAGCAGTTCAAGGGCGACCTTGACGGCGTGAGCAAGGGCGAGATGATCACTGCGGCGGGCATCACCGTGAAGGAGTCGGCCGCCTATTCGGCGGTCGAGCGCGTCACGGGCACCCTGCACGGCAAGAAGGGCAGCTTCGCGCTGCAGCACACGGGCATCATGGACCGCGGCAAGCCGTCGCTGACCATCACCGTCGTGCCTGACTCAGGCACCGGCGAACTGGTGGGCCTGACCGGCAGGATGGACATCATCATCGAAGGCGGCAAGCACTCCTACGTCTTCGAATACGCCCTGCCGAAATGACCGCGCCCACCCCCGTCACCCTCGAACGCCGCGGCGTCCGCCTGGAACCGCTCACGCCGGACCACCATGACGGGCTAGTGGCGGCCGCCGCCGACGGGGAGTTGTGGAACCTCTGGTTCACGTCGGTGCCGGATGCGGCGGGTGCCCGCCAGTACATCGCCGATGCGCTCAAGGGCCAGCAGGACGGCCACATGCTGCCCTGGGCCGTTCGCGACCTCGCCACCGGCGCCCTCGTCGGCAGCACGCGTTACCACGACATCGTGCCGGCGATCGATCGCGTCGAGATTGGCTATACCTGGTACGCCGCGCGCTGCCAGAAGAGCCACGTCAACACCTCCTGCAAGCTGCTGCTGCTCGCGCACGCGTTCGACACGCTCGGTTGCCGCGTGGTGGGCCTCCGGACCGACAACTTTAACTTCGCGTCGCAGAAGGCGATTGAGGGGATCGGGGCGAAGAAGGACGGCGTGTTGCGCCATCACCAGGCGCGGCGGGACGGCACCGTGCGTGACAGCGTGATGTACAGCATCCTGGCCGGTGAATGGCCGGACGTGCGGCGACATTTGGAGTTGCGTTTGGCTCGCCGGGCATAGTCCGGCTAAAGCCGGACACCACATCGATGTAGCGTCCGCCTTTAGGCGGACTAGTCCGCGTTAGGATCTTCGAGGTAGGTGTAGCCCTGCAGGGCGTCTTCGTAGAACTTCAGCAGGCGTCCCGCCTGCGGGTCTTCCATGCGGCCGGCGTTCACCGACGCTTCGACGTCGCGCCGCAGCTTGCCCATCAGCATTTCCGGATCGAACTCGACGTACTTCAACACCTCGCGGACGGTGTCGCCCTTGATGATGTGCTCGACGCGCGCGCCTTCGGTGTGGTCGATGCCGTTGTCCCCGAGCGAGATGTGCACGGCGTGGGTGTCACCGAACAGGTTGTGGAGGTCGCCCAGGATTTCCTGGTAGGCGCCCACCAGGAACACGCCCAGGTAATACGGCTCGCCGTCGAACCGGTGCAGCAGGATGGTCTTCTTGACGTCGCGCCGGTCGATGAACTGGTCGATCTTGCCATCGGAGTCGCAGGTGATGTCGCTCAGCACGGCGTGTTCGGTCGGTCGCTCGTTGAGGCGATGGATCGGCATCACCGGGAAGAGCTGCTTGATGGCCCAGCTGTCGGGGATCGACTGGAACAGCGAGAAGTTGCAGAAGTAGGTGTCGGAGAGCAGCTCCTCCAGCGACTTCAGCTCTTCCGGGATGTCGGCCATCTCTTTGCAGAGCTTGTTGATCTTCTCGCAGATGGCCCAGTAGAGATTTTCGGCGTGCGAGCGTTGCTCGAGCGACAAGTAGCCGCCGCTGAACAGGTTCATGGCCATGTCGAGCGCCTGCTGCGCGTCGTGGTAGGTCTCGGTGGCGTTGCGCTGCGTCACGCCGTGATAGGCCTCGATCAGGTCCACCAGCGGCTGTTCGAACTCCTCCTTGACCTCGGTCGGGATCTTCTCCTCGCCGAAGTTGAGCGTGCCCAGCACGTTGAAGATCAACATGCTGTGGTAGGCCGAGATCGCCCGCCCGCTCTCCGAGATGATCGTCGGGTGCTTCACGCTCGCTTCGTCGCACACCGTCTGGATGTGATAGACGACGTCGTTGGCGTATTCCTGCAGGGTGTAGTTCATCGACGACTCGAAGTTGGTCTGCGAGCCGTCGTAGTCCACGCCCAGGCCGCCGCCGACGTCCAGGTATTCGAGGCCGGCGCCCTGCTTGGCCAGCTCGCAGTAGACGCGGGCCGCCTCGTTGAGCGCGCCCTTGATGATGCGGATGTGCGTGATCTGGCTGCCCAGGTGGAAATGGAGCAGCTTCAGGCAGTCTTCCATGCCGCGCTTCTTTAATTCCTCGAAGCCGCGCAGGATTTCGGTGACCGTGAGCCCGAACTTCGAGCGGAAGCCGCCCGACGACTGCCAGCGGCCCGAGCCGCGGGCGGCCAGCTTGACGCGCATGCCGATGTTGGGGCGGACGCCGACTTTCTCCGCATACTCGAGCACCAGCTCGAGTTCGGTGAATTTCTCGACTACTGGGATGATCTGGCGGCCCATCTTCTGGGCCAGCATCGCCATCTCGATGAATTCGTAGTCCTTGAAGCCGTTGCAGATGATCGGCGTGTCGTTGTTGGCCATGGCCGACACCGCCAGCAGTTCCGGCTTGCTGCCGGCCTCCAGGCCGAACCCGTACTGCGCGCCAAAGTTCAGCACCTCTTCGACCACCTGGCGCTGCTGGTTTACCTTGATCGGGTAGACACAGATGTACTTGCCCTGGTACTGGTTCTGGGCCATCGCGCTCTGGAAGGCGCCGTGGATCTCGCCGAGCCGGTGCTTGAGGATGTCGGTGAAGCGGAGGAGGATCGGGACCGCGAGGCCGCGCAGCTGCAAGCGATCGATGAGCCGCTTGAGGTCCACGCCGCGGAGCGGATCCTTGTTCGGGTGGACTTGCAGGTGCCCTTGCTCGCCAACCGAGAAATAACCCTGCCCCCAACGGGGGACGTCGTATAACTCGGCGGCTTCGGTGGCCGACCAAGGGGTGCTCCCGGGGCTGGTGCCCGCGCTCAGGCGTCCGCCTGCGACTGTACTCATCTTCTGGATAAACAGAATAAACGAAGCTGGTTCATTTTTTTCGCTCGCCAGAAAAAAACTGTGGCCTCCGGCTCCAGATGTAGCCTCCGGCTTTAGCCGGAGAGGCGTTAAGCTTCTGGCATGTCTGACCGGGTTCCCGCCATCAAGGTGCTCTTGCTGCCAAAAGACACCAACGCGCTTGGCACCATCTTCGGCGGTGTCATCCTCTCCCACGTTGACTTGGCGTCGGCGGTCGAGGCGCGAAAGACCGCGAGCCACCGCTACGTGACCAAGGCCATGAACGCCGTGGAATTTCACGCGCCCGTCTTCGTAGGCGATTTGGTGAATTTCTTCACCGAAACGACGCGGATCGGCCGCACCTCGATCACCGTCAAGGTGCTCGTCGAGGCCGAACGGTGGGGCGCCGGGCAGGGCGAGCGCGTCAAGGTGACCGAGGCGGAGGTGGTGCTGGTGGCGGTTGGTGCCGACGGCATGCCCATTCCGGTTCGCGCCGAATGATTGCCGCCTACGCGCCCGGGTCGGTGTCGAACGTCGCCTGCGGCTTCGACGTGCTCGGCTTTGCCCTCGACCAACCAGGCGACGTGGTCGAGGCGGCCCCGCAGGACGGCCCCGGCGTGACCATCCTGGCGATCGACGGCGATTCCGGCCGGTTGCCGCGGGATCCGGCGAGAAACACCGCCGGCGCGGCGGTGATGGCGCTGCTCCAGCGCCTGGAGACGACTCGGGGCGTGGCGCTGACCATCCACAAAGGCCTGCCGCTGGCCAGCGGCATCGGCAGCAGCGGCGCCAGCGCGGTCGCGGCGGTGGTGGCTGCCAACGAACTACTGGGCCGGCCGGCGCCGCTCGACGTGTTGCTGGCGTGCGCCATGGCCGGCGAGATGGCGGGTTGCGGGGCGTCGCATCCCGACAACGTGGCGCCGTCACTGTACGGCGGGTTCATCCTCGCCCGCAGCGCGCATCCGCCCGATATCGTTCGCTTGCCGGTGCCCGACGGCCTGGCGTGCGCCGTCCTGCATCCCCATGTCGAGGTGCAGACGGGGACCGCGCGGGCGTTGCTCGGCGACCAGGTGCCGCTCCGGGATGCGGTCCGCCAGTGGGGGAACGTGGGCGCGCTCGTCGCCGCCCTGTTCAACGGCGATCGCGCGCTGCTGTCGCGGTCGCTTGAAGACGTGATTGCGGAGCCCAAGCGCGCGCCGCTCGTGCCAGGGTTCTTCGCGGTCAAGGCGGCCGCGCTGGCCGCCGGCGCCCTCGGGTGCAGCTTGTCGGGTTCAGGCCCGTCGGTGTTCGCGCTCGCCAGCTCCCTGGAGGTGGCGAAGAAAGCAGGTGAGGCCATGCAGCGGGCTTTCGACGCGGAGAGCGCGGTCGGCGCCGATTTGTGGGTGTCTCTGGTCGGCCGCCAGGGCGCGCGGGTGATTTCATGATCTGCATCAGCACGCGCGGGCAGGCGCCCGCCGTTCCCTTCTGCGAAGCCGTGGCGGCCGGACTCGCGCCCGACGGCGGGTTGTACGTGCCGGCGACGCTCGAACGGCGGCCCGGCGGCTGGTGGCAGTTGCTGCGCGGCGCCTCGTTCCAGGACGTCGCGGTGACGATGGCGCAGGCGTTGATCGGCGATGAGTTCGACGCCGACGAGTTGGCCGTGCTGATCGCCGAGGCCCTCAACTTTCCCGTCCCGATCGTTCGCCTCACCGACACGCTGCAGGTCGTCGAGTTGTTTCACGGGCCGACGTTCGCGTTCAAGGACGTCGGCGCGCGCACGCTCGCGCGCTTCCTGTCACACCTCCAAGGTGAAGGCGAGCCCTTGACGGTGCTGGTCGCCACGTCTGGAGACACCGGCGGCGCCGTGGCGCAGGCGTTCTGGGGCCTGCCGCAGATGCGCGTGGTCGTGCTCTACCCGGAGGGCCAGGTGAGCCAGGTGCAGGAGGCGCAGTTCACGACCTTGGGCGGCAACGTCACCGCCGTGGCGGTGGCAGGGACCTTCGACGACTGCCAGCGGCTGGTGAAGGAGGCGTTTGCGGACCAGGCCCTCCGGCGGCGCGTGCGCCTGACCTCGGCCAACTCGATCAGCCTGGGCCGCCTCGTGCCCCAGATGTTCTATTACGCCTACGCCACGTTGCAGGCGCCGGAGGGATCGCGCGTCGTGATGTCGGTGCCGAGCGGCAATTTCGGCAACCTGGCGGCCGGCGTGATGGCGTGGCGCATGGGTGTCCCCATTGCCGGGTTCGTCGCCGCCACCAACGTCAACGACACCGTGCCGCGCTATCTGGAATCCGGCGTCTACGAGCCGCGGCCGTCGGTGGCGACCATTGCCAACGCCATGGACGTCGGCGCCCCGAGCAACTTCGAGCGGCTGCTGTGGCTGTTTGGCAACGACCGCTCGAAGATGCGCGAGATGATTACCGGCACCGTGCACACCGACGACGAAGTCAGGAGCGCGATCGAGGAACTGCACCGCCGCTATCACTACGTTGCCGACCCGCACACGGCGATCGCGTATCTCGGCGCCGTGCGCGGCGCGGCCACGCACCTGCTGAGTACCGCGCATCCGGCGAAGTTCGCGGAAGTCGTCGAGCCGGTGATTGGCGAGGCCGTGCCGATGCCGGCGCCGCTGGCCCAGGCCCTCGCCCGCACGCGGTTCGTCGAGCGCATCGGTCCGTTGCTTGGGGAACTGGGCGCTATTCTCGAGGAGTGAGCGAGTCGAACTGGACGAGCCGGGCCGCTTCCACCAGGCCGCGCGCCGTGAACGGCTTCTCGAGAAAGGCCGAGCGATCGCCGAGGTCCGGCCGCTCATCGAACAGCATGTCGCTGAAGCCAGTTTGATACAGCACCGGCAAGCCGGGGAACGCGACGCGGATCCGTTCCGCCAGTTGCGGCCCATTCATTTCTGGCATCGAGACGTCGGTGATCAAGAGGTCGAGTGAGGTCCGGGTCGTCATGAGTTCCAACGCCTCGGCGCCGGACGTGGCCTTGAGCAGCTGGTAGTTTTCCTTCTGCAGGATCCGTTCGATCACCTGCAGCATGATCGCGTCATCGTCCACGACCAGCACCGTGCGCCGGCGCTTCAGCGGCGCCAGGGGCGCGCGCGGGTGTTCCGGGGCCGGCACCGCCACGGTGCTGGCGACCTGCGCCGTCGCCGCGCGGTCGTCCATCGCGAAGGCCTGCGGGGGGGTGCCCTGGCCGGCGATCACCCACAAGCGGTTCAGCAGGGGCCGTGGCAGGCCGAGTTCGGCCGCCACGACGTAGATGTCCCGGCACAACGCCTCCATTTCGCGGAGACGATGGGCCATTTGGTCGTAGGTTAGCGGGCCGCGGACGTCCTGCGGTCTTGCACTCGGGTTGTGCCAGCCGGACTGGGGCGTCTCTGCCATGCGCGCATCATACGCGAGCCGCGTCCTGCCATATGATCGCAAAAATGGTTTCCCCGGTATCGCCCTCAGCCCCGACCGTCGTCCCCGAACGCCAGGCCCTGGATCCGAAATACACCTGGGATCTCACCTCGATCTTTCCCGACTGGCCGGCGTGGGAAACGGCGTTTGCCCATCTGGATGCCGGTATCGAGGCCTACAAGAAGTACGAGGGCACCCTCGGGCAGGGGCCGGAGCAACTGCTGCGCGCCCTGGAGGACCGCGATGCGCTCGGCCAATTGAGCTTTCGCGTCTGGTACTACCCGTCGCTGCAGTACGACGAGGATCAGCGGAACAACACCATCAATGCGCGCCGTCAGCGTGTGCAGTTGCTGATCGCCAGGTGGCAGCAGGCCACCTCGTGGTTCCAGCCCGAGCTGTTGAAGCTGCCGCTCGAAACCGTCCGCCAGTGGCTGGCCGCGTCCGAGGCGCTCGCCGTGTATCGCTTCGCGATTGAGGAAGTGTTCCGCCTGCAGGCCCACGTCCTCAACGAACAAGGCGAGAAGCTGCTGTCGCTGTCGGATCGCCTGGGCAGTGTGCCCCGGGACTCGTACGCCGCGCTGTCCACCGCCGATGCGCGCTTCCCGACCATCACGCTGTCAACCGGCGAGTCCACCCAGGTCAGCTACGGCCAGTACCGCAAGTTGCTCACGGTCTGCCGCGCGCAGGGCGACCGCCGGCTCGCCTACGAGGCGCTCTACGACACCTACGCCGCGAACCTCAACACCTACGCCGCCATCTACAACGGCGTCATGCAGGGCGACTGGTTCGAGGCGCGGGCGCGCGGCTACAAGTCCACGCTCGACTCCGCCTTGTTCGGCAATGCCATCCCGACCAGCGTGGTGGAGAACCTGATCGGCGAGGCCAAGCGCGGCGTCGCCCCGTTCCGGCGCTACCACCAGCTGCGCAAGCGCGTGCTCGGAGTGTCCGACTACTACGTCTACGACGCCTTCGCGCCGCTGGTCGAGTTCGACGAGCACTACAAGTACGACGACGTGCTGGATTGGATCGTGGCGGCGGTGGCGCCGCTCGGCCCGGCATACCAGGCGCGCGTGCGCAAGGCGTTCGCCGATCGGTGGATCGACGTCTACGAGAACCAGGGGAAGCGCAGCGGCGCCTATTCCGCGCCGGTCTACGGGGCCAACCCGTACATGCTGATGAACTACAACGACACCCTCGACGCGGTGTTCACGCTGGCGCACGAGCTGGGCCACTCCATGCACACGCTGCTCTCGCAGGAGTCGCAGCCGTTCGTCTACTCGGGCTACACGATCTTCGTGGCGGAGGTGCCGTCCACGCTGAACGAGGCGTTGCTGCTCGAATTCATGCTGGCGCGGGCGAAGAGCCGAGACGAGCGCATCGTGCTGTTGCAGCACGCCATCGACGGCATTGTCGGCACCTTCTACAACCAGGTGCTGTTCGCCGACTTCGAGCTCGAGGCGCACCGGCTGGTGGAGCAGGATCAACCCATCACCGCCGACGTGCTCGACGGGATCTACGCGGCGCGGCTGGCTGAATTCTGGGGTGACGCGCTGTCGCCGGATACGCGGGCGCAGCACACCTGGGCCCGCATCCCGCATTTCTTCCAGTCGCCGTACTACGTCTATCAGTACGCGACGTGCTTTGCGTCCACCGCGAAGTTGATGGAAGAGATCAGCGGCACGAGCGACGCTGCGGCGCGGTCCGCCGCGGTCGCTCGCTACCTCGACCTGCTCCGGGCGGGCGGCTCGGATCACCCGATGACCTTGCTCAGGCGCGCCGGCATCGACCTGGCCCAGCCCGATACCGTGCGGGCGGTCACCAAGCAGCTCGACGACCTGGTCACGCGGCTCGAGGCCGAGCTAGGGTAATTGAACCTGCGTCATTCTTGCCGCTTACCTAGGTTCCTTTTATTGCGGATTGCAGGCGGCGGCGTGCGCTTCGAACTGCTGCCTTGAGGCGGGAGTTTCCCGCTCGACGACCGCCTGTCTGGTGAGTATCCTTCTCAGCCTATGGCCCCTCCCCTCAGGCTGGCTCTGACCGTGGCGCTCTCGATCTTCACGATCGAGATGGTCATCATGAGTCTGATTCCGTCCCTCCGTCTCGAGTCCCCTTGGCTCGAGACGCTGGTCGACGCTGGCCTGCTCGTGTTGGCTCTCGTCCCGATCTTGTACGCCTTCATCCTCAGGCCGATGCAGTTGGAGATGTCGGCGCGCGAGGCGGCGGATGACCGGCTTCGCGAGGCCAACACCGAACTGGAGGCGCGCGTCGAAGAGCGCACGCGCGAACTGGGGGTCGCGCTCGAGGCAGCCGAGGCGGCCGCCGTCGCGAAGGGCCAGTTTCTCGCCTGCATGAGCCACGAGCTCCGGACTCCGCTCAACGCTGTGATCGGGATGACCCAGCTCCTCCTCGATACACCCTTGTCCGCCCAGCAGGCGGAGTTCGCCAAGATGAGCAACATTGGGGGCGAGACCCTTTTGACGCTCATCAACAACGTCCTTGATTACTCCAAGCTTGAGGCCGGCAAGATGGACCTGGAGTCGTCGGGGTTCGACTTGCTGCGGACCGTGGAGGATTGCGGCAGGCTCGTGGCCGTCCAAGCGCACGAGAAGGGACTGGAGGTCGTCGTGGCCATCGAGTCCGACACGCCCAATGCCCTGCGCGGTGACGACGGGCGCCTGCGCCAGGTGCTCAGCAACCTCCTCAACAACGCGATCAAGTTCACGCCGAGCGGTGAGGTCGTGCTCAGCGCGCGCCAGACGGCGGCGACGGAGAGAACCGTCACCATCCGATTCGAAGTCAGGGATTCCGGCGTCGGCATCCCTCCCGAAGCCCAGTCACGCCTCTTCCAGGCGTTCTCGCAGGCCGACGCCTCAACGACGCGCCGCTATGGCGGGACCGGGCTGGGACTGGCCATCTCGCGTTGGATTGTCGAGCAAATGGGGGGCCGCATCGGGGTCGAAAGCGTGGAGGGGCAAGGGGCGACATTCTGGTTCGAGGTCCCCTTCGAATTGGGCGACGGCGGGGATGCAGACAGGCTGGCAGGCGCCGACCTCGCTACCCTCAGAGTCCTGGTGGTCGACGACAACGGCACCAACCGGGAGATCCTGAAGCGCCGCCTCGAAGCCTGGGGCATGCGCGGATCCTCACAAGCGGATGGGGTCGGGGCTTTGGCGGAACTTGAGCGCGCCGCGGCCGCTGGCCACGCGTACGGTCTTGCCCTCATCGACCTGCAGATGCCGGGGATGGACGGCCTCGAACTGGCACACGCCATTCACGCGCAACCGGCCATGTCGGGCGTGCCGATCATCATGATGACTTCGGTCGACCGCAAGGGGCTGTCGCAGGAAGCCCGCCATGAGGGAGTGGAGTCGTGCTTGACCAAACCGGTGCGCCAATCCTCATTGTTCGACGCGATCGTGAACGCGGTCTCGAAGCACGCCCCCGGCTCGGCCGTGGGCGTGGCGTCCCGCGTGGCCCCGGCCGCCGCGAAGGACGGCAGAATCCTCATCGTCGAGGACAATCGCGTTAATCAGCGCGTGGCCACCTTGATCGTCGAGAAGCTTGGCTATGCATCGGATGCCGTCGACAACGGGGTCGAGGCGCTGCGGTCGCTGGAATCCAAGACATACGCCCTTATCCTCATGGATTCGCACATGCCAGAAATGGACGGATTCGCGGCAACCGCCGCTATTCGTGGAATGGGCGGACGGTTCAAGGACATCCCCATCATCGCCCTGACGGCTGATGCCATGACCGGGGATCGTGAGAAATGCATCCAGGCCGGGATGAGCGACTACCTATCCAAGCCCCTGTCCCTCGACGCGGCCGAGCGAGTTCTCTCGCACTGGCTGCCCTGACGGTTAGGGGGCGCTGATCCGGTAAAGGTAGCGGAAGCCCCGTAGATAGATTTCGCCGCCAACGAGTGCCGGCGAGGCATCGAAGCCGTCGTCGAGGACGTTTTCCGCCAGCACCTCGTAGGCCGGCCCGTGCTTGAGGACCGTCGTGGTGCCGTCGCGGCTCGCGATGTAGACGCGACCATCCGCGCCAACGGGCGACGCGAAGACCTCCGGCGCCTTTGCGATGCGTTGGACCTGATAATGGGGCTTGCCCGACACCGCGTCGAACGCCGACAGCAGCCCGTTGTTGGTCTTCAGGAAGTAGAGGATGTTGTCGTAGAGCAACGGCGACGGCACGTAGGGCGTGTCGCGATCGAGCTGCCAGGCGATGGCCCCGGTCGTGCTGATGTCGCCCTTGGCGTCAGCCAGCTTGATGGCCTTCAGGTTGTTGCCGCGGAAGCCGCTCATGATGAATACCATGCCGTGCCCGAACACCGGCGACGGGATCACGTTCATGGTGGTGCCCGGCCCCTCCCACACAATCTTGCCGGTCTCGAGGTCGTAACTGCGCACGCGGTTCATCGCGTTGACGATCACCTGCTGGCGGCCCTCGTGCTCGACGACCAGCGGGGTCGCCCAGGTGTCCATCTCGTCACGAGTGGCCCGCCACAGTTCCTTGCCGGTGCGTTTGTCGAGCGTGATCACGAACGACGGACCCTCGATGTGGTCCCACACCACGACCAGGTAGTTGCCGTGCAGCGCCGGCGTCGAGCCCTCGCCGAACTGGTTGCGCATCTTCTTGTCGCCGAAATCGGTCTGCCACACCGGCGTGCCCTGCATGTCGTAGGCATAGAGGCCGCGCGATTCGAAGTAGGCAAACAAATGCGTACCGTCGGTGACCGCCGAACTCGACGCCCAGGTCCCGTTGTCCTGATGTGACGCCTCGTGCGGCTCTTCCTCGCGCGCGACGCGCTCCCAGGCGGTCTTGCCGGTTTGCCGGTCGATGGCCAGCACTTTGTACTGATGGACGCCGCGCTTCGGCAGCGCACCGCGGGGCTCATGCTGGGCCGGGCCGCTCACGCCGGCGGGCACCGCGGTCAGCAGGAAGATGCGGTCGCCCCACACGACCGGTGACGCCGACCCGCGGCCGGGGATCTCGACCTTCCACTTGACGTTCTTGGTCTCGCTCCATTCAACCGGCGGCTTGGCGGTCCGCGAGACGCCCGTCATGGATGGTCCGCGCCACTGCGCCCAGTAGCGTTCGTCGGTCACCGAGGCTTGTACGGCGATGACGGAGAGGCTCAGGAGGATGCCGAGGAGGGCCAGCCGGGTTCGCATGGCCTCGATACTGCCATGGCTTGACGGCCGCTTACCGCCGGGTTATTATTGCTTCCATCCGGATTGACGGATTAATGTCCACGCAGATCCTCGACCATATGGCCGCGCTGGCCGACCCGATCCGCTGCCGGATGCTCCTGCCCCTCGAGCGGCACGAGCTGACCGTCAGCGAGATCTGCTCGGTGCTCCAGCTGCCCCAGTCCACCGTGAGCCGGCACCTCAAGACGCTGGCCGACGACGGCTGGGTGGCGTCCCGCCGGGATGGCACCAGCCGCTTCTACGGCATGACGCTGGAAGACCTGGACCCCGGCGCGCAGCAGCTGTGGCCGCTCATTCGCGAGCAGGTGTCGTCCACCAACGGCGCCGAGCAGGACGAGCGCCGGCTGAAAGGCGTGCTGTCGCGCCGCCGCTCGAAGTCCCAGGCCTTCTTCGCGACGGCGTCGGGGCAGTGGGATCACCTGCGGGCCGAACTGTTCGGCGATCGCTTTCACCTGCACGCCTTGCTCGCCCTGCTCGATCCCACGCTCACCGTCGGCGACCTCGGGTGCGGCACCGGGCAGGTCAGCGAGCTGCTCGCGCCTCACGTCGCCAGCGTGATTGCCGTCGACGGCTCCACCGACATGGTCCAGGCGGCGCGCAGGCGATTGAAGGGCGCCCACCAAGTGGACGTCCGCCGCGGCGACATGGAAGCGCTGCCGATCGACGATGGCCAGCTGGACGTGGCGATCCTGGCGCTGGTGCTGCACCACGTGCCCGAGCCGGCGCGGGCGCTAGCGGAGGTGAGCCGCGTGCTGAAGCCGGGCGGCCGTGTCCTGATCGTCGACATGCTCCCGCACGACCACGAGGAATACCAGCAGCAGATGGGGCATGTCTGGCTCGGCTTCTCCGACAAGACCATGAAGAAGCACCTCGAGGCCGCCGGCTTCGAGAAATCCGTGATGACACCGCTGCCGACCGAAGCGGACGTGAAGGGGCCAAGTTTGTTTGTCGCCTCCGCGAAGAAGACCCAAGACCCAAGACCTAAGACCTAAGACCTAAGACCTAA